>JBBRCV010000059.1:0-24355 GCA_038204505.1 Elainellales cyanobacterium
CAGGCATTAAACTCACCCAACAGGCAATGATAGCCGTGGAGCAGCAGATCCAGCGTCTGCCGAATCTTACCAAGTGGTTTGTCTCTATCTGTGACAAGTCGAGCTAACCTTGGATCTTTTTTATTCTGGATCACTCTAATTATAGTTTTGACTGAGAGCTGAATAGGTTTGCCCGTTCCTAATGTTTTTTACAAGGAGCGGGCAATTCTATTTGATTACGCAATTCCCTAGAGAAAATCAGCATGAAACCTGGTGTGCCGCCTTCCCTTTGTTAATCTGTAGGGATAGCTGCCAAAGCCTCCTTTAAAGAGGCATCTTCATATTCTGGGTTTCTCTCCTCATGCCAAATCTTTCTTTTGATAGCGACAATAACGGACGCAGATCTTTTGAATTACCGGGTTCTCGCCCCCATTACAATCCCGATCGCCCTGGACAAGTCGAGCATATCTTCCTTGATTTAGTGCTAGATATTCCCCATCAGAGCTATCAGGGAACCTGCCACATTCGCATTAAACCTGTGCGCGATGGCATCGATCGCCTCACCCTAGATGCTGTGAACCTACAGATAAATTCAGTGCAAGCAGCAGGTGTTGAGCAAACGTTTGATTACGATGGCGAACAGCTACAAATTAACTTGGGGCAAGCAACTCAAGCCGAGAAGATTTTAGAAGTTACCATTGATTACCAGGTCGAACAACCTCAGCGCGGCATCTACTTTATTGCGCCTGATGACGATTATCCTGACAAGCCAGTTCAAGTGTGGACACAGGGCGAAGATGAAGACTCTCGCTATTGGTTCCCGTGCTTCGACTATCCGGGACAGTTGGCAACCTCTGAGATTCGGGTGCGTATTCCCAAGCCATATATGGCAATCTCTAATGGTGAGTTGGTAGATACGCAGGACTTAGGGAGCGATCGCATTTATCACTGGTCACAAAAACAGGTGCATCCAACGTACCTGATGACGCTGGCTGTGGGCGACTTTGCCGAGTTTAAGGAAGAGTGGCAGGGTAAACCTGTGACTTATTATGTGGAGCAATCGCGCGCAGACGATGCCCTCCGCACCATGGGTAAAACGCCTCGGATGATTGAGTTTTTTAGCAAGGCGTTTGGCTATCCCTATCCTTTTCCTAAATACGCGCAGGTTTGCGTCAACGATTTCATCTTTGGCGGCATGGAAAATACATCTACCACGCTGTTAACCGATCGCTGCTTGCTTGACGAACGGGCAGCGCTGGACAATCGCAATTCAGAATCATTAGTGGCTCATGAGCTGGCCCATCAATGGTTTGGCGATTTAGTGGTGATCAAACATTGGTCACACGCCTGGATTAAAGAGGGCATGGCTTCCTACGCTGAAATTCTTTGGGTAACGGATGAGTATAGCGAAGATGACGGGGCTTACTATCGCTTGGGTGAAGCTCGGAATTATTTAGCAGAAGATAGTTCTCGGTATCGTCGCCCCATGGTGACTCATGTTTATCGAGAGGCGATCGAGCTGTACGATCGCCATATATATGACAAGGGAGCCTGCGTTTACCACATGATTCGGGCAGAATTGGGCGATGAATTGTTCTTCAAGGCGGTTCAAACCTTTGTGCAAAACAACGCTCATCAAACAGTGGAAACGATTGATTTATTGAGGGCGATCGAAACTGCAACGGGGCGCAATCTGCAATTCTTGTTTGATCAATATGTCTTTCGGGGCGGACATCCTGACTACAAGGTGGCGTACTCTTGGGATGGCGACAGCAGCCTTGCCAAAGTAACCGTGACGCAAACGCAGGTGAAAGAGGGGAGCAACGGTAACGCCAATGGCAATAGCAGCGGCAGCAGTAGCGGACTGTTTGATCTGAAGGTGCCGATCGGGTTTGGTTATACGGAAAAATCTAAATCCCAAACATTCACCGTCCGTATTCATGAGCGCGAACAAACCTTCTATTTTCCATTAGCAGAAAAGCCTCAGTTCGTTAGCTTTGACGTAGGCAATCACTTCCTCAAAACGGTAGAGCTGGAATATCCGATCGCCGAACTGAAGGCACAATTACAGCATGATCCAGACGTGCTGTCGCGGATTGATGCAGCGATCGCCCTCGCAAAAAAAGGCGGACTGGAAGCCGTCAAAGCGCTCACCGTGGCGCTCACGGATGATCCTTTCTGGGGAGTTCGGGCAGAAGTGGCAGGACAACTGGCGACCGTCAAGTTAGATCAGGCGTTTGAAGGATTGCTGAAAGGACTTGCTGATTCAGATGCCAGAGTGCGGCGGGCAGTGGTTGGGGCGATCGCCAAGCTCAAAACGACTGCCAGTTACCAAGCCTTGAAACCTATTGCTGAAAAGGGCGATGCTAGCTACCTTGTGGAAGCCTCGGCACTCTCTGGCATTGGTAGCATTTTGGGCAGCAGCGAGACGGATGCAGACGAAGCTATCCAGCTTTTCCAAGACGTATTGGAACAACGAGCAGGCTGGAACGAAACCGTTAGAAGTGGGGCGATCGCCGGACTCAGCCAACTCAAAACTTCAGAAGCTGCTCTGGCGCTGATTCTCGAAAACACGGTTGCAGGAACGCCTCAACCTCTCCGCCTCGCGGCAATTCGGGCACTGGGAAGTATTTCTTCAGGGCAATCTAAAACGAGTGTAGAGCGTATCCTGAATCGGTTAAACGATCTGGCGCGCGAGTCATTTTTTATGACGCAAGTGTCGGTTGTGATTGCACTGGGGCAAATGGAAACGACCAAAGCGATCGCCATTTTGAGGGCGATCGCCAGTCAAACCCCTGATGGTCGCGTTCGTCGCATGGCAGAGGAAGCCGTCCAAAAAGTGCAAAAAGCTGCCGGATCGGATCAAGCGACTAAAAAGATGCAGGAGGAGTTAGACCAACTCAAAAAAGACAACCAAGATCTTAAAAGTCGGTTGGAAAATCTGGAGGCAAAATCTAAGAAAAGCGAGGAGTCAGTAACCACTTAAGCTTGAATTATAGGTTGGGTTCCGCTGCACCGTACTCAACCTACAATTCTTCTGAGATGGATGCGTTAACGACAGACATCACGCATCCATCTCAGACCAACTTCTCTTAGAAGTAATGCGATCGCACTAATGCCGTCCCTTCGGAAACAACAGTTTCTCCCAAGTGTCAGAGCCAACCTCACCATCAACAAGCGAAAGCCCTCGGTTTGCCTGGAATGCTTCCACCGCCTGCTTTGTCTTATCGTCAAAAATACCATTGCTTTGTTGAACATCCTGCTTGGTGATAATTCCCGCTGGAATGAACTCTTGCCCTGGTAGGCTTCCAGAATATTCAACCAGCAACCGTTGGAGTACTGTCACTACAGAATCTTGATCACCATGCCGTAGTAGGGGAAATTCCTTAGTAGAAGGATCATTTGGATTAGTTGGATAAACAGAAGCGAGAGCGTATGAAACACCCGCGATCGCTGCCCAAGTCCCTCCCGCTACCTCACCATCGTCAGTAATCTTGGCGATATCTTTTTGAAATTTCTTTACAGCCGACTCAGTTGCATCATCAAACTTACCATTGACTGGATCAGCACCCGCTGCATTACGGTGGAGAACATTATTCATCACTAAAAATCGCTGCAACAGCATGACAAATTGATTCACAGATCCTAGATTCGGATCGTTTTTGAACATACTCACTAAAGGCATAATCATTCTCCTTGTGATTAGTAATTGACCAAGCAAAAGCATGAGGAGAGGCGATCGCTTCTTAGCGATCGCCTCTCCTCAAAAGTCTCAAGTCTCTATTTTGTATCTTTTGATACTTAATTAGCTGCGCTGTAGATGCCGTTTCTCAATTTTAATTTCGGCATTCAGTAGCAAAGCCGAATCAGTACAGTGAAATGGAATTTTTTTATCAGGTCGAAATAGGCTGGATGCAGCAGCCTTGCAAACTGTTCTGATGGTGACATAAGTACACTACTATCCGTTTTTCAAAGTCAATTCTTTATTTTCATAGTGCTAAATGACATTTTTGTTTCAGTCATTTGAATGTTCGTCTGGTTTACCGTAATTTACGTTTATAAGTGTCCCTAGAACTTTTGGGATTGAGACAGCGGAAAGGCGATCGCCCCTCATCCTCTAACGCGTAAACTAGAGGAATGCAAATCCTCCTGGTAGACGACGAAGCCGAACTCACCGAACCCCTCAGCCGCATTCTTAAACGCGAAGGCTATCAAGTCGATATCGCCCATGATGGAGCAGCAGGAAGTCTTTTGGCAGTGCAGAAGCAATATGATTTGTTGATCTTAGATTGGATGCTGCCTTACAAGACCGGACTAGAGATTTGTGAAGAACTGCGATCGCTTGGCAACAACACCCCCGTCCTCTTCCTCACCGCCAAAGATACCCTAGACGATCGCGTGCAAGGCTTAGACGCAGGAGCCGATGACTACCTGATCAAACCCTTCGAGCTACGCGAACTCCTTGCCCGTGTGCGTGCCCTTCTGCGTCGTCCATCGCCGCCTGCTTCAGCCCTTCATTCACTGTTGCAAATCGACGATCTCAAGCTTGATCTTGAGAATCAGCTTGCTTATCGACAGGAAAGGGCGATCGAACTTTCAGATAAAGAGAGTCAGCTTTTGGCATATTTTATGCGGCATCCTAACCAGGTGTTAACCCACGAGCAGATTTATCAATATCTTTGGAAGGAAGATGAACAGCCGAGTAGCAATGCGTTGGCAGCTCAGATTCGGTTGCTTCGTCGCAAAATTGAAGCTGAGCTAGAACCGCCCTTAATTCATACTGTTTATGGCAAAGGGTATCGATTTGGGGCGCTGTCTGACGAGCTTTTACACTGAGTTAATACCTATATTTGTATTTTGATGGGCGATCGCCACCTCACTGTCATCTAAAATTCATCATACTGGCATAGTCCTGTAGCCTCTATCTGCAACCATCCTTGAATCCCGCGTTGCCGTGAATGCCATGAAACTTACAAAAATTTGGATAGCGTTGGCTGGAATTGGAACAGTGGCAGCCGTAGGCTATTGGTACGTATTCATTGCAGGAGCGCCTCAATTTGATCCGCCTGTGGTGGCATCATCGCAACAGATGGAGGCAGAAGGATTGACCTTTCAGCTTGAAACATTTAAAAGTCAAGCTATGGGAACAACACGCACTTACGGAGTCACACTGCCGCCAGGATATAGCCAAAATCCGACTCGCCGCTATCCGGTCATTTTTCTGCTGCACGGCGGACATGATGATGCCCGTGCCTACATTGATAAATATGGAATGGCGGCTATTCTCAAGGATCTTTACGCCAGTCAAAAATTACCCCCTACCATTTTTGTCACGCCTGACGGCAACGATCAGCGAGGCTCTAGTCCGCTCTGGGACCCTCAGTATTATGATGGTGAGAATGGCAAAGTCGGAACTTTAATAGGCTCTGAATTAGTGCAAGAAATTAAGTTGCGCTACCGAACTTTAGAGCAACCACAGTTTTGGGCAATGGGCGGCATTTCCTCTGGAGGGTGGGGCGCGGTCAACATTGGGTTGCGGCACACGGATCAGTTCAAAACTTTCTTCAGTCACAGCGGTTATTTTACCGATAGTAGTGGCTCACAAAATAGTCCAAACCAGTTTATTAAAGCCTTGCCTGCTGAACGATTAAAAGGCATCCAGATTTATTTAGATGCTGGAAAAAATGATACCGATTTGCTGGACTCGACCCAAGAGTTTCATCAGACGCTAGAAGCTCTTAAGGTTTCTAATGTGTTTTTTGCGTTTCCAGGGGGGCACGGGCTAACAGGCGCGGATATTGGCTGGAATTATTTTCATAAACATTTATATGACTCCTTGAGCTACGTCGGAAAGCAGTTTCAAAAAGCGAGTGTTCCTTCTACATAAATTCTGTATAAATAAGAGATGTAATCATGTTGACTCGGCGCGATCGCATTGCACTTTGGCTAGTCGTTCTGCTGACCGGATTAGTGGGAGTGGTCAATTTATTTTCGGCAGTCACCCCCGGACTGCCGAATCGCATTCACTGGTTGAAGGAAATTTTCCCTTTTGAGGCGCGTGCCAGTGGACATTTGTTTGCTGCACTGACGGGCTTTTTCTTGCTGGTTTTGGCAACTAATTTATTACGTCGTAAGCGGGTTGCGTGGCTGTTGGCGATCGCCCTCCTTAGTCTATCGATCGTCAACCATCTCATCAAAGGCTGGGACTACGAAGAAGGGATACTCTCGGCAATATTGATTGCCCTACTCCTACGAATGCGGCATCTCTTTACAGCCCAGTCCGATCGCCCCTCTATCGCTCAGGGAATCAAAATTCTATTAGGAGCGCTACTCTTTACCCTTGCCTACGGAACAACGGGTTTTTATCTATTAGATCGACATTACTCCGTAGATTTCAATGGAACTTCGGCGTTAATGCAAACGATCGCCTTATTTTTTACCGATGACAATGCGGGGCTACAGCCAACGACGCGCTTTGGTCGATACTTTGTCAATTCGATTTATATCATCAGCGTTGTCACCTTGGGGTATGCGGTCGTGATGCTGCTACGCCCCGTATTGTCGCACCGAGGTGCAAGTTTGGCAGAACAAAAGCGTGCGCGGTTACTGGTGGAAAAGTATGGGCGATCGTCTTTGGCACAATTGACGCTGTTGAGCGACAAGGTTTATTACTTTAGTCCCTCTGGGCAAACCGTGATTGCTTACGTCGCTAAGGGACGAACGGCGATCGCCCTGGGTGATCCCATTGGTGCGCCTGGTGATCGGGCTGAAGCCATCTTCTGCTTTCAACAATTTTGTGCCCAAAACGATTGGCATCCGGTTTTTTACCAAACCTTACCTGATGATCTGGAGTGTTATCAGTCGTTGGGGTTTAAGGCATTGCAAATTGGAGAAGAGGCGATCGTAGATTTGCAAACCTTTACGCTAGAGGGCAAAGCTGGAAGAAACCTCCGAACACCGCTCAACAAACTTACTAAAGCAGGGCATCAGATCGAGTTTCATGCGCCGCCTATTTCTGCTGAAATGCTGCACGAACTCAAGCAGGTCAGTAATGAGTGGCTGCATCTGGTGCAAGGCTCAGAAAAGCGGTTTTCAGTCGGGTGGTTTGACGAACACTATCTGCGAGACTGCGAAATTGTCACCATCCGCACGCCCAAGGGAACCATCAGTGCTTTTGCTAACGTGATTTCAGAATATCAGTTAAACGAAATTACTATTGACCTGATGCGCCACCGGGTTGAAATTGAGAATGGCACGATGGATTTTCTATTTATTGGCATGTTCCAAAAGTTTAAGGAAAAGGGTTATGGTGGCTTCAACCTGGGATTGTCTGTTCTATCAGGTGTGGGTGATTCTAAACAATCGCTGCCTCTAGAGAAAGGCGTTCGTTATCTTTCGCAACACTTAGAACAGTTTTACAGCTTTCAAGGATTACACGAGTACAAAGAAAAATTCCATCCCCGCTGGGAGCCGCGATATCTCATCTACCCCAGTTTGGCGGCATTGCCTGATGTGCTGGTGGGCTTGGGGCGGGTAGATTCAGGCGATCGCTTGCTCGATTATTTCAAACCTGGCAGCTAATTCTGAAGCTTTCCCCATGCTGACCCGCCTCAAAACTCTCCTGCCTGCGCTCGTAGGCATATCCCTGTTGCTGGCTTCTCTTTGGGTGATTCACCAAGAGTTGCAAAACTACTCTGCCACCGAAATTTGGCGCAATCTCACCGCTATTCCCCAACCTCAAGTGCAAAGGGCGATCGCCCTCACCTGGCTCAGTCTCCTGGTTTTTACAGGATATGACACTCTAGCGGCTCGTTATATTCATCATCCATTGCCTTATCTCAAAACAGCTTTAGCAGCAGTGACCAGCATTCCGATTAGCAATAGTGTCGGTTTTGCACTGTTAAGCGGAAGTGCCATTCGCTATCGTTTTTATGCGGCTTGGGGATTGTCTCCCTTGCAAATTACGCAGGCGATCGCCTTCTGTAACCTGAGCTTTTGGCTAGGATTATTTGTTGTGGGAGGCATCTTATTTGTATGGCAACCGATCGCCCTACCCACTATTTTGCACCTGCCCTTCGCCACCACACAGCCCATTGGCATTGGATTTTTGCTCGTTATTGTAGGCTATTTGCTATTGAATGGACTGTGGGGGCAATCTTGGGGGCGATCGTCGCTCCGAGATACCCGCAAAGGAACGCTCCAAGGCAAAACCTTCGCCATTCCCCGCTTACCCATTCAACTTTGCCTTGCACAGATACTTGTTTCATCATTAGATTGGACATTAGCAGCAACAGTATTTTATGTCCTACTGCCCATATCCTCCCCCATCTCTTTCAGCGCGTTCTTTGGAATTTACCTCTTGGCGCAGTTTGCAGGCGTGATTAGCAGCGTACCTGGAGGCTTAGGAGTCTTTGAAACTGTGATGTTACTACTGCTCTCCCAAAGTGTTCCGTCTCCGGTTTTGTTTGGTCTTTTACTAGCATATCGAGCTATTTACTATCTACTGCCGTTAGGAATAGCAGTGACGTTATTAGGAAGTTACGAACTTTACCAACGGCTGCGATGATTTTAGCTAAAGTTGGTTAATCCAGTTGGCGATCGCCTGATTAATGATTTCTGGAAATTCTGCCATCAAAACATGACCTGCTTCAGGCAGATGGAGATGTTGACTGTGGTGGAACTGTGCCGCCAGCGCCTCACCCATCGCATAGGTAAAGGTGGGATCTTGCGCGCCAGTAATTACCAATGTTGGAATATTGCGGTATTGCTCGGTCTTCTTTCGAGCAAAAAAGTTATAGCCCCAAAAAAGTTCCAACGCCCGATAGGGATGGTGATTAACGGGCATGGGAGACTCGTCAAAAAATTGCTGAATTGTAGAATGCCGATGAGAACTCGTCAGCTTAGCAGCTAACGTCTGGAGCAATGGCACGCGAAAAGCATACCTGCCTATCCTCCTCATAAATTTTATCAGCGGCACCTCCCACCACGGATCAAGCTCATGAGTTCCGCCTGCAATCAGCACTAGCGCCTTAACAGGATGTCGTTGCGCCCATTCCAGTCCTAGCGGCACACCATAGCTATGACAGCACAAAACAGGTGCATGGATGTGGAAACGATGCAGTAACCGCCCCAAATCCCGCCGATGTCGCCCTATGGAATAGCGCAGATAAGGCAACGATTCGCCATGTCCTGCCAGGTCATAGACGAGCGCTTCCCACCCATGATCTTGGGCGAACTCGTACTGCGATCGCCAGTTAAACCGATTTCCCAGTCCGCCATGCAAAAAAACCCAGGCGGGCGATCGCCCTGGCATATGACAGACCTGAAGTTCAACCCCTCGTCGCAAATGAACCCGCTGACCTCTTAGGCGATCGCTAAACGGCATATTCCTACTGCAATTTAGTAAGTTAACTGTAAGTCAAACATAGGTGCTCTCAGAGTTCACCAGCCACCTCTTCATCACACTAAAAAAGCAGACTGATATATTCAGCCTGCTTTTTATTTGATCTAGCTGAGAGATTGAGTGCTCAGTAACTCACTCTGCACTACTTGCTTTCTTACGTCCACGAGTAGATGTTGTGCGAGCGGCTTTAGGCTTGTTTTCTGAGGCAGCAACTTTAGTGGTTCCACTGGCGGCAGTGTTTTTCCGAGCAGCGGCGCTGCGGGTTGCCTTGGGCTTGGTTTCTTCACCTTCGCCCTTGGGTTTATTAGGACCTCTACCACGACGCTTGGTTGGCGTTGCATCTGCTGAATTTGCTGCATCTGCTGCATCGGTTGCCGCTTCAGCATCGGTTGTTGCTTCAGTTTTAGGTGCGCGAGGCGTTCTGCCACGCTTGCCAGTAGATGCCTTAGCACCGCCCTCATTTTGTTTTTTGGCGTTTGCCAAGTAACGCTTCAAAGAAGAAGGAGTAATAGCGACTCCTTTCCCGGCAAGCATCGTCGAGACTTCTTCGTAGCTGTATCCACGATCGAGTGCAGTTGTAATGGAATCTTGCAAAAGCGTAACGGCTTCCCGTAGCGACCAAGTATCCTTGGTTTTAGGAGGAAGTTCGTGAAGCGTCAAAGTAGCTTGCTCAATATTGGCTTTAGAAACGGCTACCGAAGCAGGTGGTCTTTGTTTAACGGGAGGCATGGTTGTGTTCCTGCGAATGTTACTTTCCTAATGTTAATTGAGTTCGGAAAGATGTGTTAAGACTAGCCTACCAATTTATCTTCTGTTTCGATCATTGAATGTCTTGTTTCTGCCCTAACTTTATCGAGAACATTCATCAAGACATGATGAATGAGTAACAGATTAAGGATAATGGGTGAGAAATTGACCGATTTTCTGAGGCGTTAGCTCATGAGAAGGATTAGGATGCTAGGCTGTGTTCTAGGGGTTGGAGGAGTGCTTCTAGCGCTGTTATTTCACATCCTGTCGCCTTCCCTTTCCTTCTCTTCTTCTGTGTCTAGCACCAAGCCTCTATCCCTCTCGATCGCTTCCTCTACAGCGCAATATCGGGTTTACTCGCTGCCCCATGCAGATGTTCATACAGTACTGATAACCGTTAGCGACTCCTTACAAGCATCTCAAAATCACCCTATCCCTGCCCTCTCGAACACTTTAGAAACAGTGGAACAGTCTGCCCAGCGCAGAGAAGCAGACTCTTCGAGATACCCGCAAGCGATCGCCATTCTCAACGCTGGCTTTTTTGATCCTGTAAATCAAAAGTCCACTTCTTATATCACTCTTAATAAAGAACTCATTGCTGATCCACGACAAAATGAACGGCTAATGGACAATCCTGATCTTTTCCCCTATCTCGATCGCCTCCTCAATCGGACTGAACTTCGCTATTACCATTGTCAGCAATTAGAGAGATTTGATTTATCACGGCATCTTGATCCGTCGCCTGCCAATTGTGAAATTGTGGATGCGATCGGCGGTGGACCTCAATTGCTTCCTGATCTGACCTTGGAACAAGAAGGCTTTTTTGATGCACAAGGTCAGGTGATTCGAGATCCACTAGGTAGTCGTCAGCGCAATGCCAGAACGGCTGTGGGGCTAATGCCGGATGGCAATATGCTCTGGGTAATGGTGGCGCAGAAACCTGATCTTCTTGAGGCTTCTGGAATGACGCTGGCGGAACTTGCCGATTTTATGAAAACTTTAGGAGTGGAAAAGGCAGTGAATTTAGATGGTGGTAGTTCTTCATCGCTTTACTACGACGGCAAGGCGTTTTATGGCAAGTTGAATGAGCAGGGAGAACGGGTAGAGCGATCGGTGAAATCGGTGTTGTTACTCAAGGACAAGATTAGACAGCAGTGATTATTTAGAAGCGCGCTCTTCGAGATACCCGCAAGGGGTCGCCCAGGTAATCAATGATATTAAATAGAGAAAAACGGCTAGGAACCTAGCCGTTTTTAATATTAACTATTTTGTGATGGGCTAGTAATCCCTTCCCTTTACCTCTGCCAGTTCTACTGCTGCCAAGCTGTCCTCTTCAGAGTAGTAACCCGAAGCCTTCTTCGCCTCAATTTCGACTTGAGCATCGGCAGGAATCAGATCAGGTGGAATGGCAATTCGCCGCACTACCTCAATTCCAGAGTGGGTAATCGCGTCGTATTTCAGGTTGCTCATGGAAACAAGGCGATCGATTCTGGTAATGCCAAGCCAATGCAACACATCGGGCATTAGCTCCTGGAAGCGCATATCTTGCACCCCAGCCACGCATTCGGTACGCAGAAAATAGGCATCAGCGCGATCGCCCCCTTCCTGGCGTTTACGGGCGTTGTAGACGAGGAATTTAGTGACTTCTCCTAATGCCCGTCCTTCTTTGCGACAGTAAACAATCACACCTGCGCCGCCCGCTTGCGCCGTTTCAATGCAAACTTCGATGCCATGAACTAAATAAGGACGACAGGTGCAAATGTCAGAGCCAAACACGTCTGAGCCGTTGCATTCGTCATGAACCCGCACTGCTAACGGCTTGGTCGGATCGGCGATCGCCTGTTCATCTCCCACACTGTAAACGGTCGTACCACCAATAGGCGGCAAGAACACATGTAGATCAGGGCGAGTCACCAGTTCAGGAAACATACCGCCCGTTTGTTGGAACAGTGCTCGCCGCAGATCCCACTCGTCAATGCCGAGGCGTTTAGCGATTCCAGGCAAGTGCCAAACTGGATCAATCGACGCTTTGGTGACAACTAAATTACCATCGGCTTTGAGGATTTTGCCATCAACTTTTAAGCGTCCCTGGTCAATTTCATGCTTGAGTTCGGGAATATTAATGTGCGCCTTGGTGATGGCAATAGTCGGCAGAATGTCGTAGTCTTCGGAATAGTGAGAGCCAAACAGCTTACCTGCGATCGCCCCAAATGGGTCAAGGGAAACAATTTTGCTAGGGTCACTCCAGCTTGGATGCGGTCCCAACGGCACAATGGGAGACGTATCTGTTAAGTCTGCCTTGTGCATCGGATCAAGTACACCGCTTGCCACCGCTAATGCTCGATAGACCCCGTAAGAACCCGCATGAGAGCCAATCACATTCCGGTGCTTGGCGCTCCGCAGAGAGCCAATAACGGGACCGCGATCGCCTGGATCTGCCGCCCCCCAATTAATTGGAACAACCTGCTTACCGCCCTTATTTTGGTGAGATGTTAAGATGATGTGCTTCGAGCGAGTTAGCTCTGAGTTTAGCTTGATGGAAATATCTGTCATAGGAATTCTGCCGCCCTGATGATATTAAATGTGCTGTATCCTAACACTTAGAGTTCGGATATTGACCCGTCTTAAATGTCACCTTGTTTGGCTAAAGTAGCTACGGGTACAGAAAAATATATCTTGCTAGAGTTGTTATTTAGCAGATGTTTTGAGTTTTCCAGTGAATATTTTTAAGTAATACCCTCCTAAGTTGATATAAGTATAAATGGCAGCCGAAGTATTTGTAATTAATCACCCCTTGGTGCAGCATAAATTGACGTTGATGCGTCAGCAGGAAACCGATACGCAAAATTTTCGGAGACTGTTAAAGGAAATTTCTCTCCTTCTAGCTTACGAAGTTACCCACGACTTACCACTCAAGTATGAGGTGATTCAAACTCCGGTTGCTCAAATGAAAGCGCCGATGTTAGCGGATAAAAAAATAGTGATTGTGTCGATTATGCGGGCAGGACAAGGCTTGCTAGACGGAATGATGGAGCTGATACCCACCGCCAAAATAGGGCACATTGGGCTATACCGCGAACCCGGCACGCTGATGACCGTAGAGTATTACTTCAAGCTGCCCGTAGACGTAGAGCAGCGAGACATGGTGGTCGTTGACCCGATGCTGGCAACTGGCAACTCAGCAGTAGCGGCGATCGATCGCCTCAAAGAATCTAACCCAGCCTCTATCAAATTTGTCTGTTTATTAGCTGCCCCAGAAGGCATCAAGCATTTTCACGAGCAACACCCCGACGTGCCGCTTTACACTGCCGCCATTGATGAACGATTGGATGAACACGGTTATATTGTGCCGGGATTAGGAGATGCAGGCGATCGCTTATTTGGCACCCAATAAGTTCCACTTCTATAATTCCCACTTCTAAAGGTCAAAAAATAAAGGTCAAAAAACCATGCACCCCTCGATCGCCTACCTCCGATCTCCCCAAGGCATCCGCGATCGCTGCGGTCAACTCTTCACCCTAGCCACCGACAACCAACTCCAACATTTCCATCTCGATCTCACCCAACTTGATCGCACCGCAGATTACGTGATTGAAGTGATGCGATCGGCATACCCCAACCTTCAAATTCCCTTCCATAGCCGTTGGCGACATTTTGAAGCAGGCGGCATTTCCCGCTCCGCACTTTTAGATCAGCATCTAGCACAATTAAATCCCTTAGAAAAAGCCCAAGCAAAGTTTGATCTTGTCATTCCCAGCGTTCTATTAGATGCAGGCGCGGGCGCAAGCTGGCAATATCTAGAAGACTCGACTGGACAGACGTTTCAGCGTTCTGAAGGATTGGGTGTTGCTAGTTTTCATCTTTTTCTACAAGGCGCTTTCTCCAGCACTCCTCACGCTTTACAAACCGATGCAGCCGGATTGCAAGGTTTAACAGAAGCCAGGTTAACAGAAGGATTTCAAGTGAGCGATCGCAATCCTTTAGTTGGTGTCGCGGGACGGCTGAAGCTGATGCAGCGTTTAGGTGCTGTTTTATCCCAATCGCCTCATTTATTCTCTGGTAAACAGCCGATTTGTGGGAAACAGCCGAGTGAACAGCCTCGATTAGGGTACTTAGTTAATTACTTGGTGGAGCGCGCTCTTCGAGATACCCGCAAGGGGTCGCAATCCAATCAACTAGAAGCACAGCAGGTCTTTCAGGCAGTTCTTGAAGGCTTCAGCGACATTTGGGAAGGTCGGATCGTCCTAGATAATATCAACATGGGCGATGTTTGGATGCATTCTGCTTTGCCCGATCGCGGCATTGGCTCTCAACTAGTACCGTTCCACAAACTCTCCCAGTGGCTGACTTATTCTTTGCTAGAGCCTTTGCAAAAACTGGGCTTAGAAATTACTCACTTGGATGAATTGACAGGATTATCAGAGTATCGTAACGGGGGATTATGCGTGGATTTAGGGCTGCTGCAACCCAAGCATCCGGGCGTGTTGAAAGAGGTACATTCGCCCGACTCGGAGGTAATTGTGGAATGGCGATCGTTGACGATAATTTTGCTCGATCGCATTGCCGCCACAATCCGGCAAAAGCTGGGCATGGATGCCCAATCGTTACCGCTGGTAAAAGTGCTAGAAGGCGGCACATGGGCAGCAGGACGTAAAATAGCGGCGGAGCTAAGACCCGGAGGCGCTCCGCCGATTCAGATTGTGAGTGATGGGACGGTTTTCTAGAGGATCGGTTTGATAAAATTACTCTCAGCAGGTTGAACTAATAAAGGATGGGTTATGACAACACAACTTTTAAGTCCGCTTCATGCCAAACCCGCAAACCTAATCCATCATGTTTCCTGGCAACAGCTTGAGGAAATCGATCGCGCCCTGAGCAAGTTGGGAAAGTTCAGGCTGGCATATTTGGATAAAACTTTAGAAATAATGCCCATTTCAGACGAACACGAAGAATTCAAATTGACGATCGGGCTGTTGCTCGATGCCTACATGCGGATGGCAAAGATTCGGTTTTATAAACGGGGTGGTCCAACGCTTGGGAGCCAAGATTTGGAAGCACGGGTGGAGCCTGACGAATCCTATAATCTTGATACTCGAAAGCCCTATCCTGATTTAATTGTCGAAGTGGTCAAGACCAGCGGCGGCGTGGATAAGCTAGAAATTTATCGGCGGATGGGCGTGAGCGAAGTTTGGTTTTGGGAAGATGGAGTCTTAGAGCTTTATCAGTTGCAATCTATTTGGGCAGATCAAGCGGCAGTTCAAGAACCTGGCGAAAATCAGGTTTATAAAAAAGTTTCAAGGAGCAGCCTCCTGCCCAATCTGCCCCTTGAAACTTTTTTGCGCTACGTCACTTACTACGATCAATACGATGCTGTGGATGAATTCTTAGCAGAGATTAACCCCTAAGCCTCAAACTGCCAGCTCTATACTAAGTATCATCAGCCCAGCCCAGTAGCTACTCATCATGATTCAAGGCACTTCATCACAAAAATCTTCCTCTTTTCAAACTGTCATTGAGTTGGTTGAGGCACTCACGGAGGAAGAACAAGATATTTTGCTTAACTTGATTCAAAAGCGTCGCGTTGCCGATCGTCGCCAAGAAATTTTACAGCGCTCTATTGCGGCTCAGGAAGCATTCAAAAATGGAACTGCGAAGGTAGGCATGATGGAAGATCTCATTGCTGAATATATTGAAAAATAAAGCATGAAACTAGCTGAGATCGTCAGAAACCACTCTCAACCTCGTTATGCGAGTCTCAATCGCAGCTTTACTCACAATTGAGTTAGGTTATGTAGTATTAAGTCCACACAACCATACAACAGCTTGCTAGCTTGGTACTTCACTTATGAGTGGCAATCGATTTATTAACACGGGTGGCGGCAATTACATTGAGTCGGTAAGTGGCAACTATATCGAAAACTGTGTTGTAGTTGATTCGATTGATTTGACGCAAAGCTTGCCCCGGATCACAATTCAAATCCAGCAGACTCTAAGTCAACTACAAACAAAAGGACATAGCCCGTCAAATGCCCAAAAGCAAGCTGCTGAAAATCTAGTAGAGATAGTTCAGTTGAACCCCAACTTTAAAAGTAAGTTAGTCAATTTAGCACACTATATAAGTGATGCGGCGGCTAATGGCATTGTCGGCGAGGCAGCAGTGGTCGTAGTTAAATTAGCATTGCAACTTTTGGGCATCCCCTTACCTTGAATCTTGAATTCCCAAAAGTTAATTTATATGAAATTTACTAGACATTTGCCAGGAATATTGGGTCTTTTTAGAAAAGCTTTGTTAAGCAAGACAAAAGAGTCATTCTATATTCGCGGCTGGATTTTGATCGTAATTGGATTTTTGCTGGTGCGGAGTGGAAAGTTAGCTCCAATTTATTTCTTGATCAATTTACTTACTATTGCAAGTGGTATATTTTCACTGCTAGTAGCGAACAAATTTGATTCTCAGCTTGATGAGGAAGAGAGCCAATTTTCGCAAGATTTTGAACTTGACAATCAGTACGAATCATTGCTTGAGAGCGAAAATGAGTTGTCGCAAGATTTTGAACTGAGCGACTATTCTAAGTCATTGATTGAAGTAGATGATCGGGTGGAAGACAGTCGTCACATCTACACAGATGGTGGAAATTATAATGAATCGATTAGTGGGAATTATGTTCAAGGTGATTATGTGGAGGTTCAAACCTATCAGATTAACTTCAATCAGGATTTGCAAGGCGCAACTAATCAGCTTCAAGAGATCCTAACCTCTCTACATCAACAAGGGATCAGTGAAAGAGACTCACAGAGAAGAGTTATTGATGACTTGACACGCCAAGTGTCTGGAAATCCTAGGCTAGCAAATAATCTAATTCGGTTGAGAAGGTCGCTAGGTAAGTCTGAACGTGGATCTTACAGAGCCGATGTTGAGGAAGCCAATGCAGTAGAGGATGTCGTCAAACACGCTTTTTCACTTCTCAGCCATAATTTGAATGAGCCAATTTTAGTAGTACAAGGGCGATACAAAAAGCTCTATGAGTTTCTCAAGGCTAAAGATTGGGAAAATGCCGATTTGGAAACAGTAAAGGTTATTTTCAAATTGTGTGATCGAGAACCAAAAGCATATACTTGGCTGAGCAGCCGTGACGTGGCATGTATTCCACGAAAAGATATTCATATCATTAATAGCCTTTGGGTTAAGTTTAGCAATGGTCGTTTCGGGTTTAGCGTTCAAAAAAGAATATGGCGAGAAGTAACAGAGGATAGATGCAAATTCGGTAGTCGTGTGGGCTGGAGAGTAGATGAGGATTGGATATTTTATGCTGACCTTATCTACTCTTCACGTGCGCCAATAGGACATTTTCCTGTTGCAGTTATGTTGTCTTCACTGGCTTGGAACTCTACTTCCTGTGATCCAAACTATTCATTGTTGAATACTTTTTATTCTCGTCAATACAATTTATAGTGTGCTGTGGCTAGCGGGAGTTGAAGACCGCTAAGATAGGGGCACAGCGTAAGGTGAATACTGTGAAAGTCACAAGCCAAACAACCGACTATAAATATATTTCTCGCAATAGCGATGATGTTCCTTATATTGCAGGAACCACTATGAAAGTGGTCGAACTCGTCACATCCCATCTCACCTACGGATGGAGTCCCGCCGAGCTTCACTTTCAATATCCTCACCTCACCCTCAGCCAGATCTATTCTGCGCTAGCTTTTTATTGGGATCACAAGGTTGAAATTGATGTCGATGCCGATCGCCGCCTCAACCTCGCAAAACAACAGCAAGCTGCTGCCCCACCTTCCCCCATTGCCGCCAAACTCAGACCATAGGGATTGGCGAATATGACCCTTGGCTTCTACATGGATGAACAAGTCCCTCGCCAAATCACATTAGGGCTTCGACTCTGCGGGATGGATGTCTTGACGGTGCAAGAAGACGATCGCGCTGGACTAGATGACTCAGAAGTTCTTGCCAGAGCAACCGAATTGCAGCGCGTTCTCTTCACTCGTGACGATGACTTCTTTTCCATTGCCAACGCTTGCCTAGCATCAGGGACTGAATTTAGCGGCATCGTCTACGCTCATCAACAACTGGCAAGCATTGGCACTTGCGTTCGTGATTTAGAACTGATTGCTAAAGTTTGCCAGTTGTCAGATTTTGTGAATTACATCGAATATCTACCGCTGTAATCCAGCGCGCCCTTAAGCCTCAAACTGCCAATTTACTGGCTCCCAATTAAAGCCACCTGCCTCGCGGGGAACGATGTGCCCCACACCAGGGAACGGAAAGTGATAGGCAAACATGAGGGTGCGATCGCCCGCAATTTTTTCTAAAACGCTTTGCCGAGTTGCCGCCGCTTGCTCTGGGTCAGCATCAAAAAGGGGTTGCCAACTGGGATTCCAAAGATTAATGGTGTGGGTGTGAACCACATCAGCGGTGTGGACTAACGAAGCTTCGCCAGACGTAACGCGAAATGCCACATGACCTGGCGTATGACCCGGCGCAGGGATAGCGGTAATACCGGGGATAATCTCCCGATTAACCTCAAACCGAGTCACACGACCTTGGATAGCGGTCAATTGTTTTTTTGCAATGGCAATGAAGCCTTGTTTTGCTGCGTCGGGCAACCTGACCTTGGGCAAGCTGACCTTGGGATTCATCCAAAATTGCCACTCGACGTTGGGAACATAATACCGAGCATTAGGAAACAGCGATACACCCATTGGATCGGTCAAACCACCCACATGATCGGGATGGGCGTGGCTAATAATAATCGTATCAATGTCTGCTGGGGCAATCTTCGCCACCGCTAAGTTTTCGACCAACTTTCCGGCGGTAGCACCATTGAGGTTGCCGCTGCCGCTGTCAATCAAAACTTTGTGTGTGCCTGTGTCAATAAATAAGATGTTGCAATCGGGATTCAGTGTTTCGGATTGGAAACCTAGGCGCAGTACTTCTTTCAATTGTTCGGGGGTAACGTCCCCAGCAAATGCCGCAGCCGGAGCAGTAAGGACACCATCGCTGATGGTTGCCATGCTGAATTCGCCCAGTTTGAAGCGGTAAAAGCCAGCGTTACGAGGCTTGGGAGTTTGCGCTTGGGCAGTGGCGTAAAAGGCGACCGGGAGAGCGGTGGCGATCGCCGCAAGTGTTGCTGTTTTTAGAAAAGACCGACGAGAGAGATCTACATTCATAAAACACACCAATTAAAATCTCGAAGGAACAGATTTAACACCCTATCATCTCTAGCGCTGATTGCACCCCTTCTCGGTAAAATAGCCCCTTCTCGGTAAAATAGAATCTGCCGCCCTCAAATCCATACCCCTTATGAGCTACTTCCGCCCCGCCGTTGATGCTATGGCTGGCTACGTTCCTGGAGAACAACCTAAACCAGGCACATCCATTCTTAAACTCAATACTAACGAGAATCCTTACCCGCCTTCGCCCAAAGCTATGGCGGTTCTACAAAACCTGGATAGCGAATGGCTGCGGCGATACCCCGATCCGTTTGCGCGGGAGTTTTGCAATGCGGTGAGTGATGCGTTGGGTGTCCCTGCCGACTGGGTAATTGTGGGAAATGGCAGTGACGATGTGTTGAATGTATTGGTGCGCGCCTGTGCCCAGGAGAGCGATCGCCCCATTGTTTACCCCATGCCCACCTACGTTCTTTACCGCACGCTAGCAGAAATTCAGCCTGCCAATACAGTCGAAATCCCCTACAGCGAAAACTTCGATTTGCCGATCGATGCCCTCGTTGCAGCTCAAGCTGCCATTACGTTTATCGCATCGCCGAATAGTCCTTCGGGGCATATCGTGCCGATCGAGCAACTGCGCGAGTTAGCGTCGCGGGTGAAAGGAGTATTGGCGATCGATGAAGCGTATGTGGATTTTGCCGAAGGTTCAGCGTTGCCGCTAGTGCAAGAATTTGAGAATGTGATTGTGCTGCGGACGCTCTCGAAAGGCTATTCGTTGGCGGGTCTGCGGATGGGGTTTGGGGTGGCGAATCCGAAGCTATTGGCAGGTTTATTTAAGGTAAAAGATAGTTATAACATTGATGCGATCGCCATTCAGGTCGGTACTGCCGCCATGCGCGATCAGGCATATAAAAATGAATGTGCGGCAAAAGTAAGGGGCGATCGCGCTCAACTGATGATTGATCTAAAACAGCTTGGCTTTGAGATGCGCCCTTCCCACGGTAATTTTTTACTGGCGACTGTGCCTTCTGGCAGTCACGCCGAAGCCTTTTACTTAGGACTGAAGGAACGAGGAATTTTAGTTCGTTACTTCAATCAGCCTGGGCTAGCAGATAAGCTACGGATCACGGTGGGGACAGCGGAACAGAATCAGATTTTGCTGGAAGCGTTAATGAGCTTGCTACAGCAGTGAGTTTGTTGCAGCCGGGAATTAGGGCGATCGCCACTTATCTACTCACTTTCTGCTTACTCGCTTTCTAGCAGCGCTTTAGCCTGCGAGAGTTGCTGCAAGTGGTCTGGACTCATCTGCGGATATTGCAAATTTAACTCTTTTAGTTTTGTACAAACAATATCAGCGACTGCTAAACGGGTAAACCATTTGTGATCGGCTGGAATCACATACCAAGGTGCATAGTCAGTGCTGGTATGGTTAAGCACATCCTTGTAGGCATTCATATAGTCATCCCAAGAGTTTCGGACTTGCACATCGCCGAGGGAAAATTTCCAGTTCTTTTCAGGTATATTGATACGCTCTAGGAATCGCTTTTTCTGTTCCTCCTTAGAGACATTGAGGAAAAATTTGAGAACAACTATCCCGTTGTTGTCCAGGTATTTTTCAAAGTTGTTGATTTCCTCAAACCGCTGCTGCCAAATGCGATCGCCCTTCGGTACAAGAGGCAGTTGCTGTGCTGCCAAAAGTTCAGGATGAACCCGTACCGCTAAAACTTCTTCATAGTAAGAACGGTTAAAAATACCAATCCGTCCTCGTTCGGGCAGCGCTTTAAACGATCGCCATAAATAGTCATGATCCAACTCTTCTGTTGAAGGCGCTTTAAAGCTGAACACCTGACAGCCTTGTGGGTTCACGCCAGACATGACATGCTTAATAGTACTATCTTTGCCCGCTGCATCCATTGCCTGGAAAATCAGCAGTATTGCATAGGTACTTTGGGCGTACAGCACGTCTTGATAGGTACCTAGCCTTTCTACATCCGTTTGCAGCTTGCCTTGAGCCTCAGTTTTATCTTTAAATTCTCCCGTGTAATCAGGATCGTAATCTTTGAGGGAGACAGTTGCACCGGGTTTAACGATCAAAGGTTTGTGGTTCATGGAAGGAGGGTGATGGCAAAGTCAAAAAAACTAGAATCCAAAAAGTTAGAAGAGTTGCTGGCTAGCTTGGCTGAAGTGCGGGATGATCCGACCTCAGAGGCTGGCATCACGGTTTTACAGCAGATCCTGAATAGTAAATTTTCGATCGCCATTGCCCAAGCTGCGAAGGTGATTGGAGAAGCTGAGATGCGATCGCTGATTCAAGAACTGGCTGCTGCATTCTCCAAGTTTATGGTAAATGGGACAGAAACAGATCCGAGTTGCAAGGCGAAACAACGAATTGCTGAAGTCTTATACCGCATGGATTATGCCGAAGAGTCGCTGTTTCTTCAGGGCATTCACTATGTCCAAAAGGAAGCCGCCTGGGGTGGCTCAACCGATACCGCTGCGGCACTGCGCGGTACTTGTGCATTAGGCTTGGTGCGGATGAATTATGTTGATGTGATGAGCGAATTGGCAGATTTGTTGGCAGATGCCGAATCGGAGGCGCGGATTGGGGCAGTTCGGGCGATCGCCTACACTGCCAATCCTCAAGCCATACCACTACTGCGATTTAAGGCTAGGATAGGCGACACAGATCCGCAGGTCATATCCGAATGCTTTACGGGGCTGATGAGTTTAGCGCCTCAACCATCTTTACCGTTGATCGCCAGTTTTCTAAACGACTCTCCTGAAATTAGCGAGATGGCGGCATTGGCTTTAGGCGAATCGCGTCAGCCTGAAGCGTTTGGGATTTTGCGGCAGTGGTGGCAGCGCACAGCAATGACAGAGCTACGGCTGACGGGTTTACTGGCGATCGCCATGTTGCGGCAAGATGATGCTTTAGAGTTTCTGTTGACCTTAGTTGCAACGGGGAATAAGCGCGATCGAGAAGGGGCGATCGGGGCGCTCAAAATGTATCAGACAGATGCTATTCTCTGGCAACGAGTACAGCAAGCTATGACGGGAGACGCACCTAACCCATGATATTGATTGAAGGCAATTTTACTATTTTGGGTTCAGCTCCTGATGGTGACTCGATTCGCTTCATGCCCCATGATTTAACTTTGTGGAGCCGATTAGGACAGCCTGTTAAGTTCAATCAGGCGGGCGTTACGCAGTTGCGATTAGACGCGATCGACTCGTTAGAAACCCATTTTCAGCCACCCAAAAGCCGGATTGGCAACCACCATCAGCCGCCGCCCTTTGCCGAACGAGCGGCAGTCAGATTGCTCGATTTGTTGGGGTTTGATAGTAGCACTATTCAGCGAGATGGCGAAGGGTGCGTAATAGCGGCTGATCCGGCGATCGCACCGGGCTATATTTTGACCCACTTTGCCGATCAATATGGACGGGCGTTAGCGTTGGCATTTGCTGGGCGATCGGGAAAAGCAGATGGCAGTAAGGTGATCATGGATCGGGATTGGATACAACAGAGCGTTAATTTTCAACTCCTTAAAGAAGGATTGGTTTATCCAATTTTTTATAACAATCAGTTGGCACAGATTCGGCAGTTTTTAACAGCAGCGTTTGCCCAGGCACGTTCTACAAAAGCAGGGCTGTGGTCGGTCGATGTGACCACAGCAGGATTTACGCTTTCAGGGTTTGATTCTTTGACTCAAGAATCGGTGATTTTTCCGAAGCTGTTTCGGCGATTGATGGGATATTTATCACAGCATGACGGGATCGATTTGGTGGATCTAGAGGCGTACTTAACTGTGAATAGCGATCGCCTGATCTTGGCTCCCGAAGGAATTCCTACGACAATGATGCATCTGCTGAAAATCGATGGACAAATGATTCAGCTAACACAACCCATCGAAAATTTGCTCTTTATGGAAAAGTAATGGAATGGAAAAGTAGATTGTTTAGCAAAAATTAGAAGCAAAACTTGGGCAAGTTGCGGTTGCAGTCAGGGAACACTTCAATTCAGCCATCCCATAGCTTTACTGCTCCATACCTATGCGATTTTCTCTGCTTAACCCCTCAGTCCTTGCCCCGCAGCAACGATCGCCCTGGTACTTCGCTATCACCTTGGTCTTGTCGGTGTTTTTTGCAGAGACACTTGTAATGATCCTGTTAGTGGATCGACTGCCTGAGATGCCAATGATACTGGAGGCGCTGCTTGATGCCACGTCGCTCTCTATATTGATTACTCCGGCTACTTATTTTTTCATCTACCGTCCGTTTGCTCGACATATTGAAGAACAAAAGCACATTGAAATAGAATTAAGGCGATCGCAGGCACAATCGATCCAGCGGTTGCAAGAACTGACTCAAGCGATCGCCATCATTCAGACTGAGAAAATGTCAGGGCTAAGCCAGATGGTGGCTGGGCTAGCTCATGAGTTAAATAATCCGGTGACTTTTATTCATGGCAACTTAGTCTTTGTGCGGCAGTACACGCAAACGCTTTTAGATGTGATAGAACGCTATCAACAACGGTATGGGGATGCAGAAGTTGAGATCCAGACAATCGAGCAAAAGAGTGAGCTAGAGTTTGTCGCTAAAGACCTGAAAAAGATTCTGTCTTCAATGCACAATGGCAGCGATCGCATTCGACAAATTGTTTTAGACTTACGAACTTTTTCCCAAGTGGGCGAAGCAGTCCTCAAGCCCGTCGATATCCATCGGGGGACTGATAGCGCCCTAATGCTTTTACAAAATCGACTGAATCCACCCGGCGTGGCAGCTATTCAAGTAATCAAAGAGTACAACGAGCTACCGCTTGTTTCTTGCAACGGCGCACAGTTGAATCAAGTAGTGATGAACATCTTGAACAATGCGATCGATGCCCTGTCTGGGGTTCCTAATAGACCTGTTGGGTAATAACGAGAAAAATCGCTGAAAGGCTTACACAGACTGAGTTTTAAGGATTTTGAGTAAAAATCGCTGAAAGGCTTACTAGAAGGGGGGTTCAAGCATTTCTGTGCTTATTACCCAACAAGTCTA
>JBBRCV010000060.1:0-23786 GCA_038204505.1 Elainellales cyanobacterium
AAAATACCCGGTTCACCAAAATCAAGAAATATACAGCGGTTAATCCTGTCCCCACCATACACAGCAAGGTTTGCACCGGAAACACAGGAAAGCTGCTGCGGTAAACAATAAACTCAGCAATAAACCCCACCATTCCCGGAATTCCAGCGCTTGCCATAGCCCCAGCCACCATCAGGCTACCAATCAGCGGCATTCCCCGCTCTGGATTGAGTAAGCCCTGCAAAGCATTAATGTCGCGGGTTCCCGTTTTAGAATAAACTACGCCCACCAGCAAAAACAACAGGGCAGAAATCAGACCGTGGCTGATCATTTGGGCGACTGCACCCAAGAGGCTAAGAGGCGTTGCGGCTGCACTTGCCAATAGAATGTAGCCCATGTGCCCGACCGAGCTATACGCCACAGTTTTCTTCATGTCGGTTTGGGCGATCGCCGCCAACGATCCATACAATACGCTCACCACAGCCAGCCACGCCAACCACGGCGACAAAACTTGCCAAGCATCAGGAAACAGCCCTAACCCAAACCGCAGCAATCCATAAGTTCCCAGTTTCAGCAGCACGCCCGCTAGCAATACTGAGGCAGGAGTGGGCGCTTCAACGTGGGCATCGGGTAGCCAAGTGTGGAGGGGAACAATGGGAATTTTGATGCCAAAGCCTACAAGGAGCGTGATTAGCAGAATGATCTGACTGCTGAGCGGTAAGACTTGCGATCGCAGCACTTCATAATCAAAGCTGGACGATCCGCTGAGGAACGACAACCCAAAGAACGCCGCTAGAATAATCACACCCGAAAAAGCGGTATAAATCAAAAACTTAGTAGCCGCATAGCCTCGGCGCGACCCACCCCAAATTGCAATAATTAAATAGAGCGGAATTAACTCCGCCTCGTAAAACAAGAAGAACAGCAGCAGGTTTTGTGCCAGGAAAGCACCCGCCACCGCTCCACCCAAAACCAGCACCAAAATATAGTAAAGCCGAGGGCGACTAATCTGAGGGTCGCTGCTATAAATCGCAATCCAGGTCAGCAGACTATTCATCAGCATCAGCGGCATCGACAGTCCATCTACCCCCAATTGATAGGTCAAACCCAGGCGCTCAATCCAAGGGAGCGATTCTTGCATCTGAAATCCGGCTTGCCCAATGTTGAACTGGGTGGCAACGTAAATCGACCAGAACAGAGTTAGCGTGGCGATCGCCAGTGCCAACTGGCGGGCACGACTGGGCAGCAGTGGCTGAGGATATAAACCAATCAACACAACACCTAGAAAAGGTGCCCAAATTAAGGGACTTAGCATGAGGAATCCTGTAGCTTAGAAGGGCGGACGAAGGCAACTCTAGACATTTGTAGGCATTTAAATGGCGCGAAGGCTAAAGGCTTGGGCGATCGCCGTCAGTGGCGATCCTAAAAGCGACCAGCTCAATGCTGTCAGTGCGACCAATACACCCACAAACAGCGTCAACAAATAATGACGAGACTGACCCGAAATCGTATATTTCAAACTCTCACCGCCAAAAATTGAGGCAACCCCCATAAAATTGACCAGCCCATCCACCACATAGCGATCGAACCAAGCCGTCAGCCGTGAACTCTGTAGAACCCCCAGCACGACGCTGATCTGATACAACCGCTCCATCCGAAAGTCGTATGCCAAAATATCTCGAATCGGCTTGCTGACTAAATCTACTGGCTTTTTCCACCCTGGATTTAGATAAATCAGTCCACCCAATCCACAGCCCACAAGACTCGACAGCAGTAACAGACCCATCGCGGTCCAGTTCATTGTTTCCCAAGTAGGCAGCAGTTCGCATTGCTGCAAGATCAGGGGAACTAACAGCGTAAACACCGTCATCACGACCATTGGCACCGCCATTAACCAAGGAACTTCTGGGGCACGGCGGGTTTTAGCTTGAGGCTGACCACCAAACATTAGCCCGTACACCCGCACCAAATTAAACGCCGTCATCCCATTTACCAACAGCAACACACCCACTGACCAAAAACTTGCTGCCCCCAAATCATCTGCCCATTCCAGCATTGCCCAAAAGCTGCCCAGAGGCACAAGCGCGATCGCTGCCGCTGCACCGACTACAAACGCCGCAGTAGTCGCAGGCATCCGTGAGGCTAGCCCGCCAAGTTCGCGTAAATCTTGGGTACTCGTGGTCAAAATCACTGAGCCAACGCTCATAAACATTAAGGCTTTGCTGATGCCGTGGGCAAAGAGAAACAGCAGCGCCACATTACTTTGCTGCATTCCGACCGCCACAAAAACCAGACCGAGGTAAGCGCTGGTGGAATGAGAAAGCGATCGCTTGACATCGACTTGGGCGATCGACACCAAAGAAGCCCCGATCGCCGTCACCGTACCCAACACAATCAGCGCATTCAGCGCCACAGGTGACAACGCTAACACGGGCTGCAATTTGATCAATACATACGCCCCAGAAGCCACCACAACCGAATTCCGCAAAATAGAAGCAGGGTTTGGACCCTCCATGGCTTCATCCAACCAAAGATTCAGCGGAAACTGAGCGCATTTCCCAGTCGGTCCGGCAATCAAAGCTAAACCCAGGAGCGTTGCGGTCAGCGGAGGCAACTCAGCCGTCTGCGCCCACGCTTCCAAATCGGTAAAATTCAAGCTGCCTGCCATAGTGGAAAGTCCCACCACTCCCATCAGCAGCAGCAAATCGCCGACTCGTTTAGTCAAAAACGCATCCCGCGCCGCAGTCACTACTAAAGGCTGAGCATACCAAAATCCCACCAACAGATAAGTCGATAAGGTGAGCATTTCCAGCAGCGCATAGCTCAGAAATAGCGAATCGCTGAGGGCAATGCCGCTCATTGCCGCCTCGAAAAAGCCCATCAGCGCATAAAACCGAGCAATGCCCCAGTCTTTTTCTAAATAGCCCAGCGCAAAGACTTGAGCCACCAGACTCAACGCCGTAATCAGCATCGCTGTCCCCACGCTGACCGCAGAGATTTCTAGAGCAATGGATAAGTCCAAATCAACGACATGAAGCCAGGGGATAACCTGTCGCTGGGGAGGCTGATCCCAAACTGCCTGAAGCACCAGAGCACTGTGCACCAGTGCCAGCAAGGTCATCAGCACATTAAAATATGCCGCAGGTCGCGGACCCGTTCGACGAACTAGCCCCACCGACCAAGGCAGGGTCAGAACTGCACCAATAAGACCGTAGCCGGGAACCCACCAGCTAGTCTGGGCGAGGAGCTGATTCATCAAGCGCTTTCCTTAAACAAAAATAGTTATTAAACGTAGCAACAGGCTGAGAAAGGCGTTTCTATACCCGCTAGACCGCCAAAGGAGGAGAGGCGCGCGCTGCTTCGCAGATACCGCAAGGGTCGCTCTAAGCTCCCGGCGAGGGGACGCTCAGTAGAAGGGGTGCAGACTTCAGAATTTCCGTTAAATAGTATGTTACCAGTTTTTAATAAACTCTTTATGTCGTCTCGTTTTCTAATTTTGTTCAATAAAATGTTGAGTTTAATTACGGATTGTTTGAGGCAGGAGCAAACAAATAATCATGTACTTATCGATGATATGATGAGTCCTCATGGCGAACTGAATTCAAACCGTTGGCAGTGGCAATTTGAAAGCAGTACTGCGGACATCTCATCAAAAGCTCATTATCTTTTGAGCAGTTTTTGATAGATTTTCAAAATATTTTTTTCAAAAAAGTGGGTTGAGTCAGGCTGCGATCGCAGTTTTTCTTAATCTAACTGTTTTTTGTCATGTCTCAAGGTTTCCATTGTCTACAGGGAACTCGAAAGAGCTTCTACTCTTGTTTCTAGTCCTCAATGGCTGAACAAAAGTGAGGAAAACGGGGTCGAGCGCATGAGCTTTTCCAATAACCCAGAATTATCAATGTTATAAAAACAATCATTCTGAATTATATTGCCAAAGATCAAAGCAGCCTTGTATGGTTAGTTTGGGAATTCTGAAATGCTTTTCTGAAGATTCAAAATCGGGTCTTCCGTCGAAATTTTCGGTCACCATTTACTTCTGTTAAAAGATACGTCTCTCTTTAGGAAATAAGCGATGCCCATTGCGGTTGGAATGATTGAAACAAGAGGGTTTCCTGCTGTTGTAGAAGCAGCGGATGCCATGGTTAAGGCGGCTAGGGTCACCCTGGTGGGTTACGAAAAAATTGGAAGTGGTCGCGTTACCGTGATTGTGCGGGGCGACGTTTCCGAAGTTCAAGCTTCTGTGGCTGCTGGCGTTGAGAACGTCAAGCGGGTCAATGGTGGTGAAGTGCTATCCACGCACATCATTGCTCGCCCCCACGAAAACCTTGAGTATGTTCTGCCAATTCGCTACACCGAGGCGGTAGATCAGTTTCTCTCGTAGAGATAATCCAGTGAGTCGTTTTTGACTCATCAGATTAATCATCTATACGGCAAGTTTTGATTGTTTACAGAATCACTGGAAGGGAGATTTAAGATGGCGATCGCAGTTGGAATGGTAGAAACATTAGGCTTCCCCGCAGTTGTGGAAGCAGCAGACGCGATGGTGAAAGCCGCTCGCGTTACGTTGGTCGGTTACGAGAAAATTGGTAGCGGTCGCGTCACCGTGATCGTTCGGGGCGACGTTTCGGAAGTGCAAGCTTCTGTGGCTGCGGGCATTGAGAATATCAAGCGAGTGAATGGCGGACAAGTTCTGTCTACCCACATCATTGCTCGTCCCCACGAAAACCTGGAATACGTCCTGCCTATTCGTTACACCGAGGCAGTTGAAGCATTCCGGGAAAGCGTCAGCGGCATCCGTCCGATCGGTCGCCCCTAATAGCGAGCTAAACAGCGAACTAATCTGATGCAAATTGCGAGAGTCTGCGGCACCGTTGTCAGCACCCAAAAGGAATCTAGCCTCATGGGTGTAAAGTTCCTGGTTGTGCAGTACATCGACGATGAAGGGCACACCGTTCCTGGTTACGAAGTCGCGGCGGATAGCGTTGGAGCTGGCATTGATGAATGGGTGTTAATTAGTCGTGGGAGCGCTGCCAGACAGACTCCCGGCGGTGACTCTCGCCCTATTGATGCTTTGGTCGTGGGTATTATCGATACGGTCAGTGTTGATAATTCCCGGCTTTACGATAAGCGCGATCGCGATCGGTAGTCTGCAACGGGCAAGTTAGTTAGAGGATTTTTTCTAGTGGGCTGACCAGTCATTCCATTAGCCAGTCATTCCACTAGAGATAATCCTTAAAAATCGAGTCAATCCATGCCCCTCTGGGAGAAGTTTATGGTTAGCGGCTCTGCTGCACCTCCAACCCCTTGGTCTAAGAGTCTTCCCAAACCCAAAATTGACGAGACTGCCTACGTGCATTCTTTCTCAAACATCACTGGGGATGTCACCATTGGCGCAAATGTCACGATTGCACCCGGAACTTCAATCCGTGCCGAACAAGGAAATTCCTTTCACATTGGCACGGGCACGAAAGTTCAAGATGGCGTGGTCATCCATGGGTTAGAGCAAGGAAGGGTGGAAGGAGATGACCAAAGTCCTTACTCCGTTTGGATTGGCAAAAACACTTCGATTACCCACATGGCACTGATTCATGGTCCTGCTTATGTGGGCAATGACTGTTTTATTGGCTTTCGATCGACCATATTCAACGCTCATGTGGGCGATGGCTGCATAGTAATGATGCACGTCTTAATTCAAGACGTGACGCTGCCGCCAGGAAAATATGTTCCCTCCGGCTCTATCATTACCACCCAGCAGCAAGCCGATCGCCTGCCCAACATCCAGGCGGCAGATCGCCAACTTGCCACACAAATGGCGGGCGTTAACGATGCACTCAGGTCTGGCTATCACTGTGCTGAGAACCTAGCCTGCATCACCCCAGTTCGCACGCAGTTAGAAAAAACGTTCAATGGGCACAGTGCGAAGATCGACAGTGCTCAGAGCGATTCCAGTCCAGCCAGCGATTCCAGTCCCTCTACCTCTAATTTCAGTCAAATGCAAAATACTCGTTTAGATCCAACAGTTGTAGAGCGTGTTCGTCAACTCCTTGCTCAGGGCTTGAAAATTGGTACAGAACACGCTGACCCGCGTCGTTTCAAAATCAATGCGTGGAATAGCTGCACGCCCAGTCAGTCGACCCGCGAAGGAGAAGTCCTGGCTGGGCTAGAGAAATGTATGGCAGAGCATAGCGGTGATTATGTTCGCTTGTTTGGGATTGATACTCGGTTGAAGCAGCGCGTCTCAGAATTAGTAATTCAACGCCCTGGCGAGGTCTCAGCGGGTCGGACTTCTGCACCTCCTTCTGGCGGTCACGGTAGTTACAGTGCGCCCAAAAGCTCCAGCTATGCGCCCAGTAGCTCAGGCTTGACTCCTGAAGTCATTGAAAAAATTCGTTATTTTGTCTCCCAGGGCTACAAGCTAGGCACCGAGCACGCTGACCCGCGTCGCTTTAAGATTAATGCCTGGAATAGCTGCTCACCCATTCAAGCTAGCCGCGAATCAGACGCGATCGCCGCTTTACAAACTTGCATGGCTGAACACAGCGGTCAATATGTCCGCCTCTTTGGCATCGATACCAAAACTAGAAGCCGCGTTTCTGAAGTCGTAATTCAGCGTCCCGGTGCTGCTCCTACCAGCAACGGTCACGCCGCTCCGTCCTATGCGCCTCCGGCTGCTAGTAATAGCTACGCTTCTAGCAGTAGCTATGGTTCCAGCAGTGGTTCTAGCGGTAGTAGCAGCAATGGTAATGGTCATCTTAAGCCCGAAGTCGTTTCCCAAGTTCGGCAAATGGTGTCTCAGGGCTACAGAATTGCTGCTGAACATGCTGATAAACGCCGCTTCCAAACGAGTTCTTGGACAAGCTGCCCGCCGATACAAGGTGGAGATGTGGTCAATGCACTGGAACGCTGTCTAGCCGAGAATAGCGGCGCGTATGTCCGCGTGGTTGGTATAGATACCAAGACTAAACGGCGAGTGTCTGAAATCATTGTGCAACGACCGTAACGAGCCTCAAGACTTCCGGCTCCTCAAAGAAGTCGGAAGTCTACAAACCTAGAATTTTAGAACCCTACTCACCTTAGAATTTCATCGAATGCACCTGCCGCGATCGCCCCTGATCAGCGATAACCACTTGTACATCAGTGGCAATGTTAGCCTCGATGCAAGTGCCGCGATCGCGCCTAACGTCATGCTTCAAGCTGACCCAGGGTGTCAATTAATCATTGCTGCTGGAGTCAGCATTGGCAGCGGTTGTGTGCTTCATGCTCATAATGGCACTTTAGAGATTGATGCCGGAGTGACGTTGGGCAGCGGCGCGTTGATTTTAGGCAGCGGCAAAATTGGAGCTAATGCTTGCATTGGTTCAAGGGCAACTTTGATAGACAGTTCTATTGAGCCAGAATATACAGTTCCGCCTGGAGCTATTATTGGCGATCGCAGCCGTCAGGACGCTTCGACTCAACCCCAGAACTCGACTCAATCACAGAATGGCGCAACTCCATCTGTCGCCGCTAAAGTCCCATCGACTCCAGCCGAAACCAATGGTGCTGTACATGTTGAGGCAAACGGCAAAGCCAAACAAGTTCATGGACAGGTCTATCTTGAACGAATGATGGTGATGATGTTTCCCCATCAACACAAGCTCGAAAATCCATCCTCAGACGATTAAATCTCTTAAGATTAAGAAGACCGCTCCAATCTGGGAGCTACTTGGAGAAGCACAATGGAGGCACGAGAGTCAGCCATCGCTAAGCAGTCTGCACCCCGGCAACCGCAGCAGCCGATCGTCAGTGAAAGTGCGCTGGGCATGGTTTCGACTCGCAGTTTTCCGGCGATCGTGGGCACTGCCGACATGATGCTGAAGTCGTCGTCTGTGCGTTTGGTGGGCTACGAGAAAATTGGCAGTGGCTACTGTACCGCTGTTGTGCGGGGCAGAATTGCAGACGTGAGGATTGCTGTAGAAGAAGGAGCCGCCGTTGCCGAGCAGTTTGGTCAATTTATCTCCAAATCTGTTATTTCTCGCCCATTAGCCAATCTTGAAGCAGTGCTGCCCATCAGCGGTCGTTTGGCAAAGTTCGTTTCAGAGCGAGGCTACAGCCGCCTCAGTGATCTGGCGATCGGACTACTTGAAACGCGCGGATTCCCGGCGATGGTGGGTGCCGCTGATGCCATGCTCAAAGCAGCAGATGTGCAGTTAGCAGCCTATGAAATGGTAGGGGACGGCTTGTGTACTGCCATTATTCGAGGTCGGGTTTCGGATGTGGCGATCGCGGTTCAAGCGGGAATGCACGAAGCCGAGCGCATTGGCGAACTCCATGCTGTTATGGTGATTCCTCGTCCTCTCGAAGATTTGGAAGAAACCCTACCTGTGGCAAGCTGCTGGATTGAAAAACCCATGCCGATCGCCATCCCTCTCGACATCAAGGAAGCCCATAAGGAACTGGCAGCGCAAGAAGCAGAAGAGCAAATACAAATGCCCGACTTACGCCAGATTCCCATCGATCGGGATGAATAGCTTGTTGAAAGTCCTGGAAGCGCGGGAACCTTAAAGGTGGCGTTTCAGGAACTCTCGCATGACATCTCTAGCTTTAGGTAAAATTGCCATCTACTACCCTGCTTTTTTGGGTGGCGGTGCAGAAACCGTGGCGCTGTGGATGCTAGAAGCCCTTAAAGAAAGGTATGACTTGACCCTATTCACCGTTTCAGATATTAACTTTGAACGACTGAATGCGATGTATGGCACCACTCTGAGCTGTCAGGAAATTCAGGTCAAATGTCTGTTTCCTAAATTCTTCAACTCAATTGCAGATTTTTTAATTGCTAACAATAAGCAGATCAGAATGCTATTGTTTCATCTTTCTATCCGCCACATCAAAGCGCACCAAGAGGATTATGATTTGTTGATTTCCGCTTATAATGCTGCTGACTTGGGCAAAAAAACAATTCAGTACATTCATTGGGTGAAGGTGCTGGAAGGGAATCAATGGTGTGAAAAAATCTCTGATTTTTCGATCGCCCAACTCAAGAAAAATCCATCCCTTTCTAATTCACAAGTTGTACGTGAAGCCGTTCAAAAAGCGTATGGTATTGATTCAACCGTCTTGTATCCGCCTGTGGTACTGGATGTTCACGATGAATTGAAGATAGAGAAGGAAAATGCCTTCATTTGTAGCGGTAGAATCACAGAAGCGAAACAACCTGACAAGGTTATTAAAATTCTTAAACAGGTTCGAGCAGAAGGGTTTGACGTTAAACTATATTTAACTGGCGGCGGCGGTGGAGCCTATGCTCTGAAGTATGAGCGATCGCTCAAGAAACTAGCGGTAGAAAATGCGGATTGGATCACGCTGTACGAGAATCTAACCTACGCCGACTACGTTAAAGTGGTTGCCCGATGTAAATATGGGATTCATTATAAGAAAGAACCGTTTGGGATCTCGATCGCCGAAATGGTGAAAGCGGGTGTTATTCCATTTGTGCGAAGCCAGGGTGGACAGGTAGAAATCGTGGGCGCTCAGAATCAGGATTTGTTCTTTGGAGATGAAGCAGAGGCGATCGCCAAAATTATTGCAGTTCTCAGTAGCCCTGAGAAGCAAGCTACCCTTCTAGAAGCTTTAGAAGCACAAAAGCAACTGTTCTCGACTCAGCGATTCATGGCAGAAATGACCCAGTTTGTCGATGACTATCTTGAGCCACCTACCTGGGTCACAGAGGATGCAGGAACGCTGCTCCCTCCATCGATCGAGGCAATTCCAATAGGTCAACGGGGAATCTAGTCGGAGATTGATATACTTGAAGTCTCGAAACGCTTATTTATATAAACTCCTAACCCGTTGAGTATGCAGCCCACCGACCCTAGCAAGTTCACCGAAAAAGCCTGGGAGGCAGTTGTTAAGTCCCAGGATGTCGCTCGTCGTTTTAAACATCAGCAGCTAGAAGTAGAGCATGTGGCGATCGCCCTTCTCGACCTGGAAGGGACTGCCAATAATATGTTGCTTAAAGCGGGGCTAGAGCCAATTCGCCTCAAACAACAGCTTGAAGCCTTTGCCCAACGCCAACCCAGAGTGCCTGACGAAAACGGGCAGCTTTACCTAGGGCAAGGACTAGATACATTGCTCGACAATGCCGAGTTTTCCCGCAACTCGATGCAGGACGACTTTATTTCGGTAGAGCATTTGCTGCTGGCGCTTTCAGAAGACGATCGCATTGGTCGCCGTTTATTCAAATCCTTTGAGGTGGATGTTCGCAAGCTGGAAACTGCGATTAAAGCAGTGCGGGGTAGCCAAAAGGTAAAAGACCAAACGCCTGAGTCGAGTTATGCTGCCTTGGAAAAATATGGGCGCGATTTGACTGAGCAGGCAAAAGCTGGAAAGCTCGATCCGGTGATTGGGCGGGATGAAGAAATTCGGCGGGTGGTGCAGGTATTGTCGCGCCGGACGAAGAATAATCCGGTGCTGATTGGTGAACCTGGGGTGGGCAAGACGGCGATCGCTGAAGGTCTAGCCCAGCGCATTATCAACGGCGATGTGCCAGAATCGCTCAAAGATCGCCGCCTCATTAGCCTTGACATGGGTTCGCTAATTGCCGGAGCAAAGTACCGGGGCGAGTTTGAAGATCGGCTGCGGGCTGTGCTGAAAGAAGTCACGAGTTCTGCTGGGCAAATTGTTCTGTTTATCGACGAGCTGCACACCGTCGTTGGAGCCGGATCGTCTACGGGCACGACCGATGCCAGTAATCTGCTCAAGCCCATGCTGGCGCGGGGTGAACTGCGCTGCATTGGTGCAACGACGATCGATGAGTACCGCAAGCATATTGAGAAAGATGCGGCATTGGAACGTCGGTTTCAGCAGGTCTATGTTGGTCAGCCGACTGTGGAAGATACCATTTCAATTTTGCGAGGGCTGAAAGAGCGCTATGAAGTGCATCATGGCGTTAAGGTTGCAGACTCGGCACTGGTCGCCGCTGCTACCCTGTCCGATCGCTACATTAGCGATCGTTTTCTACCCGACAAAGCCATTGATTTGGTAGACGAAGCCGCTGCCAAACTGAACATGGAGATTACCTCCAAGCCCGTCGAGCTAGAAATTATCGATCGCCGTCTGATTCAGCTTGAAATGGAAAAGCTGTCCTTGGAGGGAGAGGGACAATCGGCGATCGCTGTCGGACTCTACCGCACGTCTAAAGAACGCCTCGAAAAAATTGAGCAAGAGATTACTGATCTTAAGCGCGATCAAGACAAACTTAGCTCTCAATGGGGATCTGAGAAAGAACTCCTTTCGGCAATTAACACCCTTAAAGAAGAAGAGGAGCAACTGCGTCGGCAAATCGACAAAGCGGAGCGCGACTACGACCTTAATACTGCCGCGCAACTAAAATATGGGCGATTAGAAGTTGTTCACCGCGAACTAGAGAAAAAAGAAGCCAGCCTGGTTGAAAGCCAAACTCGCGGGACTTCTCTACTGCGAGAGCAAGTGACTGAGGCAGACATTGCCGAAATCGTTGCCAAATGGACAGGCATTCCCGTCAACCGCCTGATGGAATCGGAGCGGCAGAAACTTTTGGAACTAGAAAGCTACCTGCATGAGCGCGTCATTGGTCAGCACGAAGCGGTTGAAGCTGTCTCCGCTGCCATCCGCCGCGCCCGTGCTGGCATGAAAGATCCCGGTCGTCCGATCGGCTCCTTTATCTTTTTAGGACCGACGGGAGTTGGCAAAACTGAACTTGCCCGTGCCCTCGCTGATTCTCTGTTCGACAGCGCCGACTCAATGGTGCGGATCGATATGTCGGAGTACATGGAGAAGCATTCCGTTAACCGCTTAGTCGGTGCGCCTCCAGGATATGTGGGCTATGAGGAAGGCGGGCAGTTGTCGGAAGCCATTCGTCGTCATCCCTATTCGGTCTTGCTGCTAGATGAGATCGAGAAGGCGCATCCTGATGTGTTTAACATTCTGTTGCAAGTGCTTGATGACGGACGAATTACCGATTCTCAAGGCAGGACGGTAGATTGTCGCAATACGGTTGTGGTGATGACCAGTAATATCGGGAGCGAATATATTCTGGATGTTTCGGGGGATGACTCGAAGTATGAGGAAATGAGAAAGCGGGTAATGAAAGGATTACAGTCGCATTTCCGCCCAGAGTTCCTCAATCGGGTCGATGACATTATTATGTTCCACGCCCTTAGCTTGAAGGAACTCCGCCTGATTGTAGGCATTCAGCTTCAGCGAATTCATCGGCTATTGGCTGAGCAGAAAATTAGCATTGAGCTGACGACTGCTGCCCAGAATCATATTGCTGATGTGGGCTTTGATCCGGTTTATGGGGCGCGTCCCTTGAAGCGGGCAATTCAGAAAGAACTGGAAAATGCGATCGCCACCAAGCTCCTAGAAAATACCTTCATCGGTGGAGATACCATCCAGGTTGATGTGGTTGATCACAAGCTGACCTTTACTAAAAAGGCAGTTAAAAATGGCAAGGCGATCGCTAAAGATAAAGTTGCCGAAGCCTAGGGAAACTGCGATGCTGCTCCGCCTTGCCCAGGGACAACTCAACCTGCTCACCATTTGCCCTCGCAAATTCCAGCATACTATTCTTGATCAATTCAGTACGCCGTCCTCGCCGGAACAGCAAGACCATATCAACCGAGGCAACCGCTTCCACTTGCTGATGCAGCAGCATGAGTTGGGGTTGAGTCGCGGTCTGTCTACTGATCGAGAAGAGCAGCAGTTGCAGCAATGTGTTGTTGACCTAGTTCAAGCTGCTCCTGATTTGTTTGCCCCAGCAAAGCTACGACAGAGCGAACATCGGCGGACATTGGAATTAGAGGGATACGCGATCGCCACCATCTACGACCTTCTCATCCTGCACGATACCCAAGCCCAAATCATCGATTGGAAAACTTATCCCCGCCCTCAAAAGGCTGATCGATTAGCCAAAAACTGGCAAACTCGTCTCTATCTTTTTGTCCTCGCAGAGACGACAGGCTACGCTCCCGAACAGCTCTCAATGACCTACTGGTTTGTAGAACCTGGCAAAACCCCTGAAAGCCTCCGGTTTCAATACAACGCCACCCTCCATCAGCAAACCCAGCAGGATTTAGTCCAGATCTTGGGACAACTGACAGAATGGCTGAGAAGTTATGATGCAGGCGGCTCATTACCCCAAGTTGATGAGAGTAAAGGCTATTGCCAAATCTGTCCCTTTGCAATGCGCTGTCATAAAACAAAACATGCAACTGATGTGCTGCTGCCTGTTGATGAGATTGAAGAAGTTGCGATCGGCAGCTAGAAACTAGCGCTACTCTCAGCCCGCCGTCTTCTCATGGGTAGGACTTCAGCGCCACCCTCACGGGCAACCCGCACCAATAGCCCCGCCGTCAGCAAGCTGGAAATCATGGAACTGCCGCCATAGCTAATCAGCGGGAAGGGCAGTCCAGTCGTAGGCAATGCGCCTGTTGCCACACCAATATTTAACAACGCTTGCCCCACCATCAGCACCATCACCCCGATCGCCACCAAGCGATGTACGGGCTGCGTGGTCTTGATTGCCACTCGGAGGGCGATCGTTGCGTAAGCCACCAGCATGAGGAACAGCAGCATACACCCCAAGAACCCAAACTCTTCGGCAAACACCGCAAAGATAAAATCTGTATCTTGAATCGGCAGGTAAAACAGCTTTTGCTGAGACAGCCCAAACCCTGTTCCCGTTAGCCCTCCAGACCCGATCGCCAGCAAACTTTGAATTAACTGATAGCCATCCCCATCTGCATCCTTCCAGGGATTGAGGAAAGAAATCAATCGTCGCCGCTGATAGGTTTTAATGCTGACACTGGCGATCGCCGCCATTAAACCTGTCCCTGCGGCTCCAAATAAATAGGAATAGGGTAAGCCCGCCGCCAGCGCAATCAGCCAAATCATCATGCCGCACAGAGCGGTTGTACTTAAGTTAGGCTGGAGCAAAATACCTACCAGAACTAAGCAAAAGATGGCAATCCAGGTGATCCGAACCCGCCAGCTCAACTGATTCCACTGCCCAAAAATGCGGGCACTTTGCAGCACCAAAAATGGCTTCATCAGCTCCGATGGCTGAATGCCAACCGACCCGATCGCCAGCCATCGCGTTGCCCCGTTAGTACTAATCCCTAACCCCGGAATCAGCGTCAGCAGCAGCAGCCCTAGCAACACCAGCACTACCCAATTTGCCAACCCTAGCGCCATTCGCAAAGGTGAATGTACCAAAAAATTGAACCCCACCATCCCGATCGCAATCCAGACTAACTGAATCTTAAAATAGTGCAGACCATCATCAAAACGAGCATCGGCAACGGCGTAGGACGCTGAGAACATGACCGCCAGACCGATCGCCAGCCACAAAAAGGTAATCCATCGCAGCAGACGAGCTTCTAAAGCCCAGTCTTGGGTTGAGGAATCGAAGAAGGGAATGAGATAGCGGAGTTTCACAGCCTTGCCAGAAAAAGTTGCCTTTAAGAGTACCTCAAGTCAGAGGAATTGTCGCAAGTATGGATTGAAATAAAGCGATGGAATAAATCCTATTAGGAACCTGCGTTACAGTAAGTAGCGTGCGTTCTCAACCCCATTTCCATGACTCCGGCATCCTCCATTCCTAAAGCTGAACCGCAACGTCAGCCCAAACAGACCGACTTACGACTGTTTAAGCTGCTGATTCCCTACGCGAAACAGAATAAAAAGCTGCTCAGTATTTCCTTAGTGCTGCTGTTGCCGTTGGCGATCGCAGGTTCTGTGCAGCCCATCATTATTGGGCAAGCCGTAGCCCTCGCCAAGCAAGAGCCAGTGATGGCGTTTTTGCAAGGGCGATCGCTCCTCGAAGGTGCCAGAGTTCTCATTGGTTTATTGGCAGCAACGCTGTTGGTGCAACTCTCACTCAGCGGATTCCAGGGCTACTTAGTGCAGGTCGTGGGGCAACGAATTACCGCCAGCATCCGCAATGATCTGTTTGACCACGTCACATCCCTTGCCACTCGATTTTTCGATCGCACTCCCGTGGGGCGGCTAATTACGCGCCTCACCAGCGACGTGGATGCATTGGGCGACGTATTTTCGACGGGCACCATCGGCATTATCAGCGACTTACTGACGATGGTGGTGACGATTACCGCAATGGCGTTGTTTGAGTGGAAGCTGACGGTGATGCTGGTGCTGTTGTTGTTGCCGATTACCTGGGTGATTATCTTTTTCCAAGGGCGGTATCGTATCTCCAACTACGCCGCGCGGGAGGAGCTTTCGGCGCTGAATTCGACGTTGCAAGAAAACATTGTAGGCATTAATGTCGTGCAGTTGTTTCGCCGTGAGCAATTCAATTCCCAACTGTTTCGGACGATCAATCTACGCTACATGGGCGAAGTCGATAAGACCATTTTTTACGATTCGGCAGTGTCGGCAACCTTGGAATGGGTGTCATTGGCGGCGATCGGGGGTGTGCTATGGCTAGGCAGCATCCTCATTCTCAGACAAGAACTCAACTTCAGCATTCTGACTACGTTCATTCTCTATGCCCAAACGCTGTTCAACCCCTTACGACAATTTGCCGAACGCTTTACCACCGTGCAAGCCGGACTCACGGCATTAGAGCGGGTCAGCAACATCTTAAATGAACCCGTCGAAATTCGTGACCCAGAGCGCCTTTCCTCCACTTCAATCAAAGCACCGTCCCCCCGATCCGATTCCACACCTGGAACCATCCAATTTGATCATGTTTGGTTCGGCTACAAACCCGACGAATTCGTCCTGCGAGATCTCAATTTTACGATTCATCCTGGCGAAAAAGTAGCGCTGGTTGGACCTACAGGAGCTGGGAAAAGCTCGATTATTCGTCTGCTCTGTCGGTTATACGAGGTGAGTAAAGGGCGGATTTTGCTAGACGGGCAAGATATTCGGGATATGCCTCAAGGAGAATTGCGGCGGCGGATGGCGGTGGTTTTGCAAGATGGCTTTTTGTTTGCTGGAGATGTGAAGGGCAATATTTCCCTGGGTGAATCCTACTCAATGGCAGAAATTCAGGCGGCGGCGAAACAGACGAACGTAGATCAGTTCATCGCCAAATTGCCTCAAGGCTATGACACGCCGCTTCGTCAACGCGGAACCAATCTATCGGGTGGCGAAAAGCAGTTGTTGGCGTTTGCCCGTGCGGCAATTCGCAATCCTGGAATTTTGGTGTTGGATGAGGCGACTGCAAACTTAGATGTGGGCACTGAGTCCACTATTCAGAAGGCACTGGAAACGCTGTTGGTCGATCGCACCGCCATCATCATCGCCCATCGGCTTTCGACAATTCGGAATGTCGATCGCATTCTCGTTCTAAAACAAGGGCAGTTGGCGGAAGCGGGGAGCCATGAGGAGCTTTTGGAGCAAGGTGGGCTTTACTCCAGCCTGTACCGCCTGCAAATGCTGGAGACTTGAAAACTTTTCATCAGAGCATCAATTTAATTTCTGAAGATTCTCCCAGTGCTTCATTTACCACAGTGAGCAAAGCATTTTGATCTGCCCCTAATTGCTCGTTAGCGTTGAGTAATTCAATCCCGTAGATTGTTCCATCGGGGGCAATGTCTACATTCATTTCACCGCTCACCTCAATGGTTCTGACTGGCTCAACGGCTTCTCTAAAATAAATGTAGGCAATGTTGTAGCGGGAGTCGTAGGTAAGTTTCATAAGTTTTTGAGCTTAGAAGAATTTCACAATAACCGTGATAACTAACCAACCTGTTTCATTAATGGGAGCAGCGATCGCATCAATCTGCTTCGTAGCATAAATCTTCCCTATCCATTCGGCATTAAAGGGAAACCGTTGTCTAAAGCGAATACGACCATAATCTGCGGGGGATGATTTACCGCTTTCAACGGTAGCAATGACCTCATCAGCAGTAGCTCCCCGTTCAGCAAGTCTAGCTTGGGCATGAGGATGAAGCGTGACAGACATTTCGACCCAATCCTCGGCAATGTAACAGCTTTCCTTTCAACTACCAATTAAAGCCTGAAACTGCTCATTATCCTGAATTCCATCAAAGTCTGTATTCGTTTTCGTCATCTCTCGACACTCTGGATAAAGCCCGATCGCCCGTTGTAAAGAAGCGATCGCAGCCTCCTGATTGTCTTGCAAGACATAACACTGCAACTCAGCACCAACCTTAGCTCTAAAGTACTTGTGCTAATGCCGCTTTTGCCCTTATGCTTATCAACACTGGTTTTAATGTCAGTAAATTGTTACCAGTAAACAGGCTTAAGGTGAGGACGCTGGCTAGAAGTGCTTGCAACACGACTAACCAGCTAACCTGACTTTCTGGGATGGCAGAAAGCTAGGCTGTAACGATTTTATCGTTTCACCTCGCTAATGTTGCTAGTTATTAGGCAACCGCACCTTGAGCTTTTCTTCTCAACCCAACATTAGCGAGGGATAATAGTGATGACTACAGAGTTCAACGAACTGCTGCCCGTTCCGCATGGCGATAAAGCGCAGGTATGGATAGTTGGAACGCGGGATCAGGTGACGCACTTGATCAATGAGTTTTACGTTAAGAAGATAGCCAGCGATCGCGTCAAGTTCACGCCGATCGTTCCAGCACCATTTGCCAGTGGCAAGTACATGAGCGTGTTGGTGAGGTAGGTAGAGACAGAGCATCAGGGGCTACTGTGTATAGATGCCGTAGCCCCGGCAAAGGCGATCGCGCGCGCTTCCTTGCCATTGTCACTGCTCAACATTCAATTGCGCTTTCTACAATGCCATTGCGATCCAATACAATGCCATTGTGAGCCGACACAATGCGATCGCGAGTTCTTACAATGCCATTGCAACCCGACACAATGCCATTGCGACTCGATACAATGCGATCGCGCAGCGTTTCTTTTAAGAATCCGGCGTTCCTGAATCAAGGGATTTCGCTTATTCAGCAACTCTAGATAGGGCTATAAACTCAAGGTTCGGTTCCTTTGAATCTTAGCCCTAGCCAAGTCAGACTCACAAGCTCACTAGCTCATAGTCCCCCCATCAACTCTCCGAATCGCCACGATCGCAGGTTTCGGCGGCATATTCGCCCCCTTCCCAGGCCAGTTCGACCCAATCGGCACAACCCGCGTTTGCATAAACTCCTTCCCATCAGTCGTTCTCATTGCTAGTTGGCGCGTCTCAGATGCCATCGCCTTCCGCATTCCATGCACCTCACCTGGATGCTGAGCCGATATAAACAGCGTCTTTTGATCGGCTGTGAAGAACGGCCCTGTCATTTCCGAATCCGTGGGTCCAAACCCAAACAGGTAAGCCTGTCCAGCATTTGCCCCCGAAGTTGGCATATACCAAACCGAGTTATTGCCAAAGATTGCCCGTAAGTCAGACTGATCAAGCGGCTTACCTTCTTTGTCTAGCCGTCCCGCCGGAACTGCCTTATTGTGCTTGTCACTCGACATATCCATAACCATCCAAAGATTGCCCTTCGCATCAAAAGCAAGGTTGTCAGGGTTAGAGAAGCCCAAACCACCCTCCGCAGGTTCACCGCCTGTTGCTACAGTAGACCACTTAAAGGTCATTGCGGCTGGATCGTTGCCGACTTCATCAACGCGCATGACCCAGCCGTATTCCCAATCTGTCTTGTCGCTGGGTCCTTTAAAGATGCGAGCATCAGGGCTGCCGTCACTGCTGCTCGGTGAACCAGAGGTAAAGGCAACGAACATCCCACCATTAGGACTCATTTCTGTGTCTTCAGGACGAGCGGTGCAGGTAGCTCCGGCAGCGCTAGCGGCAAAGTGTGCATCAATTAGAATTGCGCCTTGCTTTTCTTCGGGAGTGCCTTGATAAAGATCGCCCAAGGTTTTGAAGCTTTGCTTGAAAGTGGCGATCGCCCCATCATCTTCCACCTTAACGCTGCCGCCCACCGTCCGGTCAGGGTTAGGCAACGTGATCATTTTGCCTACGTGAACACTGGGCAGTTCAGGGTTTACAGGGGTCTCTGCATTCAAGGCAATCCAGCGTCCTGTCCCATCGGCATCAAACTTTGCCGCATAGAGCATTCCCGATTCAAACAGACGAGAGTTAGCTTTGTTCTTCAGGTCGTTGACTGTGCCCGTGCTGACAAACTTGTAAAGATGACCGCCCCGACGATCGCAGCCTGAGTACACCGCTAGCTTTCGACCCGCCACTGCGTTCACCGCCACTGCTTCATGGCGGAAACGTCCCAGCCAGGTGTGCTTCGTGCCATAGTCGCTAGAATTTGCAGGGTCAACTTCTACCATCCAGCCGTATTTGTTGCCCGCCATGCCAAAGACGTTGCCAAGTCCCCCGATCTCTTCATCACCAATGGAGAAAGTCTTTTTCGCAGGATTCATCGACGTTCCATCAGCATTGACATCTTCAGGAACATAGCTCTGATAATTTTCTTCAGCACTGAACGAGGTGCCCCACGGCGTAACACCACCTGCACAGTTACTAAATGTACCGATGACGCGATCGCCCAGCTTATCTATATATCCCAGCCCTTGAGTCTTGCGGAAAATCGCAGTTGCGGGACCCGTTGACTTCAGCAAACGGCTAGGATTATCTAAGCCCGAAACGCCGCTGATGCTGCGATCGCTGCCAGAGTTCGTGCGCGTCCACTTGCCGCTAGCATCCTTCTTCACCGACATCACCGAAATCCCCAAGTCCGTTAAGGCTTCCTTCGTAAGCTCGGTAATCTTTCCTTTCACCGGGTCAGTATCGGCAAGGGCAAAAGCGTCGACTCCATCTTTGCCTGCTGCCTCCACTGCCGTCTTTACTTCTGCAAAGGGCAGCGCCTTGCCCACCACCTGTTCAAAGGTTTCTAGCCAGGGTACAGCGCTAATATATTCATGGTTAACGGTCAGAAATCCTTGATTAGGAGCAGTTTCAATAAAGGAAATGTAGTCATTGTTGTAGCCAAAACGAGAATCGCCCACGCGATCGCCCCAAGCAACCACCACGTCATAGGTAAACCCTTCAGGCAGCACCAAATCATCTTGAACCGTAAATTGGCTATAGTCACTGAGTTGCTTTTCTAGTGCTAAGCGATCGGTTTTCAGAGGCATAGTCCCCTTAATGGGCTTAAAGCCAAGCCCTGCAATACCTTGAGCATTAGCAACTTCAGGTTGGAACGGCAAAGAAACAGAAAGGTTCTTGCTGTAAGACTGTAGCGCCAGTGTGCCTGCACCTGCACCCAAAAACATCAGAAAATGTCTACGATTGACTGCCATAGTGCCTCTTATTCTCTCTATCGAAGATTATTTAACCTGCCTGTAAACCCGGCTTACAGAAAACCGTCAAGTGAAACCGTTAAGGCTCACACTTTGCCCATAGTGAAAAACTATCAGTGTTGGTTTAAGGGATGGTAATCTCAACATTAAGCATTCTAGGGAAATACTAAGGAATCCTGTCTTTTTTTAGTCTCGTAACCATCCTCTCTTCATCGATTCATAAGTTTTAGTGATTATTTACGTTGCGTATTAGAGATAAGGAGATTTCCATCAATTAAAATCCCTTTGTGGAGCAGGCATCTTGCCTGCACACTGCTTTCAATGCAGGCAAGATGCCTGCCCCACGGGTATATTCTGATTCAGAAATCTCCTAGCTATTTCTAAAGGGTTTGATTGCGATCGCCCAATCGTACAAACTTCCCTAGAACCCGCCTTGTGTGGGATTATATCTAGCAAAGATAAAAATCCATTAATTCTTTTCAGAAAAAACAATAAACATTTCTTAATATCATAAGTTAATTAGTTGTAGTTTTGTATACTGTAATTAAGCTACATGAACGGGCGATCAGGCTGAATAGCGACCGTCCGCAACCCTTGAGCAGTCTTCACTGATTGAGTGAAGGCTGCTCAAGGGCATTAAGCGACGGGCAAATTCCTGGTCAAAGAGGCATAAGAAACGGTGAGTCAGCAACAATTAAATCAGATGAAGCGCTACGATTCCGAGGCGATCGCTCGTTACTATCGCTTTCGCCCCTGGAAATCTATATGGCGTACCTTTAGCATCGTATGGTCATTTGCTTGGTTAGCATTAGGCGTACTGACCGACGGTTGGTTCCAGCGAGCAGAAGCCAATAAGCTTAAACGGGCGGCTCAGCTCCGCCAGCTTTTAACTCGGTTAGGACCCACCTTTATCAAAGTTGGTCAAGCTCTCTCAACTCGTCCTGACCTGATTCGCAAAGATTTTCTAGACGAACTGATTAAGCTGCAAGACCAGTTGCCACCTTTTCCAACGGCGATCGCCTTCAACATTATTGAACAAGAACTCGATCGCAGCATCGACGAAGCCTTCAGCAAAATTTCGCCTCAGCCCGTGGCAGCAGCAAGTTTGGGGCAAGTTTATCAGGCAAGGCTGCACAGCGGCGAAGAAGTAGCCGTCAAAGTTCAGCGCCCTAACCTCCTCCCCATTATTACCCTCGACCTTTACCTGATGCGCTGGGGGGCTAGTTGGCTGGCTCCATGGCTGCCGCTCAATTTAGGGCATGACCTGACGCTAATTGTCGATGAGTTTGGCTTGAAGCTATTTGAAGAAATTGACTACCTCAACGAAGGTCGCAACGCCGAGCGCTTTGCCGCTAACTTTCAGAACGATCCACGCGTCAAAGTTCCCTCTATTTACTGGCGCTATTGCAGCCAACACGTTTTGACGCTGGAATGGATTAATGGCTACAAATTAACGGATATTCCTAAGCTAAAAGAATCTAGCTTGAATGCTAATGCGATCGTTGAAGTTGGCGTTACCTGTGGTCTTCAGCAGCTTCTAGAGTTTGGCTTTTTTCACGCCGACCCCCATCCCGGCAACCTGTTTGCCACCCCCGAAGGACAAATGGCATACATTGACTTTGGCATGATGGATCAACTTGATCAAGACGCTAAAGAAAGTCTCGTTGATGCTGTCGTTCACCTGATTAATAAAGATTATCAAGATCTAGCTCATGACTTTATTAAGCTGGGTTTCCTGGCTCCCGGAACCAACATTCTGCCCATCGTGCCTGCGTTAGAATCGGTTCTAGGAAATGCGTTAGGCGAAAGCGTTCAAGACTTCAACTTCAAAACGATCACGGATCAATTCTCAGAGTTGATGTTTGATTATCCTTTCCGCATTCCTGCTAAGTTTGCCTTGATCATTCGCTCCTTGGTGACTCAAGAAGGTTTAGCGCTGACTCTTGATCCAAACTTTAAGATTGTCGATGTGGCATATCCCTACGTGGCAAGGCGTTTGCTAAACGGCGAGTCGCCTCAACTGCGGCAGCGATTATTGGAATTGCTGTTTAAAAATGGCAAGTTTCAGTGGCATCGCTTAGAGAATTTGATTGCGATCGCCCGTTCTGATACAAACTTCGATATTCTGCCCACAGCCCAACTCGGCTTACAATACTTGTTGTCGGAGGAAGGACAGCTTTTGAGAAGGCAGTTAATTCTGGCTTTGATTGAGGACGATCGCCTCCACACCGAAGAAGTTCAGCGACTTTGGGGGCTGATCAAGGACGACGTTAAGCCCGGTCGCTTGTTTAATGCCGCCTGGGGTGCGTTAACCGAACTCTCGGTTCAAAGAGCTGCAACCCTGATTCCGGCTATGTCTCTGTTTTCTTCCCCTAAGCTTTGATTTTTCCTAAAGTATAATTTTTCCTAAAGGAGTTACCTTTGTACTACGATCCACCCTATTTCTTGCTTGTGGCTGGCTTACTGGCAGGTATCACCTGTGGCTTGGCATTTGAGGCAACGCTCAAGCAGTCGGCTCAAGACTGGAAGCTTAATCGTTCGACCCGGACTTTAGCAAATCTTAAAGGGATGTCCTTAAGGCTACCCTTTTTAGGGATTTGCGCTGGAATTTGCGTGTTTTTAGCGTCAGGCGTAACGATCTTTGGGTTTACCACGGCGATCGGCTATGCCCTGGCGTTACCCATGACTATTCTGATTGGGCTACTGGTTTGGGTGCAGTTGGGTAGCGTCCTCAGACAGCTAGAGCAAGGCGGATCAAAAGCGATCGACTTAGATGATATTCGGTAATGGCAATTAGGAGACGCATTAAAAGAAATTCCTGAATTTCCCCGGCAACAATTTGTCACTCACGGCAAAACCTACGAAGAAGCCCCTAGGAATGGGCAAGACGCGATCGCAGGTTCAATCGAGATTTTCCAGAATAACGGTCAGTCTTTCCCTGAACCTGCTGCCCTCATCACTCCTCAAGTGGCGTAGTGGCATGGGATAGAAATTGCGAGAAGAGACGATCGCACTGCGGCAGCGATCGTTTTTGTGGGGATTATTTGCCCAGCTTCTCACAGATAGCTTTTTGTATGAGTGCGATCGCTTCTGGTGTGTTGGGGCAGGAATGTTTCACGCTAATTACGTTCAGGAATGAAGGATTAACGATGCAGATTACAGTCGAAGTGCCTGATGAACTAGGTCAGCAATTTAGCGATCGCATTCCAGAGCTATTAGAGCGAGGATTGCAAGAATTGCTCTATGAGCATCCGGGCAATTTTATGGATGAGCAAGAAATTATGACATTGCTAGCCAGCCAGCCCACGCCCGATCAGATCCTAGCGATCCGACCATCGACTGGGTTCCAAACCCATGTAAGCGATTTGCTAGCCCAAAGCAAGGCGGGAACTTTGGCGAAAAAGGGTGAAGCGGAGTTAGAGCGCTACCTCACTCTAGAACATCTACAGCACTTTTCAGTTTTATGAAGTACAGTAGCAGCAATTAGCAAACCAATTTCGGAGATGTTGAGGATTGACCAAATCCAGGGCAGTTGAAATCAGCTTGTCCACCCTAGTGGCAGTCGTTGGAGAAAACTGACGTAA
>JBBRCV010000061.1:0-23669 GCA_038204505.1 Elainellales cyanobacterium
CCTGGAACAATTGCAAGCTTTTTTGGCAGTGGTCGAAGCAGGCAGCTTTCAGCAGGCAACTCAGCGCTGTAAGGTAACTCAATCTACCATTAGCCGCCAGATTCAGGGCTTGGAGGCAGAGCTAGGAATGCCGCTGTTTCACAGAACTTCTCAGTCGAAGCTGACTTTGGCGGGTGAAATGTTTCTGCCCCGTGCCAGCCGGATTTGCCAGGAATGGGCGAATGCTTCTTCAGAGTTAGCTAAGTTGGTTTCGGGCAACCAGCCTGAACTTTGTGTAGCGGCGATTCATTCGGCTTCTGCCCATCACTTACCGCCCGTTTTACAGCAATTTTGTCAAGACTATCCAGCCGTACAGTTGCGCGTCACTTCGTTAGGCAGCGATCGCGCCCTCAAAGTTCTGCGAGATGGGTTGGTGGATGTGGCGATCGTCATGAATAATCGGTTTTTGACCGCTAGCCCGGAAATGGTCGTCGATATTTTGTATGAGGAGCCAGTCGAGGTGCTGATGGCGACTGGGCATCCATTGAGTCAATATGAGCAAGTGCCTTGGGCGGCGATCGCTGAATATCCTCAAGTGGTGTTTAAAGATGGTTACGGAATGCAGCGGATGGTGCAGGAACAGTTCCAGCGCAACGGGTTGCAGCTTAAACCCATGGTTGAGTTGAACACTCTTGATGGATTTAGAGGCATGGTGCGCCAAAGCGATCTCGTTGCCCTGTTGCCGCGTTCTGCCCTGATGGAAATCGATAATGATCCAACATTAGTAGTTCGTCCGACTGAAAACCCTGTGCTGAGCCGTCAGGTAGTCTTTGTCACGACTCAAGATCGTCTCGACATTCCGCCAATTCAGCATTTTCGTGCCCTTGTCAAGAAACTGGTCAGTACTCCACTGGTCACTCCCCTAATCCCCACCCCCTTCCCTATTCCATGAGCGTCGTCTTCCGAGAACTTCTCCGCAAAGTGGGCAGCGGTTCCCACACCAGCGAAAACCTTACCCGTGCTGAAGCGGCAAAGGCAACTGAAATGATGCTGCGGCAAGAAGCCACGCCTGCTCAGATTGGCGCGTTCATGATCGCCCATCGAATTAAGCGCCCAACCGGGGAAGAGTTAGCGGGAATTTTAGATGCCTATGATCTTTTGGGACCTAAGCTTCGAGGTTTTCCAGCGGCTTATCCGACCGTGGTCATGGGCATTCCTTATGATGGGCGATCGCGCACGGCTCCCATCAGCCCTATCACAGCGCTGATCCTGACTGCTGCCGGATGCCCAGTCGTCATGCACGGCGGACGACGGATGCCCACGAAAGAAGGTGTGCCCTTAGCAGATGTTTGGCAAGGCTTGAGCGTAGATTGGACGCACCTTTCCTTAGAGCAGACTCAACAGGTTTTTGAGAGAACCCGATTGGGATTTGTTTATATACCGCAGCATTTTCCCTACGCCGAAGACATGGTGACCTATCGGGAGGAGTTGGGCAAGCGTCCGCCTTTTGCCACTGCTGAACTATTTTGGTGTCCTTATGAAGGCGATTCTTTAATGATTTCAGGATTCGTCCATCCACCCACTGAGGAAACGGCGCGATTGGCGTTTACCTTGCGAGGAACGCAGCGGTTGATCACAGTGAAAGGGCTGGAGGGTAGCTGTGATTTGCCGCGCGATCGCACCTGCATTGTAGGTATTAAACAGCCTGACATCAGTCAGTCCCAACACGAGCCAGCGATCGATCGCCTTTTGCTGCATCCCCGCGATTATGGATTTGCCGCTCCAGAACTTGCACTGCCATCTTCAGAGCAATTACCGATAGATCTACAGGCGGTGTTGCAGGGTAAAGCCAGCGAGATATTAGAGTCGGCGGTTTGGAATGGTGGTTTCTATCTTTGGCAAGCGGGCGTTTGCCCAACAATAGAGGCAGGGTTAAAGCAGGCGAGAACGATGTTGATGGATGGGCAGGCGGCGGCACAGTTAGAATTGGTGGTTGATGCGATCGCCAGTGTAACGACACCAGAATTTACTCCGGCTGCCATTGGCTAGGAATCGAAATTAAGGCAAAGTAAGGAACCTCGGCTGGATTCACGTTTCGAATTGGCATGATTTTCTGGTTCGGCATGGTTGCTCGTTCAATGTACCGCGCTCTGTCGAGGAGTCCTAGCTGCTCTAGAACGCCGTATACTTTTGAGAAGTTTTTTCCGAGTTTAATAATGACTGCGGCATCGGCGATCGCCAATCGCTCCGCCAAAATTTCTGCTGATAGGATACCAGGCAACACCACAAAAACATCATTGCGATAAGTTAGCGGAGTTTCTAACATCGCCGCACTTGCCATGATAGAAGATACTCCAGGAACCACCTCAGTTTGAAACTGATGGGACAGACGGTTGAATAAATACATGAACGTGCCGTAGAAGAACGGATCACCTTCACATAACACCACAACATCCTGCCCTGCATTAAGGTATTCCGCCAGCTTCAACGCCGCTTCATCGTAATAAGGCTGAGAAGACTGCTCTAACTTAAACGGATACCACAAGGGAACTTCAATTTGATCTTTCCTTAGATAATCTGCGACGATCGATCGCGACAAACTTTTACCACCATCAGACACTGGATAGGCAACCACAGGCGCAGCTTGCAACAGTCGATACGCCTTCAGAGTCAACAACTCTGGATCGCCCGAACCTAAACCCAATCCATAAAGCCGACCCATAGAATGATTCATTTAATATTCCTCCAGTTTTGCTAATGCATTAATTGCCGCTGCTGCCATAGCGCTGCCACCCCGACGACCTTGCAAGGTAATAAAGGGCACGCCCCGACTATTCTCCGCCAGCGCCGCTTTCGATTCTGCTGCCCCGACAAACCCAACTGGAAACCCTAAAATAAGCGCAGGTTTGGGTGCGCCTTCATCCAGCAATTCCAGTAGGCGAAAGAGAGCAGTCGGGGCATTGCCGATCGCCACCACAGCGCCTTCTAAGTGCGATCGCCATAGTTCCATTGCCGCTGCCGATCGCGTATTTCCCATCTTCTGCGCCAGTGCCGGAACTTCAATTGCATTCAGCGTACAAATGACTGCATTATCAGCAGGCAGACGCTTGCGGGTAACGCCTTCCGCCACCATTTGGGAATCGCAGAGGATAGGACAACCCGACCGCAGTGCCGCCCGTCCAATGCTGCCCGCATTTGCAGAAGCCGCTAAATCTTTAACAATGTCCGTCATACCGCAGGTGTGGATGAGGCGAACGGCAACAGAAACCAGATCTTCAGGTAAGTTTTCTAACTGCGCTTCGGCGCGAATAATGGCGAAGGAGTTGCGATAAATTTCATTACCATCTCGAATGTAGTCTATCATTTAACCCTCTCCTTGAAATGCATCGCACCATTGCCGCAACTGATCGATAGAGTACTGATTAACAAAAGTGTGGAAAGATTGATCGTAAGAAGTTCGCCGCTGTTGATAGACGTGGAGTATTTGAAGGATTCTCGACGATAGATGTTCTGGAAAGATTGCTGCGTCTAGTTCTCGACCAAAGGGGCGATCGCTTGCAGATATCTCAAAACGATCGCTCTCTCCCACATAAATTTGATAGGCTTGGCGCTGTCCGATCCACGTTCCTACTAACGTCAAATCACTCGCACCGTGATAGGCACAGGATTTAGAACAACCACTAAAATGAATCGTGATTTGTAGGTCAAGCGTAATGTTTTGATCTAAGTATTCTGCTAGTCTTAGCGCATCAGCCTGAGTATCGGTTGCGGAAGATGTACACGTATTTCCAGCACAAGCAATTAACCCGCTGTAGATATGAATTGATGAATGATAAAGATTCAGTCGTTGTAACTGTTGTTGAACTCGAGGAAGAACAGCATTAGGGACGTTAGGAATTAATAGATTTTGCCAAGGCGTAAGACGTAAGGTGCGATCGCCCCACTCATCTACTAGATCCGCCAATCCTTGTAACTGCCAAGCTTCTAAACGTCCTAACGGCAAACTTATTCCTACATAGGAAAGATGGGTCTGGCGCTGGGAATGATTACCAATGTGAGTATAGGATTGAGAGCTAAGTGGGATAAGCTCAGTCGAAAGGGGAATCAATGAAAGTTGAGCGCGATCGCACAATTCCTGAACGCCTATATCTTGGATCAACTGCTTCAAGCGAAGCTTCCGAACTCCAACATAATTTTGGCTAGCTTCTAGATAAACTTTTGCTAGAGAAGCGATCGCCCCAATACAGTTTTCAGGTTTAATTATCCCGATCGGAACGCCTGCTAGATAGAGGCAAAATTGAACGCCATTGAGATCGATCGCCCTTAATAAAATATCGTTGTGGGAAGCGATCGCCACCTGTTCGCCGCCATCAAATCCAACGCTAAACTTTGCCGATAATTCTGCTAATTCCAGGTGACTAGAAAGATACTCATCCAGTTCTTTAACAAACGGAGTCGTATCGATGAGCTGTGCCCGATCAATTCCTGCCGTCGGACTTGCCATAATGTTACGCAAGTGATCAACCGCACTCAGCCGCGCTGCCAATCCTGCCTCCTGGAGCTGATTCAAAACTTCTGGCGGAATTTCGGCAGGCAGTCCACGAATTTGTGAGTTGGCGCGATTAGTAACTTGGAGCGGTTTGCCGAAGCAATCGCTCAACGCCGCCAATACCCGCGCCTGCTGACTGCTCAGCCTTCCCCCTGGAGTCCGAATCCGAATTAGCCGTCCATCTTTAGCAAAAGTTGGATAAAACAATCCTGGACAAGCATCATGGGCGATCGGCTTTTGCGAATCCGTGGGGATTTGTAGATTTTGAATCTTCTGGTCAAGCGATTGAGGTGACAAACGAAACACTCCTTCCCCGTGAAACGCAGGGAACTGAGAAAAATGATGCCCAATTTAGACATCCCTAGAGCTGGTATTCTGGCTTTGAGTCAGGCTGATTAAGCTCCACCCCTCCCCTTTCACAGTTGCGGCACAGTGTCGGAATTTCACCGAACTTTCCCAGCCCAAGCCTGAGAAATATATCATGTGCCTGGTTGTCGATGATGAGATGCCTCATCTTTCTTATCTTTCATCTTTTTTATCGTTCTAAGGCAAATTTGATACTCAGTATGACTCAAAAATGGCTGGCGGTCGTAGGAATTGGGGAGGATGGGTTACCCGGTTTAACCCCGATCGCCCAATCTTTGGTTGAACAAGCCCAGGTCATCGTTGGGGGCGATCGCCATCTAGCTATGCTGACTCCGGGCGATCGCCGCAAGAAAATCTGCTGGACTTCGCCGATTGAAAATTCCATCAACGAAATCTTGCAACATCGAGGGCGATCGGTCTGCGTACTAGCTAGCGGCGATCCTCTAAATTATGGAATTGGCACAACTCTGCTGCGTCGAGTGGCGATCGATGAAATGACCATCATCCCTGCTCCATCCGCCTTTAGCCTTGCCTGTGCCCGTCTCGGCTGGTCGCTTACCGAAGTTGAAACCCTTAGTCTTTGTGGTCGCAGTCCCGCTTTACTCCACGCAGTACTTTATCCCGGTGCGCGGCTCCTTGTGCTGAGCGAAGGCAGTCATACGCCTGGGATAGTCGCCCAACTGCTGACGGAGCAAGGCTTGGGAGAAAGTCAAATTACTGTTCTTCAACAAATGGGCGGTGACCATGAGCGCATCACGACAGGCAGGGCTGCGACTTGGGCAGAGCAGGATTTGACCAGCTTAAACTTTGCAGACTTAAATACGTTGGCGATCGCCCTCCCCACCCAAGCGTCTCCACACGCCTTCTGTCGATTAGCAGGTATCCCCGACGCTGCCTACCACCACGACGGACAACTCACTAAGCGCGAAGTTCGTGCCGTCACTTTAGCAGCGCTTGCACCCCAACCAGGACAGCTTTTGTGGGACGTGGGCGCAGGCTGTGGCTCCATTGGCATTGAATGGATGCGTAGCCATGGGCGATGTCGAGCGATCGCCATTGAGCAAAACTGCGATCGCTTGCAACTCATCGCCGACAATGCCACTGCCCTAGGTACTCCCAACCTTAAACTGGTGGCAGGACAGGCTCCTGCGGCACTCCACGACTTACCAGAACCTGATGCCATTTTTATTGGCGGCGGCGTTACAGCAGCGGAAATGGTAGAGACTTGCTGGAATGCACTGCGATCGGGTGGGCGTTTGGTGCTCAATGCAGTCACCATAGAAAGTGAACAGGTGATCTTGCAATGGCATAGCCAATTAGGGGGCGAGTTAACCCGCATTGCCATTCAACGGGCAGAACCCATCGGCAAGTTCTTGGGATGGAAGGCAATGGCTCCAGTGACTCAATGGCGGGTGATGAAGCGCTAAGATGTCTTAGAACTTCTTTAATGCCCCCAATGCCAAGGTCAAAACAACTCACTATTTCCAAAGCAACCCGCTACCAAAATGCAGCGTTGACCTACTATCTTGGTCTAACAGATTCGCCCTACCTGCACTACGGATATTGGGAACCCATCCCTGCGGCTGAAGACTTGACGATCGCCAAACTCGGTATCGCGCAAGCAGCGTACTCGGCAAAGCTCTTAGGGTTTATGCCAGAAGGAGTCAAAACTGTGTTGGATGTGGGTTGCGGCATTGGCGGAAATGCGGCGTACTTGTTAGAGCGCGGCTTTACTGTTGAAGGGCTTGCCCCTGATCCATTCCAGCAAGAGCGATTTCTCAAGCTCACGCAGAACCAGGCAATTTTCCATCTCTCTACCTTTGAAACGTTTACAGCCACCCATGCCTATGACCTGGTTTTGCTGAGCGAAAGTAGTCAGTATATGGCGGCGATCGATATTGCCCAATGTGCCGCTGCTGCGTTAAACCCAGGCGGCTACCTGTTGCTTGCCGATATGATGCGATCGGATGCCCACTACACTGAAGGCATTTTCTCTAACTGTCACGTTGTCACCGATCTGCATTCAGCTCTAGAGCAGGCTGGGTTTACGTTGGTGAAAAGTGAAGATATCTCTGCCCAAGCTGCACCCACGATCGATCTGTATATTGATGTTTTTCGACGCTTTGGACTCAGTACCATTCATTATTTAGCAGATTTGGTGGCGATCGCTGTTCCACCCTTACACGCTCTGCTGCGTTGGGCATATCGTCGTTGGGCAAAAAAGCTAGTGGTCGAAGGGTTAGAAGCAGGCAAGATTTTTGAGAAGCATCTGTGTTATCAAATCCAACTTTGGCAGTTAGCAAAGTCAGATTAATAGGGGCTGCACCTTGAGCCTTCAGATTGGTAAGTGAAGAAGTTGCTGAACTGTGTAAGGACATTGAGATGGAAACATTTCTAGGGGCTTTTGCGTTTCTTTTGCCGCATCCCGGCGAGCGCGGCGGTAATATTTTTCTACCCACTCTGGGTTTTGAAGCAAACGCTGCAAACTAGGAGTATCTTCCAAGCAATCCTGGATCTTGTCTCGACAATTGGAGAGGGTATCGTTCCAACTTTTGGCTCTCCGCTCAGGCTGATGCTGGCACTTAAGCAGATGCATCATCAGAATCTGCAAGTAGCTACCTAGTTCCTTTTGTTCGCTGCGACCCAATGTTTCTAATTCCTCGACCAAATTTTCAATGTCTAAGCTTGCCCAATGCCCTTTTCGCAAGCACTCAGCTTGTTGTTGAGTCCATTGCAGGAAGTCTTGTTCATACAGTGTTGCTTTACTCATTTAGATGTCGCTCTGAAGTTTAGAAAGAGTCACGTTCAGCCTAAAATGCTCTTCAGTGGAAGCGTTAGCAACAGAGTAACGCATCACTCAATCAGACACACAGCGATCGCCCTACTCGTTCTTTATCTCCTATTTACGATGACTATTTGGTGGCTAGGCGATCGCTGCCTAAATATCTTCAAGTGTAAATCTTGAGATTGGTTTCCTTTGGATTGATAGGTTACAGCTAGAGGTTGATTCGATACCATTACAAATCACGGTAGACTTCGCGCCGATGACGGACATAATGAATCAAAACTTGTTTGAGGTGGGTGTCTACCTCGTAAATAATGCGGTAATCTCCAACACGGATTCGATAAAGTCTTTCGGTGCCGACAAGTTTGAGCGCTTGGAGTGGTGATGGTGTAGCTTTCAAGCTTTCTATGCGAACCAGAATGCGATCGCAATTTTCTGAGGATAACTTTCGCAAGTCCTTTTCTACCGATGGCTGAAAAATGACCTCATACAGATCCATGACGACTCAACCGTTGTCTCATCTCTTCTAAGCTAATGGACTGTTCTTGTCGTCGTTCTGCAACGATCGCCAAATCATGAAGATCCTCCAGCAGCTTCTCATATTGCTCAATCGTTAAAATCACAGCGGTTTTATTGCCGTTGGCATCAATAATGTACTGTTCCTGCACTATACTCATAAATGAATTCTCTAGGTGATAAGGAATAGTCTGTAGTATGGGCGATCGCCACCTGAACATCTTCAAGTGTAAACTTTGAGATTGGTTTCCTCTGGATTGATGAGTTGCCGTTTAGAGGCGTTCAATACCTCAATACTGACAGGTTCATTTGCTTCGTCGTAGCTAACAATGACGCCTCCCGGCTCAGAAATAGCATTTACAGGGGGATGATCTTGCAGAATAAAGGTGAGAATGTCTGCATCTGCGCTGTATTTTACTTGCATTTACTTTTTACGGGTTTGGGTACGATGACTCTATAGCTCAAGCAGGTTGAGAGCGATTAGCAATGTATTCTTCAATGGTCTGATAATCACCTGCTTGGTGTGCTTTACGAGACTCTTCAACTTCAGCCAAAACTTCTGGGCTGTTTTCCATCTCATCTTCTTCAGCATCAAAAATCTGATCTTCTAAAATCTCTAGAAGTTGTTGCTTGTTCTCCAAGTCGAGAGTGGCGATCGCTTCTACTAGAGCTTCAAACGAGATTTGTAGTTTAACTGTTGCTGGCATAGTGCTCTTCCTCTAGCTTGACCCTTAAGTTTTGGCAGTCTTGAGCTAAGGGTATTTTTCTAATTCTAAGGCAAGCGCCGGGGCTGGCTGACAAAACTCTTGGGCTGAAGGCGATCGCCCCGGTTAACGATAAAAGTCCACAAGATTTCTATAGATTTCAGTTTCTTCTAGGAAGAGCTTTTACCAATCACAAAAAAGCCCTCCGAGCAAAGGGCTTTTTACATAAATCTGAGAAGAGCTATTTAACTATTCCTAGAACGACTTCCGGTTCTCCAATTCTTGGAAAGGCAAACCCTTTAGCATAAAGCTGTGGATTGGCTTGAGAAACTTGGTTGTACGACTCTCGCACATGGGTATTAACGGCAACCGTGGTTGCATCGTACATCTGAGTCATGAACTTAGGATAAAACCCGATGCCAATAATTAGTGATAGGAAACAAGCTGCAATGAACACTTCTCTAGGACTGGCATCACTAAAGATTGCATCCGCAGGCAGAACGCAATCGGTACCAAAGCAAGCCGCTTCTTGATCACCATCACTAGTCATGACAGCGCTCATATCGCACATATTGCCCTTGCCGTAGAAGACCTGGCGCAGCATTGAGAGCAGATAAATGGGGGTGAGAATGACACCAACGGCAGAGAGGGCGATCGTGACAATTCGGAAGACAGAACTATAGCTATCACTGGTAGTAATGCCCACGAAGACAGCAATTTCACTGGCAAAGCCGCTCATACCGGGCAGCGCTAATGATGCCATGGAGCTAATGGTAAAGAGCGCGAATACTTTGGGCATTGCTTGACCAATGCCGCCCATTTCATCCATTGCCATGGTGTGGGTGCGATCGTAGGTAACGCCTGCCAAGAAAAACAGCACGGCAGCAATTAAACCGTGAGAGATCATTTGTAGTAGAGCGCCACTGATACCAACATCGGTAAAAGACGCGATGCCTAGTAGCACAAAGCCCATGTGAGAAACCGATGAATACGCCAAACGACGCTTCATGTTGGTTTGGGCAAAGGAGTTAAATGCTCCATAGATAATGTTGATGACACCCAGAATGGCTAGAACGGGCGCGAAGTAAACATGGGCATTGGGCAGCACTTCTAGGTTGAGACGAATTAAGCCATATCCACCCATTTTTAACAACACGCCAGCCAGAATCATAGACACGGGTGCAGAGGCTTCGCCGTGGGCATCGGGTAGCCATGTGTGTAGGGGAAAGATGGCTAACTTAACGCCAAAGGCAATCAGCAATCCGGCGTAGACCAATAGCTCCATGAGCAGCGGGTATTGTTTCTGGGCTAGTTCGGCAATATCGAAGGTGGGGTTATCGCCATAAAGACCGAGCGCCAAGCCTGCGACCAAGATGAAGATGGAGGAGGCTGCGGTGTAGAGCAAAAACTTAGTGGCTGCGTAGCGTCGCTTCTGTCCGCCCCAAATGCAGACGAGTAGATAGACGGGAATCAGCTCGACTTCCCACATGATGAAGAAAAGGAGAATGTCTTGGGCGACGAATACGCCAATCTGGGCAGCGTACAGCATCAGCATGAGGAAATAGAAGAGGCGAGGACGGCGATCGACGCGCCAAGCGGCAAACATTGCCAGTGTAGTAACCAAACTAGCCAGTAGCACTAAGGGTGCAGACAAGCCATCTACTGAAACCGACCAGTTCAGACCGATTTGGGGTATCCAGGCATATTTTTCTGCGAGTTGAAATGTCGAACTGCCCGCGTCGTAGTGATTCCAGAAGGTGTAGCATATTAAGAAAAAATCTGCGAGACCTACACCCAGGGCATACCATCGAATCAGCTTGCCGTCTTTGTCAGGCAGCACGGGGATAAGCGCAGAAGCAACAAGGGGAAGCAGGACGATCGCGGTGAGCCAAGGAAATTGATCCGCTGTCATAGCAATAGGAATTAATACTTATTGAAGTGATAAACATTATCTTACTAAATTTTGTAACGATTTGTTATCAGTTTTTACGCTGGACTGGCAGATACAGAAGTATCCATCTTTGAGCCTTGGTCTCAAGATTTAACAGATAGGTCTTTAATTCAGTAGAAACTACTCTTCTTGCCACAGTCGCTCTAGCTGGTAGCGCCAAGCCTTCAGCACCTCGCCCCGCTCCTCTGCACCTTGCTCTAGATCGCCTAGCACGCCTTCTTGGTAGAGGCGATCGAGCATTTGTAGGGTGGTTTCTAGCGACTGTCCCTGCTGTTTCGCTACGTTAATGATTTGGCGCACCTGCGTTTCTGCTAATTGGCTGAAGCTTTCTGACAAGCCGCGTTGATAGAGGGCGACGAGACGGGCGATCGCGGACTGAAAATCCTCACTCGTCAGGCTTTCTAAATTGTGTTGGAACACGCCCCAGAGAATGTCTTGAAAAATGGCGTAGCGAGCTTCTTGGGTTTCATCGAAGTTGGCTGCCATTAGTTGCGGCAGAAATTGCTCGGCTTCTTGGGCTGAAGTGATGGTGATAAGCGATCGCAGCCATTTTTGGTCTTCAGATAGCAGCACCAGAAGCCGTAGACTGTCTGCCTCGACCTGCCAAGAATCGGGTTCTTTCACTTCGACGGTATCGCCAAAGATCTGAGCCAATGTGGTGGTGATTTCTAGAGGAGTCATAGCCTAAAAAAATGGGGCAAGAGGATTGCAAGCAGCTTAGCTCATCTTCAATCCCCTTGTCCCTATCTTTTCGAGATCTTAATTCCTAGTGCTTCTTAATTCCTAGTGCTTACTTATCAGGCTGAGGAGTCATCCGCAAGTATGGCTTGACTTGGGTGTAGCCCTTGGGAAACTTCTCCGCCAATTCTGCGGGATCAGTGATGGAAGGCACAATCACGCAGTCGCCGCCATCAGTCCAGTTTGCTGGGGTGGCAACGCTGTAGTGATCGGTGAGCTGCAAGGAATCAATGACTCGGAGAATTTCGTCGAAGTTGCGTCCAGTGCTGGCGGGATAGGTTAGGGTTAGCCGCAGCTTTTTGTTGGGATCGATGATGAACACCGATCGCACCGTCAACGTGTTGTTGGCGTTGGGGTGAATCATATCGTACAGGTCAGAAACCTTGCGATCGGGGTCTGCCAAGATGGGGTAGTTTAAAGCCGAGCCTTGGGTTTCTTCGATGTCGCCGACCCAGCCCAGGTGGGAATCAACACTGTCAACGCTGAGGGCGATCGCCTTGACGTTGCGCTTATCAAACTCAGGCTTAAGTTTTGCGACGGTTCCTAGTTCGGTGGTGCAAACAGGAGTAAAGTCTTTGGGGTGAGAGAACAAGATCACCCAGCTATCACCTGCCCACTCGTAGAAGCTAATCGTACCTGTGGTGGATTCTTGAACAAAATCGGGAACGGTATCACCAAGTCTTAGTGCCATAACTAAATGTCCTGTCTGTTGCGTATTTGCTGAGTCTAACGTTCTATTATCTCATCAACTCCGGTATTCCGAGCGGAGTTTAGAGGTTTCTTAACGATCTTATCTTAATGAGCAGATTTGCGTCCTATCGCAATCCCCAGAGAGCCAACGACGACCAAGAACGCTCCTATGACTGCCATCAGAGTAATGGGTTCTGGGGTGATGAGGGTAGGAAATAGCATAGAAACCAAAAACACTGCGCTCAGGGTAACGATCGGGGTAGTTGAAAGAACGGCACTGACTTTAGACGCTTCCCAATGATCTAGGGCTTCGGCAAAAGCACCATAGGCAATGAAGGTATTGAGGGCGCTAAACAGCAGCATTCCCCATTGCAAAGGCGTGAGGGTTTGCAGGCTTGCAGGCGAAGTAAACGGGGCAAACAGCAGAGCGCCGCCGCCATAGATGACTAGCATAATGATTGACGATGGCACTTGCTGTAGTAATTGCTTTTGCGCTAAGGCGTAGACTGCCCAGACGGCAGCGGCGATCACAATATAAACGCTGCCCCACAAAAATTGGGCTGGAGCAGTAGCTAGGTGCCGTAACTGTTCGTTGAAGAAAAGCAGCATTCCTAAAAGGAGAGTGCCAAGCGCCCCCCATTGCTGGAGGGTATAACGTTCTTTAAAGATAATCAAGCCGCCAATGCCCATCATCACTGGGGCAAGTTGAATAATGACCTGGGCGTTGCTAGGAGAGGTATCTTGCAGTCCTTTGAGATAGAAGAGATAGTTGGCAGCTAGGAAAAGGGTGGCGATCGCCAGTAAATCTAGCCGGGTCTTACCTAACTTGCGCCGTCCTATCCCTAATTGTCCCTTCACCCCTAAGTAAATTGCTAATAACCAAAACGAAACCAAGAACCGAAACCAGGTGACGGTATAAACATCAACCGCTTGTAAAGCGACTTTGAGGGCGATCGGCAAAACACCCCATAAGCCAACTGTAACCAGCGCCAGAGATAAACCTAAACGCCATCGACCCGAACTCTGGTGCAGTTGCATTCATAACCTCAAGACAGCAGAAAACACGAATTAACTCTAAGGCTAACGAATGATTTCAAGATATTAAGCGTTGCTCTAAAATCTAAACAAGTAATCTCAAGCCCCGTAGGGTGCACTACTATAATCAACATCCTCGCTTAGGCGTTGCAGAGATTTCTATATGGCTCTATTCTTTTCCTTACTTCGCGGGTTAATTTATGCCATTCAGCCATTTTTGACTCCCCTTTGTTTTGTTATGGCTTGGGGGATCGTTTTAATTGTGGGTTGGAGTATTCTTGCGGCGTTACGAGACGGGGTAAAACAGGTGAAGCAACTGCATCAAATCCCTTGTGCAAATTGTCAATTTTTTACCAATAGTTACTACCTAAAGTGTCCGGTGCATCCATCGATGGCGTTGTCGGAAGAGGCGATCGGGTGTCGAGATTACAGAGCCAGCAGTGAAATTGGAAATAGCTAAATATGCTGATTCAAAAGTTGAACGATTGCCCAGAGTTCGTTGCTGGAGATGGGACTTTATTACGGGAATTATTGCATCCCGATAAACAGGCGATCGCCTTGCGGTACAGTTTGGCTCATGCGATCGTCCCTCCTGGTCAAACTTCTATGCCCCACGCCCTGACCACTACCGAGGTCTACTACATTCTCAGCGGCACTGGCGAAATGCATATCAACGATGAAACCCAAACGGTTGAGCCGGGTGATGCCATCTATATTCCTCCGGACGCTAAACAATTTATTCACAACAGCGGCACAGATCCGCTCGTTTTCATCTGCATCGTTGACCCAGCGTGGCAGAAGGCAGATGAGACGATCTACTGAATGCAGGAAATCACTGCAATACGCCATTTCTTGTGGTGTTTAGGGCAAAATTCCTCTATCAAGAATTAACGGTTTGAGCAGGTTTTCCTTTTTCTTTGGCTTTGATCTGATTCTATCGGGGTAGCTTAGCTTAATATGTGATTTATTTGCTTAGGCTGAGCCGTGGTAGACAACAGGCAATGGGGACAAGTAAAGGGTTTCGCAGAGAGTAGGTTTCCGTTTAAGAAGGGTTTCAGCCGTCAGTTGCGGGGACTGGCGATCGCCTATAAGTTCTCGCCCTCCCGTTTGCGGATGCACTTATTACCGACCTGGGTGTTTTGGTCGCTAGCGGCTAATGGGGCTTTGATCCTGATAGTGGGAATATCTTTGTGGCGACAGATGGGATTACCTGCTCCAACTCATCTATCGAACCCCGCAGAGGCAGCAGCAGTGCCGTTTGAGTCGTCGTCTCGTCTGGGCTATCAGCAGTCGCTAGGACAACTGAAGGATGATGCTCAGCTTGTGGCAGTGCTGAAGCCCAAGCATTTAGCAATTTTGGCAGGGGATTCTTTGAGTCTGAGGTTTCCGCCAGGGAAATTGTCAGGATATTGGTTGTTGAATCAAGGGATTTCGGGGGAGACCACGGCAGGACTGTTGAAGCGGTTAAATGTGTTTGACCAGACGCAGCCTGATGTGATTTTTGTGATGATTGGAATTAATGATTTGCTGCGAGGCAGGTCGGATACTGAGATTTTGGATGATCAGCAGCGAGTGATTGAGGATCTTAAAGCAACTCATCCTCAGACGAAGATTGTGTTGCAGTCGATATTGCCCCATGCGATTGAGCAGGTGACTTGGGAAGGGCGCGATCGCCTCCTGGCGCTCCCAAATCGTCGCATTAAGGCGCTTAATGAAGGAATGGAGGCGATCGCCTCTACCGAATCTGTTGATTTTTTTAACCTTTACCCACTCTTTGCCGACTCCGAGGGCAACCTGCGCCGCGAACTTAGTTCAGACGGATTGCACCTGAGCACTCAGGGCTATGAGGTCTGGGGAATTGCGTTACAGGTTTATGGAGAAGAAGTTTTGAAGCAAAAATAATGCTGTTACCGCTCAGAATAAAAGTGCTGAGGCAGGGGCATCTGCTGCCCCTACGCATTCTAACGAGTGGTGCTGTCCTGTAGAGCAAAGTCTGACTGTAGGGTCAAAGTCAAATCTTCTTGAGGGTTGACTATAATCACTTCAACTTCTTTTTTGTTACGGATTAGAACCGAGGCAAGTGCACCCAAACCAGCGCCACCCAGAACTTCCCAAAGGTCAATTCTGCCAAAAATTTCAGATAGAACAGCAGCAGCAGCTCCCCCGATCGCCGCTCCTTGTAAAAGTTTCGGGTCGCTGCGCTTATTGATAGTTTCTCGACGAGTAATTACACCAGAAGTAGCATCAATGGGCGTTTTGCCGTTTTGCCCAGCAATCACCAAATTTTTGGCAACAAACTGTGTGCCACCGCCAGCAGGTCTAAGTTCACCCTCAATGACGCTGCCTTCAGGGATCAAAACTGTGCCGCCGCTAGTTGTAATGTCGCGGGCAACTTTCAGCTTTACGGGTGCAGTTTCGTCAGGAGTAACGACAATCTTGTCCTTCTCAAAAGTGATCGGAATTTCGGTGCCTGCTGGAATAGTGTTTCTCCAAGTATCAGGGAAACGTTGCGCTATCAGGTTAGGAGAGGCGGTTGCAGGCTTAACGAAGGTTAAAGGGATAGCAAGTGTCGAAACAAGGGTCATTGTCAAAGTGAGAGCGGTGCCCGATTTCCAGCGTTTGGGAAGCAGCATAGTTGATTTCCTCCAGGTGAAATCCTAAAAATATTTCGTTGATACATTTATCTATGACTCTTGACCTGAACTAGAAAAGAATGTTCCCTAAATTTTTCTAAATTCTCCGGATGAAGCGCGATCGGTCTTGTCTTTAGGTTACGGGGATCATTCAGCTTAGCGATCTAGCCTGGGGATGATCTAGCTTAAAAATGGTCTAGTCTTGGGATGACTTAGCTCGGATCAGTCACCCACTCACGACAACCTGCTAATCCCAGGCTAGGGTTTTGCAGATAAGAGGGGTCTGGCACCCAAACTTTAACCTTTTGATCAGCGCTAACTTGGTATAAATAAGCGGCATCAGGACGATAGTAGTTGACCCCAACCCGCAGATTAGAGTAGTCATCTTCACAAATCTCAAACCCAAAGCGAACAATGATTTGGGCTACCAAGCATTCAGGCGTATCGGCAAACTCGCCAGATGTTTCTCGCTCTTGCCAAAATTTATCTAAAAAAGGAATCAAGATTGGCAGCATTCGTTTGGGAGAGCCATTGCGACTGGCATAGATAATGGCAAGATTGCCCTCGACGATAATGTGGCAAGGGGCGTTAGACATTAAGTTTCCTTCTTGGGAGGGAGGTTCTCCTTGGGCATAAATTTAATTCTATGCCTCCTTCTGCATCCTTTCCCCTATTTTGCCAGCCGTTCTTAAGATTTGTCCTGCTAACATGGCGGCTCCAAATCCGTTATCAATGTTGACGACCCCAATGCCTACGGCACAGGAGTTCAGCATGGTGAGTAGGGCAGAAAGCCCGTTAAAGCTGGCTCCATAGCCAATGCTGGTGGGCACAGCAATCACGGGGCAGCCTGCTAGTCCAGCAACGACGCTGGGCAATGCCCCTTCCATTCCGGCAACCACGATCAATACGTCGGCATCGCGGATGAGGTGGCGGTTTTGTAGGAGGCGATGAATGCCCGCTACTCCCACGTCCCAGAGACGCTTGACCTGGAAGCCGCAGAGTTCAGCGGTAATGGCGGCTTCTTCGGCAACGGGCAAATCGGCGGTTCCTGCGGAGAGGAGAGTGATGGTGCCAGGATGGTGAGGCGTTAGTGTTGCGGGGGCGATCGCACAAATTCTGGCAGTGGCAAAGTACTGCAACTCTGGAATTTTTTCTTGAAGCTGCCTAGCCACTTCAGACTCAATTCGGGTCGCCATGACGACCGGATTCTGGAGCCGCAGCGCACCCATGATTTGGACAATTTGATCGGGGGTTTTATCTTGCCCCCAAATTACTTCAGGAAAGCCTGTGCGGAGCGATCGATGGTGGTCAATATTGGCAAAGTCGGAGACAGGCTCGAAGTCAAAGTAGCGGAGCTTTTCGAGGGCAGCATCGGGGCTAAGGCTACCTTGGGCAACGGCATCGAGCAGATTACGGATGGCTTCAGGTTGGGTCACGGTTTATATGCGAATTCCGTACTAGAACATTTCAATTATGTTGCTTTAATGAAATTCAGCGCTGCCTCGTTGTACTTACGTAAGTAGAGGAGGTAGGGTGTATTCGAGCTAACACAGACGAGTTGGCTGACATAGGAAGTTAATCAGGATCTAGGGCGCAAGAAATTGCGCTTTTTTTCTTCTAAGGCACTGAGTTTCTCCTAAAGTACCAACCGCACAAATTTGTTCTTGCCCACTTGAAGGACTTTCCCCTGTAGCTCTGCCGCACTTTCAAAGACGAGGTTGAGGTCTTCAACGCGATCGCCATCCACCCTAACTGCTCCGCCCTGAATTTGCCGCCGCGCCTCAGAACTACCGCTGCACAGCCCACTGGTACTGAGAATATAGAACAGCTTTGCCGGAAATTGAATTGCCTCTAGCGAAAATTCTGGCACGGCATCAGCTTGTTTGGCGTTGCCTTGAACCAAAGTGATTGCCGCTTTTTGCGCTTCTAAAGCCGCTGCCTCGCCGTGATATTGAGTGACTATTGTGAGAGCCAGGAGCTTTTGGCGATCGCGCGGGTTCTCCGGCAACTCTGCCAGCGGCAAATCGGTCAGCAGCTCAAAATACTGAGTAATCTGGCTATCCGCCGTCTTCTCTAGCTTGGAGTACATACTGAGGGCATCTTCCTGTAATCCCACAAAATTACCGAGAGACTTAGACATTTTCTGCACTCCGTCCGTGCCAATTAAAATCGGCATCAGTAAGCAAAACTGAGGACGCTGCCCAAAGTGGCGCTGCAAGTCTCGCCCTACCGCCAAATTAAACTTCTGATCTGTGCCACCTAACTCCACATCTGCTTCCAGCGCTACTGAGTCGTAGCCCTGCATCAGCGGGTAGAGGAACTCATGGAGGTAGATGGGATTCTCCTTCTTATAGCGCTCAGAAAATCCTTCCTTCGCTAGCATTTGCCCTACAGTCATTGTTGCCAGCAACTCCTGAATCCTTCCCAAGTCCAGCTTGAAAAGCCACTCAGAGTTGTAGCGAATCTCTAACCGTCCGGGCGTGTCGAAGTCTAAGATCGGGCGTACTTGATCAATATAGGTTTGGGCATTCTGAAGGACTTCTGCCTCAGCGAGCTGTTTACGCACTTCCGACTTGCCTGTAGGGTCGCCAATCCGAGCCGTAAAGTCGCCAATCAGCAAGATGGCAGTATGTCCGGCATCCTGGAACGCCCGCAGTTTTCGGATGACGATGCTGTGCCCCAGGTGAATGTCCGAGCCAGTTGGGTCAATGCCAAACTTGATACGGAGGGGGCGATCGCTCCTCGCTAGCCTTGCCTCCAAGTTCTCATCGGGATCAGTAGATGTCGGTTGATTTGGGAAGATTTCGTTAGTTCCCCGATGCAACCAGGGGAAAGATTGAGATAGATTCATAAGAGATTATTTGACCGAGATAGCTGACCGATATCAAAATAAAATCACAATTAAACGTCCTACCCACACTGGGTAAACCGTTCGGGGCTTTTCACAGCATTTGTCAAACTACACACTATAATCACAAGCATTCAAGGAAAAAAACAGATCTGTGTCATCCAATACTGCTGAACCCAACCGCGCTTCTCAAAAACCCCCTGGTAAGGCAAAGCTTACTAAACCTCTTTCGCCTACGCGTGAGTACCTCCAAGGGGTCGCGCAAGTGACAGCAGGGACGCTGCTAGGACTGACCATGCTGGCAAGCTCGATCGCGGCAGGAGGCTTAGTGGGCTTGGCGATCAGCTTTCGCAATCTGCCCGATGTCCGGGTACTGCGTAACTACATTCCTTCAGAAACTAGCTACGTCTATGACATCAACGGCACGCTGTTGACCAGTATGCACGATGAAGCCAACCGAGAAGTGGTTGACCTTAACGATATTACGCCGAACTTGAAACGGGCGACACTGGCGATCGAAGATAGCTACTTTTTCTCTCACCACGGCATTAACCCGATCGGGCTGGCACGGGCAAGTCTTGCCAACTTTAAGACAGGTAGAACCGTGCAGGGTGGTTCGACAGTCACCATGCAGTTGGTCAAGAATTTGTTCTTGAACCCAGAGCAATCGGTGAAGCGAAAAGTTGCCGAAGCGGTTTTATCCCTGCGGTTGGAGCAAGTATTTACCAAGGATCAGATCCTTCAGATGTACCTCACTCAGGTGTATTGGGGACACAATACCTACGGCGCTCAGACTGCGGCAAGGAGTTATTTCAATAAGTCGGCGGCAGACCTGACCTTGGGTGAGTCGGCAATGATGGCGGGCATTATTTCTGCACCCGAAACCTATAGCCCTTTTGTCAATTACCAGTTGGCGAGAAAACGGCAGGCGATCGTTTTGAACCGCATGCGAGAGCTAAACTGGATTACTGCCGCCGAAGAAAAGACTGCCCGCCTCCAAGAAATTAAGTTAGGACAAATTACCTCATTCCGGCAAAGCCAGTCGCCCTACGTTACCGATGCGGTGGTGCAAGAACTGAAAAACCGCTTTGGCAAAGATGCCGTTATTAAGGGTGGAATGCGGATTCAGACCACCGTCGATCTCAACTTCCAGCGCATGGCAGAAGAGAGCGTGCGCGAAAGCCTTTATCGCATTCAGTCGGGCGGTGTTTATGCAGATCAAATGGCACTGGCAGCCGTTGATCCCCGCACTCATTTTATCAAAGCCATGGTGGGAGGAATTGACTACAAGCAAAGTCAATACAATCGGGCTATCCAAGCCCAACGGCAGCCCGGTTCGGCGTTCAAGCCCTTTGTTTACTACACGGCTTTTGCTAGCGGTCGGTGGACACCCGACTCTACTATTTCCGACTCACCCGTCAGCTATCCTGATGGCGACGGCTATTATAGCCCACGAAACTATGACGGCAGCTTTTCAGGACCCATTTCGATTCGGACTGCCCTTGCTGTGTCTCGTAATGTTCCTGCCATTCGCCTAGGACAAGACGTAGGTCTTAACCGCGTCATTGAAGTGTGCCGAACGCTAGGGATCAAGAGTCCAATGGAGCCTGTAATTTCGCTGCCCCTCGGAGCGGTCGATTTAACTCCAATGGAAATGGCTGCGGGGTATGCTACTTTCGCCAGCGGCGGTTGGCAATCACCCACCACCACGATCGCCCAAGTCACCGATAGTAAAGGCAACATTCTCCTCGACAATACGCCCAAACCTCAGCTCGTTCTTGACCCTTGGGCAAGTGCCGCTCTCACCGAAACTCTGCAAGGCGTAATCAACAACGGAACGGGTAAAGGTGCACAAATTGGTCGCCCTGCTGCGGGTAAAACCGGAACCACGTCATCGGAGCGAGATATTTGGTTTGTGGGCTATGTGCCGCAACTTTCGGTAGCAATTTGGGTAGGAAATGATGATTATAGCCCCATTGGCCAGGGTGCAACGGGTGGCGTATTTATGGCTCCAGCTTGGAAAGACTTTATGTTAAAAGCACTAGAAAATACGCCTGTAGAAGACTTTGCGCCCTCGTCAAACTTCACCCAACCTCAAGGGTGATTTCAGAGGTTTGTTTCGTTACGCCTGTCGTTCTAACTCGGCTTTCATTCGCTCTAGCGTATAGTTCATTTGATCGAACATTTGCTGGGGCGTGATGCCAAATTGACCAAGCTGAGTTTTCATTTGCTCGACGGTCATTTGTGCCATGAAGTCTTCAGATAGCTCGAAGCGTTTCATGAAAATACGGTAACGATCCATCATCGCTTCCATTTGTTCGATGAACATCTTTTTCCCTTCGCGATCGAACTTGCCGTAGTCGGAGCCGAGTTGAGTCAGGGATTGATAATCCTCGAACAAATTTTTTGCTTCTTGTTGAACAATATCAGAATCAAAGAATCCCATCGCTGCCTGTGGTTGATGTTTTGCTAAATGGATAGTTTATGGTGAATTAACTGATTCAGTTAATGTCTTATTACTCAGTTTAATGCAGCTTTAGATTGGGCTAGGGTCGGTTTCCTCTACAGGAATGGAGCGGCTTTACTCAACTGCTGCGTCATTGAGAAAAGGAACTAACTAAACAACGTATCTAGATCTCGATAGCCGCTAATAATCCGAGCGATGTCAATGCCATCGGCTCTGGGATAGTAAAAAATAATATATTCACGAACGATCGCTCCCCTCAGATTGGGTACAAGTCGATCGTAATGTTTTCCCATGTTGGGAAACTGCGCTAGTAGCTTAGCCTTTTGGCGAATGTCGTCAAAAATTTGACTAGCAGCTTTAGGGCTGGTTTGAGCAAGAAAGTCGCAGAGGTTTTCTAAATCTTGAATTGCCTCGTCTGATAACGAGTATGTTTTCATGCTTCGGGCTGGGAGAGAGAAGATATCTTGCTTTGGAGGCGATCGAAAACTTCTTCTCCATCGGTGACTTGTCCGTTGCGAATTTGCTAAGTGCCAACTGCTATTTGCTGGCGTTGTTCGTCTAGTTTTTGCTGGCGATCGGCAAGCAGCATTAATGCTTCACTGATCAGATCCTCAATATTGTCGTATTGTCCTGTTGTGATCTGGCTTTGAATAAAAGCTTGCTGATCCGGACTGAGGGTAATGTTCATAGCAGCTAGAGACAGTCTAAGAGGAAATATTATCCTATTGTATCTCTCCCATTCTCCTAGAATTTACACGCATCAGGCGTTTAAGAACTAAAAGCTGGATACGGTTAAAAGTGCTTAACTTTGACCGCAAATCTAGCCATTGCAAGTTTTCTATGCTATTTGTGGAGCAAAACCCGATCGATTTTAGATTCCCCCTCTAAAATCGCCCGTCTAAAACCCAAAAGACCCCATGTCTTCCATCTCCTCTCCTTTGCACCCTACTGTCGCTTTGCCAATCAGCTTTGCGGGGCAACGCTTGCGCGGACGCAACTTTAAAGGGCAAGACTTGACGGGTGCTGATTTTAGTGGGGCGGATATTCGAGGGGCGAACTTTACGAATGCAGTTTTGCAGGGAGCGAATTTTACGGGAGCGAAGGCAGGAGTTCAGAAGCGTTGGGTGGTGGGACAGTTCGTGGTTTCGTTTGTGCTGTCGCTGATATCGAACTTTATCGCAGTTTATACTAATGCTATTTTTGTTGCCGCCCTCTTAACGTCTGATGGCTTTAAGCAATCGATTTATCCTGGGCTTGCAGTTCTGATTGTGAATGCAGTGGTGATTTATGCAATCGCTCGTCAAGGCTTCACCTCAAAAGCTATGGCAACCATTGCTTTTGCGATTGCTGTTGCGATTGCAATCGCAACAGCAACAGCAATCGCAACAGCAATCGTAGGCGTAGTCCCCCTCGCAACAGCAATCGCAGGCGCAATGGCAATCGTAGGCGCAATCGCAGTCATAGTCGCAGTCCCAATCGCAGTAGCAGTCGCAGGCGCATTTACAGTCGCAGGCGCAATCGCAGTCGCAATCGCAGGCGCATTTACAGTCGCAGGCGCAGGCAGAGTTGTAGGCGCAGTTGCAGGCGCAGTTTTGTTGTTAAGCCTTTACGTTGCTTGGCGAGTTTCTAAGGAAGATGAAAGATTTGTCCTAGCGCGTAGCATTGGAGTTGCATTGGGCGCGATCGGGGGTACTTCTTTCCGGGGTGCAGATTTGACCAATGCCAAATTCTCCCAAGCCATTCTAAAAAGCACAAACTTCAATCACACTAAACGAAAGCAAACCTGTCTCACCCATACCTGCTGGAAAGATGCCAAAAAGCTCGATCGCGCCAGAGTGGGCGATTCTATTTTGTCAAACTCTGCTGTCCGCAAACTCTTAGTCAGCGGCAACGGTATCAACCAGTCCTACATCCGCGCCAACCTCCGAGAAGCCAACCTCAATGGCGCAAAGCTCAACGGTGCCAACCTCAAATGGGCAGACCTGAGCGGAGCTACCTTGCAGCAAACAGACTTGCAAAACGCAAACCTCGCTGAGACCCTGGCTCTTAGAACTCATTTCACTGGAGCATTTCTCACCGGAGCCTGCCTCGAAGCTTGGAACATCGACAGCACTACCTATTTAGAGGATGTAGACTGCCAATTTGTCTATCTCCTCGAAGATCAACAAGAACGCCGCCCCAGCAGTGGATACTTTTCTCCTGGAGAATTCACCAAACTATTTCAGGAAGTTCTCAGTACCATTGACCTGATTTTTCGCAATGGCGTGGATTGGAAAGCCTTTGTCGCAGCATTTCAAACCGTGCAAGGCGACAACGAAGACACAGAACTTACCATTCAAAGCATTGAAAACAAAGGAGATGGTGTGGTGGTGGTGCGCGTCAATGCTCCACCAGAGGCAGATAAAGCC
>JBBRCV010000062.1:0-23623 GCA_038204505.1 Elainellales cyanobacterium
TGTCTATTTCAAAGATCCTATGAGCGAGTTTCGGGGACGCGATCGCTATCAACGCACGATCCAATTTATCAATACCTGGTTCACCAACCCCAGGCTTGATCTTCATAAAATACAGCGCAATGGCAACCAAATTCGCTCGGACTGGACGTTGAACTGGACAACGCCACTGCCCTGGAAACCTCGAATTGCGATCGCGGGCTGGAGCGAACTTGAAGTCAATCAGCAAAACCTGATCATTTCACATATCGACTATTGGCATTGCTCTCGCTTTGACGTTCTCAAACAGCACTTTAAATGATGTATTTTCTGGTATACATTCTAGACAATTCGGCTTTCAAAATCATTCAATTTTTCTGCTGCTGCTACATCCACCTTGCCGTAAATTTTGGGTAACTGCCCTGTTTTCTCTAGCACTTTTCTAACTTCGCCATTGGTAATATCTGCTAACTGGCGATCGCTCCTCAGCGCCAAGCTACAGGCAATGCCCACTCCCTGCCCTACCGCCACATTAAACTCCACAATCCGCCCTGCCGCGCAAGCGTAACCATCAAACCCCGAAGCCGGACTAACCACGGCTAAATTAGGGATTGTTTTCATTAAAGCGTGACGAATGCCAATGTTAAACAGCGGTGGTTTAAAGGATAGATCGCTATTAATTCCTTTGTCGTTAGCAAGCTTTTCAATTCCGGCAATGCCACCTCGCACATCAAACGCATAGCCAAATGTGCCCAATGCCTCAGCATCAGGAACGCCTCCAGATAACATTTGAGCACCGCTCAGGGGTTCCACAAACCCCGTAAGATTACCCGCATGGCGAATGTAGAGTTCAGAACCAGGTGAAACGGCTGTAACGCCTAAAGTTTTAAACCATTGCTCTACAAATTTGAACTCTTGCAAGATGTTGGGAGTCGGTTTAGCATCGGCACGGGCGATCGCTTCTGCCTGAGATGCACTCACTTTGCACAACAGCGCATTCCACGAAAGTCGTCCACCTGAAAGAATAGCAATGTTACCGTTGTCGAGAATAGTCCCGCTCTCCTCTAGAGACAACGGAGTACCCCGAAAAGCATGGTAAGCGATCGACAGCGCTTTACTGCGAACATCAATATAATCAACACCTGCAAACATAGGTCGTAGCTTGCCCTGGGCATCAGTCATGCCTTTGCGAATCTGCTGGACAAAGGTAGGGTTATCACTCGCTACAATGTTTAAGGTTTTCTGGGCAGAAACATCGGCGAGGTTGGTATATCTTTGCAGATATTCATATTCAATTTGTTGGAGTTTTTGAACAGAAATTCCTTCTGTTTCAAATACTAAAGTGACTGGCAATTCTGAATCAGCCAAGCCCATTCCCGCAAAGCCTGGTAGTTTGTGCGCGCCTGCATATTGGGCAAGTTCAGCATTTACGGTCGCATCAATAAATTGCTTGCCCAAATAAGTATCGCCGTTGGTCAAGCGAATCCCCGTGATCAGGTTGCCATCCTTCACCACCGATTCGATGTCAATGCGGCTGAGAATGGCGGCGTTAACTTCTGCCAGCATTTGCCGCAGCGTTGCATCTGCCTTACGAGGATCAAGGGCAATACGAACCACGCCCGATCGCTGTAAAAATTCTTGATAAATTGCCGACGGATCGCCAAACGTATCTAATCCTAGCGATCGGCGCAGGTCGGGTGGAACGCTGCTGCGATCGAGATATGCCAACTTGCCCCGCACCAAATGTCCGCCAATTCCTTCTAAAGAACTGCCTTTAAACAAAAGCAAACTCCGAGGATGTTGCCCCGTTTGCCGCCGATGTTCTCTCGCTGCTGCCACCAGGGCAAGCGCACCCGGAACCTCATCACCAAAAACAATAAAGTCGTAGGAGCGCGGAGTAGAAGGCATAATAAAAAACGTAAATGAGTGGACGACAGTAAACGACCCACAAAGTTATCTTATTTCCCAAACACAAGTAGTTTCAGCCCTGCTTTGTTGCAGGGCTTTTGCTTCCCTAGTTGACTTCTCAACGATCGATTTTCTCATTACCAAAGTCTACCTGCCTTCATCCGTTTCGGATATGCCCTTCTGTTAAAAAAGTCTGTTAACAAAGATTATCGACTTTAGACAAGAGATCACGCTTTTACATTTGGTAGTGACCAGTCAGGCAGTGGGAGAAGCTAATCTATTGCAATCACGACATCACTGGATTTAATCACTGCGTAGGCTTCTTTTCCTTCGCTCAACTCTAATTCTTCAACCGAGGTGCGGGTGATAATTGAAACTAACTCTACTTGATGCACAATTTTTAGGGTCACTTCACTATTCACGGCTCCCTTTACGACACCCTTTATGACTCCTTTGAGGACATTTCGTGAACTCACCCTCAAAGATTTTTTAGGACTGGCAGGAAGGGCTGGAAGAGGAAGCAGCGGAACCGTTTGCGCCTTGGCTGTTTTTTGAGTTGATTTTTGATGGACTTCGACGGGGAAAGAGGGTTGACTCAAGCCCCGTACCAACTCTCGGAGAACTTCCGTTTTGGTGCGTTGGGTCTGCTGGCAAATTTCTTCTAACAGTTGCCGTTCTTCTTCAGCCACTTGAAATGTAATCCATCCCTGGTCTTTTCTAGGCATAAGTTTACCAATTTAGTTGGTGGAATCTGTCGATGTTGGTATAGTTTTACCAACGTGTTAATTGTTCACTAAGACTCTCATGGTGTGGCGGTTTTATGAAACGCAGGCGCTTTCTAACTTTTCTTAGAATTGTTTTTGCGACTGAATTTTAATGGCTAATTTTAATGGCTAATTTTAATGAAAGTGTGATGAATCTAGTTCACTGCATTGGGAAACCAATCTTTCCTATAGGATAGAAATCGTGAGGCTTATTTTTTGCATATATTTTTTTGCATATATTAATGAACGACGATTCTTTTTCTCTTAACCCCGCTCAAGAAATTCAAGCCCTTAAAGCCGAACTCCAACGATCGCGCTTAGCTTACCAAATGGCAATGGAAATGGCGCAGTTCAAAGCCGGATTTCTTGCCCGCGCTTCTCATGAATTGCGATCGCCCATCAACAGTGTCATTAGTCTCCACCAACTTATTCTTAATGACCTGGCAGATGACCCCGCAGAAGAACGCGATTTCGTTGCTCAGTCCTACGGTGCTGCCGAAAAAATGTTGGGGGTGTTAGACCAACTGATCCACATCTCTAAAACAGCGCATGGTACTGAACAGCTTCATCTTCAGCCCTTGCCATTACAAAGCATTTTGGCGGAAGTGAAGACTCTAACGTACTTGCAAGCTCAAAACCGTAATCTGCGTTTGGCGATCGCCATGCCTAACCCTGAGATTTACGTATTGGCTGATCCTCAGTGGCTTCAGCAAGTGTTGATGAGCCTAATCGATCTGCCCATTAGCCTGATGCAAGAAGGAAGCATTCGGGTGACGACTGAGGCAATATCGGCTTCTCAAGAAATCCGCATCTGCATCGAAGACGATCGCCCCCTAAGCTTTTGGAGTGAACCCATCAACCTACTGCAATTACTGCAAGCGAATACAAGCAATCCTGTAGAATCTATCCCTCTGCCTTCTCCTGGATTATCTCTACTCATGAACCAAACTCTCATGGAATTGATGGGAGGCAAACTGGAGGTTTTAGCAGTGCCTTCAGCAGAGTCGGAAGTGACGCAGATACAATGCTCAATTCCCTGGGTAGCAGGCGAAGACTAGGGTACAACGTTTTGTAACGACGTTCATTTGTCGCTCTCGCAGACGCTCGCACCCTTTGTCGTTCCATGCTTCCTAGTATGGCGATCGTCGGGGTCACGTTATCCAACGGTACTGTCAGTTGCGCTAGCGATCGTCGTGGTCGTATCACCCAACTGTCGCTCTGCCATCGCTAAAAGTGCTACGTCGGAGCTACGCTTGCCCTGTCCATAAATCTTCGATAGCTTTTGCGTTCCCGCCAAGACCTGGCGCACCTCGTGATTGGTAACATCTGCCAGGGTTCTGCCGCTGAGCAAGGCAAGGCTACAGGCAATGCCAATGCCCTGCCCCACTGCCACATTAAACTCGACAATTCTGCCAGCAGAACAGGCTAAGCCCGTAAACCCAGAAGCGGGGCTGACGATCGCCAGGTTAGGAACAGAACGGGCGATCGCATGACGAATCCCGACATTAAACAAAGGTGGTTGAAACTCTAATGGCGCCATTCCAGCAATGCCCCCCCGTATATCAAATCGATAGCCAAACGTGCCTAGTGCTTCAGCCTCTGGTACACCACCCGCCAACATTTGCGCCCCGCTCAATGGCTCCACCACATCTGCTACATTGCCTGCATGACGAATGTATAGCTCAGGGGCGTGTGTAACAGTTATTGTACCTGGTGCACCCAAACTCTTAAACCACTGCTGCACGAACTCCATTTCTTTTAGCATTGCGGCAGTGGGTTGTGCCGAAGCTCTTGCTAAAGCCTCTGCATCAGACGCATTCACATCAAACAGCAGCGCATTCCAAGACAGCCGATTTCCCGGAAACTTCGCAATATTCGCATTATCTAAAATCGCCCCGCTTTCAGATAGCGAAAGTTTGGTTCCTCTAAAAGCGTGGTAAGCCAATGACAGCGCTTTACTAGGCACATCTACATAATCAAGATTATCGCCTGTCTGCAAAACGTTGAGTTTGCCATCCTTGTCTTTAAAATCCTGGCGAATTTGTTTCACCAACGCTGGATCGTTCCCTGTAGCAATTTTCAACCAATCCTGTGCTTTCTTATCCGTTAGATCGCTAAAGCGCTGAAGATAGCTCAATTCGATCGCCTGTAACTGAGAGACGCTCAACCCCTTAGTTTCAAAAATTAACGACACCGATAATTCTGAGTTAGGCAAGCCAAACGTTTCAAATCCTTTAAGCTTCCGAACTCCAGCAAACTGCGCCAACTCAGCATTCACGGTAGAATCAATAAACTGTGTCCCCAGATATGTTTCACCATTGGTCAGATTAATTCCCGCTAGTGTGTCACCGTTTTTCACCACTGATTTAATTTCTGCACTGCTCAGAATATCAACGTTGGCTTCCGACAGCATTTTCCGCAGAACGCTATCTGCTTTGCGAGGATCAAGAGCCACTAACTTTACCTCTGTCCGTTGTAGAAATTCTTTGTAGAGCGAGGAAGCATCGCCAAAAGGATACAGTTTGGGATCAAGATTAGGAGATTTAAGATCAGAGGGAATGTGGCTGCGATCGAGGTATGCCAACTTGCCCCGCACCAAATGACCGCCAATGCCCAGCCCTCCATTTCCCTTAAAAATTAACAGGCTACGGGGATAGGAACGCGTTCGCTCCTTGTGTTCTCTGGCGGCAGAAACTAACGCCAAAATGCCGGGAACTTCGTCACCAAATCCAATAAAGTCGTAGAGGGGAGGAGTAGGCATGGGAAAATCTCCTGGATGTGCTTGATGTGCCTAGTTAATCTATGGAACAGGAGGCACTACACCAGATAATCTCATGCTATCTAGAGAGTAGCAACCCACTAGCAGGACACCTTTTTCCACCTTTTTCATGACCTGGTGACGATCGCCCCCTGAGCTTTTGGAGTGAGCCGATTAACTGACTGCAATGGCTGCAAGCTATACAGATAATGGGTAGCCCGCGAGGGTTAAGATACGACGTTTTGCAGTGCCGGAGCGCGACGGTCATTCGTTGTTCTCCCAGACGATCGCACCATCCGGCGTTCCATGCTTTCTGGTGCGGCGATCGCGCTGTCGTCTGCGTCATCTGTGCTTTCAATGGCACTGGCGATCGTGATGGTCGTATCACCCAACTGTTGCTCTGCCCTCGCCAAAAATTGGGCTTCGGATCTGCCCTGCCCATAAATCCGCGATAGTCGTCCCGTGTCTGCTAAAACCTGGCGCACCTCATCGTTAGCAATATCCGCCAAAGTTCTGTCGCTAAGCGAGGCAAGGCTACAGGCAATGCCAACGCCCTGTCCTACCGCCACATTAAACTCAACAATTCTGCCTGCCGAAGAAGCAAAGCCCGTAAACCCAGAAGCGGGACTGACGATCGCCAGATTAGGAACAGAGAGGGCGATCGCATGACGAATGCCCACATTAAACAAAGGCTCCCGAAACCGTAGGTTGGTAATGCCGTGCTGATTTGCCACCTGTCCAATTCCAGCAATGCCACCCCGCACATCAAACGCATAGCCAAACGTGCCCAATGCCTCAGACTCTGGCACACCCCCCGCCAACATTTGTGCTCCGCTCAACGGCTCCACCACATCCGCCACATTGCCCGCATGACGGATATATAGCTCAGAGGCAGGCGTAACAGTCGTTGCCCCCAAACTCCTAAACCACTGCTGCACAAACCTCATTTCTTTCAGCATTGCGGCAGTGGGTTGCGCCGACGATCTCGCTAAAGCCTCCGCCTCCGATGCGTTTACATCAAACAGCAGCGCATTCCATGAAAGCCGATTTCCCGAAAGCACCGCAATATTCGCGTTATCCAAAATCGCCCCGCTTTCAGACAACGAGAGTTTAGTTCCTCTAAAAGCGTGGTAAGCCAACGACAGCGCTTTACTACGCACATCTACATAATCATTACCCGCCCATAGACCCTTAAGATTGCCCTGGCTATCTCTCAAATCCTGGCGAAGTTGTTGCGCTAACGCTGTATCATTCCCCGTGGCATCCCTTAGCCAACTCTGTGCTTCTTGATCTGCTGGATTGCCAAAGCGCTGAAGATAGATAGATTCGATCGCCTGTAACCGAGAGACGCTCAGACCTTCAGTTTCAAAGGTTAGTGTTACTGATAATTCTGAGTCAGGCAAACCAAATGTTTCAAACCCTTTAAGTTTCCGAACTCCAGCAAACTGCGCTAACTCAGCGTTCACTGTGGCATCAATAAACTGTGTTCCCAGGTATGTTTCACCTTTAGTCAGATTAATTCCCGCTAATCTATCACCGTCTTTCACCACCGAAGCAATTTCTACGCCGCCCAATGTATCGACGTTGGCTTCCGACAGCATTTGCCGCAGAACGACATCGGCTCTACGGGGATCAAGGGCAATTTGATCGACATCTGCACGTCGCAAAAATTCTTTGTAGAGGGAAGGAGCATCGCCAAAATCACCTAGCCCAAAAGATTGACGAATGTTAAGAGGAACGTGGCTGCGATCGAGGTATGACAACCGACCGCGCACTAAATGACCGCCAATCCCAATCAGCTCATTCCCCTTAAAAATTAACAAGCTACGAGGATAAGAACCCGTTTGCCGACGATGTTCCCTAGCGGCAGAAACCAGCGCTAGAATGCCGGGAACTTCGTCACCAAATCCAATAAAGTCGTAGATGCGGGGGGAAGGCATGGGGAAATCTCCTGGGTAGGGATGATAAGTGTAAAAGTCACTACACCCGATAATCTCAGGCTCTCCGGAAAGTATCGATTCCCCAGAAGGGTACTTTCCCTGCATTCTTGTCAGGATGCGATCTTGTCCATGCCCTAATAATTTAGCGATCGCCTCTTACCACATCACGAATCCTTACCACATCACGAATCAAGAAGGATTAGACGCAGTTTGAACTTTTTAAGTCACAATAGTTGAGGTCTGTCGTTAACTCTGGCTGACTCTCGTTTTCCCATCTCCCCATTCCCCATGTCTCTCCCCGTAGTCGCAATTATTGGTCGCCCAAACGTTGGCAAATCTACCATCGTCAATCGTTTAGCTGGAGTCACCGACTCCATCGTTCACGACGAACCGGGAGTGACACGCGATCGCACGTACCGCGAAGCCTTCTGGCGCGATCGTGATTTTTTGGTGGTCGATACGGGTGGATTAGTCTTTGACGACGATACAGAATTTTTGCCCCTAATCCGGGAGCAAGCCATGCTGGCATTGGCAGAAGCAAGCGCGGCAATTATGGTTGTTGATGGCAGAGTGGGACCGACTGGAGCCGATGAAACGATTGCTAGTTGGTTGCGGCAACAATCCGTTCCCGTTCTGCTGGCAGTTAATAAGTGTGAATCGCCCGACCAGGGCATCATGCAAGCGGCAGAGTTTTGGGGCTTAGGCATTGGTGAACCTTTCCCAGTATCAGGAATTCACGGCAACGGCACGGGCGAATTGCTTGATCAACTGGTGGGCTTTTTGCCCGAAACTGACATTGTGGAAGAGTCAGATGAAATTAAAGTGGCGATCGTCGGTCGTCCTAACGTTGGTAAATCTAGCCTGCTGAATGCCTTCGTTGGTGAAAATCGCGCCATTGTTAGCCCCATCTCTGGCACTACCCGCGACACGATCGACATGGTGGTAGAACTGGAAGGACAGAAGTTTCGCATTGTCGATACGGCAGGCATCCGTAAGAAAAAGCAGGTGGAGTATGGTCCTGAGTTTTTCGGCATTAACCGAGCTTTCAAAGCAATTCGGCGATCGAGCGTCGTCTTACTCGTCATTGATGCGTTAGATGGCGTTACCGAGCAAGATCAAAAGCTAGCGGGACGCATTGAAGATGATGGTCGGGGTTGCATTATTGTGGTCAATAAGTGGGATGCAATTGAAAAAGACTCCCACACCATTTATGAGTACGACAAAATTATTAAAGATCGACTGCACTTTACCGAATGGGCAGAATCGATTTACGTCAGCGCTGAAACAGGGCAACGCGTCGAAAAGATTCTCGAACTAGTCAAAACTGCCGCTGAACAACACAAGCGCCGCGTGAGTACTTCGGTGATCAACGAGGCGCTGGAAGACGCAATGAAATGGCACAATCCTCCCACGACGCGACAAGGGCGGCAGGGCAAGATTTACTACGCCACCCAGGTGTCTAGCCAGCCGCCCTGCATCGCCTTGTTTGTCAACGATCCCAAGCTGTTTAACGACAACTATCGGCGCTATATCGAACGCCAGTTTCGGCAGAACCTTGGCTTTACCGGAACGCCAGTGAAACTGCTCTGGCGCGGCAAAAAAGTTCGGGATGCCGAGCTAGCCAATAACCCTAATCGGGCAACCAAGGCTTAGGGTTGCGGCATGGATTTACTGCGATCGCTCCCCATCGGTCTATACCTGGAGCAGCCCGTTACTTGGCTCCACCGAATCGATTCCCGCGTCAAGCTAGGCTGGTTACTGAGCTTTCTGTTAACCCCGATCGCTGCTACTCCTGAATGGCGAGTGGCGATCGTTGTCGGCTTAATTTTGCTGACCTTCGCCAGTGGGTTACCTTTTCGCGCTTGGCGAAAACAACTTGGGTTGATTTTGGGATTTGCGCTCTTGCTTTTTGGCATCACCGTTTTCGCTCCTGATGGTGTCAACGTTACGACTCAACCCCGCTTACCTGCCAATGAATTTGGGATAGGTCAAGTAGCAGCGAATTCGCCCGCAGCCCAATCGATCGCCTCTCTGCCTCAGCCAACCAATTATCGATATGTCTTGCTAGAAAAAGGCAGCATCCGCATCACCAGGCGATCGGTTGAACTCGCCATTCGAGTTGGCACGCTCATGTTCACCCTGATCTACAGCACTAATCTCTATCTCCTCACCACCGCTCCAGAAGAAATTACAGCGGGACTTGACTACTTCATGCGACCGCTTCACCGCTTCTTGCCCGTCACTGAAATTATCTTGACTCTGACGCTTGCGCTACGCTTCATCCCCCTGGTGCTTGAAGAAGTGCAGAATTTGGTGCGCTCAGTTCGGACTCGCGCTATTAACTGGAAAAAGCTAGGCTTTCGAGGGGCAACTCAAGTGTGGAGCGCGATCGCCGAACGACTGCTTGATAATCTTCTTCTCAGAGCTGAGCAAATCGCCAGTGCCATGCAGGTGCGCGGTTTCACAAGCCCAAACCAGCATCAGGTTAAGTGGCATCAGTTCCGTCTTAGAGCGCGCGACGGGTTAGCACTGATGGGGATCGGAGTACTGTGGGGGGTTCGTTTCTGGTGGGGCGGCTAAGTTGTTTCGATTTGGGAATCATTAATTTAAGTCATTGTTAAAGGTTAATCCCCGTAGAGTTCTTTTTCCGGCTGCATTAAATTTTGCAGAGGCGATCGCCCTAAGAACCTTGCAGGAGGTCACTCTTAGCTAAAAACTAATCAGACTTGGTATATTTTGTAGCACAGATGTACATTTCCACATTAGAGTGGGGATTAAATCCGCTAACTGTTTACCTCAAACATTTGCAGTTATCGAATTACGCTCTTCCCACCAGCACTGAATCTAAGACACTTTAATGCTTAATCCGATCGTCCCAGATGTCTACTCAGCCCAAATGAACACCGAGGAATACCTCAACCATCCGACGTTTGGGCTCCTGTACAAAATTTGCCTGGTTGAAGAAAAACGTGGGCTCTTCGCCACGCTTTACGCTCAGCGTTTGTTCTTCGTAGTCCTAACTAGCGTAGAAGGAATGCAATTTGACGCGATCGGGCGCACCAACGCTCGAATTCTTCTCGAAACCCGGTTACGAGAACTTCGCCGCACTGGGCAACAGTTGGAATACACCAAGCTTCAAGCCGCTCACAAAAAGACGTTTCTACAGTAGATAGCAATGGCAAGTTCTCTTCAGACTCAAATTGCTGAACGTCTGACCCAAGTTCGCCAAACCCTCCCCGAATCGGTCAAGCTGATCGCCGTCACCAAACAAGTCTCGGTCGAGGTGCTGCGAGCAGCCTATGCGGTGGGAGTGAGAGATTTTGGGGAAAGTCGTATTCAAGAAACCGCCGACAAACAAGCCCAGCTTGCCGACTTGCCCGATATTACTTGGCACTTGATTGGACATTTACAAAGCAATAAAGCCGCCAAAGCCCTAGAACTGTTCCAATGGATTCATTCGGTCGATAGCCTCAAGCTGGCACAGCGGCTGAATCAGATTGCCGCCGACTTGCCTCAAAAGCCAAGCTTATGCCTCCAGGTCAAAATTTTGCCTGACCCGACCAAATACGGCTGGACAATTCCAGAGCTACTCAACGACCTATCGGCTCTCGATCAATGCACTCATCTCAACACGGTAGGCTTGATGGCAATTCCCCCCTATGGGCTAGAACCCTCAGAAACTTTAGCCGTGTTCACGCGCACCCACGATCTAGCAGAGCAAATTCGGCAGGATGGGGCAAAAATCAAACATCTCAAAATGCAAGAGCTTTCTATGGGCATGTCGGATGATTATCCGATCGCAGTTGAGGCTGGAGCCACGATGATTCGCTTAGGACGGACGTTGTTTGGCGATCGCCCTCAATCTCCCTAAAGTTTTCTAGTGGGTTTTGTGCCCTTTTTTGCTCAATCAATCCAAAAGCATGTAATTTTGTGAACTGGAAGCGATCGCTTGAGGTAATGTGATTTACACTGACCTTTCGTTAGACTCCCTCGCGGTACAAAAAAATTTGTGTCGATTGTATTCAGTTTTGAAGACCCGACGTATACTCTATGCGTAGAGTTTGTAGATTAATAGCCTCTAAGCAAAACGCTTGATGTAGGAATTTAAGGTTCTCAACCGGATCAGAGAATTACTAATGTATCGGGTGCTACTTTAACGGTTCTTTGAGATTGTTCGAAGACAGGTTAAGCCGTCTAAACTGCTTAGCAAAATTTTGGATGGTCTTAATCTTTTCGGAAACATTTCTACATTATTTAGTTCCGTAATTCCATGGATCACACGTAATTTTGTTTCTGGTAATGTCTTGATTCTGTAGAGATTGCGTGTATACTACTTACTCAAAATCGAAAGAATCTGATGTAGAATAATGCGATTTCAGGGCAGCATACAGAACAGTTTAGGTATAATTGCCTAGACACTTGTAAAAAGAATATCTGGTTAGATATTTCGATTTGACTGAGCCTCATCCTCGTGTGTCACCAATCGGTCAGGGACTGTTCCTTGAGTTTTTAGTTTTGCTGCATGAAAAGTTAACCTTAGTTTCGTTGGAGCGTGAACAGTGAATACAATTTTTTCCAAGCTGAGAGATTTTGTGGGTTTGAATGAACCGACAGATTACGAGTATGAGTATGCAGAGGTAGATGGCGAAGAATATCGCAATCTTTACCAAGAAGAGCATCCTCAGCCTGTAGTTCAAGAGGAAGAGCCTCGTCGTCGTCGGGCACGGGAACGGTCTATGCTATCCAACGAATCTGGAGTAGGGTCTACAACAATGAATAATGTTATTGGAATGCCCGGTGCTGCTAACGGTATGACTGAAGTGGTGGTGGTCGAACCTCGCACTTTTGAAGAAATGCCCCAAGTCATTCGCGCCCTCCGTGAGCGCAAGTCAGTCGTGTTGAATTTGACTGTGATGGACCCTGACCAAGCTCAGCGCGCAGTTGATTTTGTGGCAGGCGGCACTTATGCGATCGATGGTCATCAAGAGCGGATTGGCGAAAGCATTTTCTTGTTCACGCCTAACTGTGTTCAAGTCAGCACTGGCAACGCGACCAATGACGTAGTTCTACAACAGGCTCGCTCTGCTGCGCGTCCCACAACCCCTGCTCCCGCTTGGACTACTGAGCGAACCGCTCGCATGGGATAAGGTTAGCTAAAAGATTTTACGGATTAGTCGGCAAGTTGGAATTCTGGCAAGGTTACTTGAACATAGGTCGTTATTGTTGCCCCCTACGGTTCTCAGCGCCTTGCTAGATGTTGTCCCTGAAGGTTTAATTTAGTTCGTGTTCCTGTTGCATGAATTCAGGCTTAGATCCTGAGTCTAGGAGACTAAGATTGTCGGCAAAACTTGGAATTATTGGTGGCGGGGTAATGGGGGAAGCCCTTTTATCCCGCCTTATTGATCAGCAGCTTTACTTGCCCGATCGCATCTACATCAGCGAGCCGCAAGCCCCCCGGCAAGAGTTTTTAGCAACGCAATATCAAGTTAATGTCACTGCTGATAATCAAACAGTTGTCGCATTTGCAGACGTGTTGCTACTGGCAATTAAGCCGCAGGTTTTTGATTTAGTTGTGGCACCTTTAGAATTGGGGCGATCGGATCAACTCGTCGTTTCAATTTTGGCAGGCGTACCTATTCAACGATTAGAGGCTGCTTTTCCAGGACAACCTGTAGTGCGGGCAATGCCTAACACGCCAGCGACAGTCGGAGCCGGGATGACGGCGATCGCCCCTGGCAGTCATACTCAACCGCAGCACCTGCAACTGGCTCGACAGCTTTTTGAAGCTGTGGGCGAAGTAGTAGAAGTGGCTGAACATTTAATAGATGCGGTCACCGGGCTTTCCGGCTCTGGACCCGGATATGTAGCGGTGATGATCGAGGCACTCATTGATGGCGGCGTTGCGGTCGGTTTACCCAGAGCTACCGCCACCCAGCTTGCGATTCAGACTGTCCTCGGCACGGCTGAATTGCTACAGACCACGGGCATCCATCCCGCAGAATTAAAAGATCGGGTGACCAGTCCAGGCGGCACGACGATCGCCGGGATTTCTCACTTAGAAAGCGTCGGTTTTCGGTCAGCGTTAATTGGGGCAGTCCGGGCGGCTTACGAGCGATCGCGGGAATTAGGCAGCTAGAGATGATCTAGTGGAGGGCGAATAGACGATATCGTAAGAGAAAGATTTCAGCCTTTTAAAACCGCCATGGCTACCGATCACTTTTCGACTCCTGCTTCCCCCACAGTACTCCCTAATCTTAAAATCCTCACGATGTTCCGACTCGGATTATTCCAAGCGGGATTGGGAATTATGTCGCTCTTGACCTTGGGCGTACTTAACCGGGTGATGATTAAAGAATTAGCAATTCCTGCAACGATTGTAGCGGGGGCGATCGCCATGAACCAATTCGTTGCGCCTGCTAGAGTTTGGTTTGGGCAAATGTCAGATGCCAAACCCATTTTGGGCTATCACCGCACAGGCTACGTTTGGATTGGTTCAGCCTTGTTTACGATCGCCTCCTTCTTAGCAGTCCAAGTCGTTTGGCAGTTGGGCAATAGCGTTAAAACCTATGGCTGGACAGCCCCAACCTATGGCTGGGTAGCATTTTTAGCATTTGTGTTTGCGCTCTACGGCATTGCCATTAGCTCTAGCTCTACACCGTTCGCAGCCCTATTAGTCGATATTTCTGAAGAAGATAATCGCCCCAAGCTTGTTGGCATTGTCTGGTCAATGCTAATGGTCGGTATTATTGTCGGTGCCATCATTACCGGAAGCCTGTTAAAAGCGATCGATTTAGACACGCCTTTAGAAGTTGTTCAAGCATCTATTAATCGAATTTTCACCGTTATTCCTGCTGTGGTCTTTGGCTTAACTTTAATCGCTACTTTTGGCATTGAAAAAAAATATTCTCGATACAAAACTCGTTCTGCTTTAGTCGATCGCGAAGATCAAATTACGTTAGGTCGTGCCCTCAAAGTCTTGACTGCCAGCCGTCAAACAGGTTTATTCTTCGTCTTTTTGCTGGTCATGACCCTTTCCTTATTCTTCCAAGAACCCATCCTAGAACCTTACGGCGGTGAGATCTTTGGCATGACGATCGCTGAAACCACTAAACTCAATGCTTTCTGGGGCAGCGGTACGCTGATTGGTTTAAGCCTTACAGGGTTTTTAATTGTGCCTCGTTTAGGCAAAAAAACCACGACAAAACTAGGTTGTTTTCTAGTTGCCGCCTCTTTTATTTTAATTATCTTGGCAGGCTTAACTCGCAATCCGGCAGTGCTTAGAGCGGCTGTCCTAGTCTTAGGTTTCGCCTCTGGCATTACTACAACCGGGGCACTGAGCTTAATGTTAGATTTAACCGCTGCTGAAACTGCCGGAACGTTTATCGGCGCGTGGGGTTTATCGCAAGCCTTAGCGCGAGCAACCGCCACAGTTGCAGGGGGAGCACTGTTAGACTTGGGGCGAGGATTCTTGAGTACCCCACTTCTGGCTTACGGGCTTGTGTTTGTGATGCCCATTTTTGGAATGATGCTGGCAGTAAGATTGCTCAGCCGCGTCGATGTCCAAGAGTTTCAAACCGAGGCGAAGGCAGCGATCGCCAAAGTCCTTGAACAAGAGCTATAAAACCAATGACCGACTTTTGGACATCTATCCTTAATTTCTGCGAAACTACTGTCCTCCCCATTGGCACACAGCTCATGCAAGAGTTTGGGCAAGTGTCTGCCGTCGAAAAAGCAGATGGTAGCCTTGTCACCCACTCCGACCAAAGGGCAGATGCAGAATTGCGGGAAGCGATCGCCCAAGCCTTTCCTGCCCATGGAGTTCTCAGCGAAGAAGCCGAACACCAGTTCCCCGCTCAAGACTGGTGCTGGATTATTGATCCTATCGATGGCACAACTAACTTCACGCGAGGCGTACCACTCTGGGGCATCTCTTTAGGACTGCTCTACCAAGGCACTCCCGTCTTTGGCTACGTCCACCTGCCACCGATCAATCAAACCTTCCATGGCTTCTGGTTAGGTGATTCGGGACTAGAAGGAAGCGATGGAGCTTTCCTCAACGGCTCCCCCATTCACACTCGTCCCGATCAGCCATCGGGCAACCAGCTTTTTACCATCTGCGCCCGCAGCATCAAAGTTTTGCAGCATCCATTCCCCTGTAAAATTCGGATGCTTGGTGTAGCAAGCTACAATTTATTGACTGTTGCAGCCGGAATTACATTGGGCGGCGTTGAAGCTACACCCAAAATTTGGGACATTGCAGCAGTTTGGGCGATCGTCCAGGCAGCAGGCGGTGCCTGGGTAGCGCTTCAGTCGGAGCCAATTTTTCCGCTCCAAGTAGGGCAAGATTATGGCGATCGCCCCTATCCTACCCTCGTCGTCAGTCGGGCTGAACTCATCCCCACATTTCGCCCTTTAGTTGAGTTTCTGGGCACCTATCATGGAGCGAATCCTGAAAAGTCTTAAAAAATTACTTCTGTCCATCCTGATTTCATTTTTCTTCCTGTGGCTCAGTCCAGCGAGCTGGGCAGATTCTATTGAACTACCCGCCGCAATCATTGAGCAGGCTGCTCCTTCAGGCGTTAATGCCAACGCCATCTCATCCGAAAAAATCAGCCAATTTGTGCAAGCCTACCTACAAGTGATTGACCTGATCGATCGCCGAGAAGGCGAACTTCAAGGAGCCGAAACCGAATCTGATTCGTTACGCATTAAGCAAGAAATTGAAGCCGGAGCCATGAGCCTCATTGAAACTGAAGGCTTAACCTTTCAGGAGTATCTACAGCTCCTCACTCTCGCCAACGTTGATCCAGAGTTTAGCGATCGCATCGTCGCCCAACTACAAACCATGGAATAACCCGATGGATACACCTAGAAGGTACTCCGGCTGCCTGCAAACCGAGGCTACCCGCTAACCCAGAACAACCATGATCCACAATCCCCGTGTTATTTGTATCGGCGAAATCCTCTGGGATTGTCTGGCAGACCAGCCCGCAGATTCAGTCGATGCAGTCACTTCCTGGACAAAGTATCCTGGCGGCGCACCTGCTAACGTGGCATGTGGGTTAGCTAAACTGGGCGTACCGACTGCCTTTATCGGCTGTATTGGCGGCGATGATTGGGGTGAAAAATTGGTCGAGCAATTGCGATCGCTCTCCATCAACACGGCTGGCATTCAACGCTACCTCAAAGCCACTACGCGCCAAGTTCAGGTTTTACGGACAGCAACGGGCGATCGCCAGTTTGCAGGCTTTGTCGGTGGCTCCAACTTTGCCGATACCCACCTTCAAGCCCAGTTTCTTCCCGTTGATCTGTTCGACTCGGCTGAGTTTTTGGTCATCGGCTCATTAGGATTTGCTTACCCGGAAACTTGCCAAGCCATTCAACAGTCATTAGACCTTGCCGATCGCCATTACCTTAAAGTTCTAATGGACGTGAACTGGCGACCGATGTTTTGGGCTAACCCAGATGATGCTGAGCCAATGATCCAATCAGTTTTACAACGGATCGATTTCCTCAAGCTTTCCGTTGAAGAAGCAGAGTGGCTGTTTGGCAGTACCGATCCCAGGGCGATCGCTCACCTTAGCGATCTCGAAGGTGTTCTGATTACCCACGGAGCCGAGGGCTGCGCCTATTGCCTCAGCGAAAACGAAGGCATTTTGCCAGGTTTTGCCGTTGAGGTAGAAGACACGACCGGAGCCGGGGATGGTTTTGTGGCAGGATTCCTAGCGCAGCTATGCCATTACGGTGTCCCGGCTTTGAGCAATCCCGCGATCGCCCGTCAAATCGTCAACTATGCCAATGCCGTGGGGGCAATGGTGACGACAAATGCAGGGGCGATCGCTCCTCAACCGACTGCCAAAGAAGTTGAAGCCTTCTTTTACCTCAATGAAATTCGAGAATGATACTTAGGTATTCATGCTGACAAACCTCATGCCCACAAACCGTAATCTCTTCGCTAGTCTATTCATCTCTCCGCTCTTACTCTGGGCAGTTCCCGTTCTCGCTGCGCCGCCTAAAATTGATCAAACTGTAGAGTGTGAAGTCCTCGTTGCAGGCGGCGGGTTAGCTGGAACTGCCACCGCTTACGAGAGCCTGTTAGCAGGTAGAACGGTGTGTATGACGGAAATTACGGATTGGGTTGGAGGACAAATCTCCTCTCAAGGCACCTCTGCACTAGATGAGCGCACCACTCAGCGACAAAAGCGATTCTTTCCTAGAGGATATTTAGAATTTAGCGATCGCATTCACAAGTTTTACCGTAGACCCAACCCTGGCGATTGTTGGGTCAGCTCCTTCTGCTTTTTGCCTAAAGATGGTCACACCATTCTGCTAGAGATGTTGCAAAAGGCGGCGAAGCAAGGAAAGGGTACTTTGCATTGGTATCCTTCAACCGTGATTAAAGATCTTACTGAAGCAAAAGGACAAATTGAGGGGGCGATCGCCATTCAGCACCAACCCGCTCCTGGCGCTCCTCCCATCAACACCGAACCCCTCTCTCAAACCATCGAAGACACATACCAACCTGAAGATTCCCCCCGCTTCACCAAACAGATTATTCAATTTGTCCCCAAACAAGCAGTCTCAAAAGGTGCGTCTCACTGGTACGTCGTCGATGCCACTGAAACTGGCGAACTCCTTGCCCTCGCTAACGTTCCCTACCGTGTCGGCATCGATCCCCGCTCCTACCTCGACCCCTCCGCAGCCAGCGAAACTTCTATGCCCTACTGCACCCAGGGCTATACCTACACCTTCGCCATGGAACAAACGGCAGAACCCCAGCCGCAAACCCAGCCCCACTTCTATCCCCAATACGAGCCTTACTATAGCTACGAAAAACCTACCTTCGCCAGCGTCGATTTACTATTTACCTACCGTCGCATCTGGCGACCCAAAGGTCAAGTCACCCTCAACACAAAGTTTGGCAACATCGGCTTCATCGCCCCGCAACCCGGCGACATCTCCATGCAAAACTGGACTTGGGGCAACGACTACCGCCCTGGCACCGCAACCGATAACCTCATTCTCACCCATGACCAGCTTCAGGAAACGGGGCAGCTTACCCCCGGTCAATGGATGGGTGGTTTACGGGTCGAAAGTCTGCGACATGCAGAAGAATCAGCATTAGGCTACTACTACTGGTTAGTGGCAGGCACTACCGACTCTCAGCTAGGCACAGGAGTCAAAAAGCCAAGTCCCAACCATCACCTCAGCACCGGATTAGATTCACCCATGGGCACACTGCACGGCTTATCTAAATATCCCTATATGCGCGAAGTGCGACGGCTCATTGGTCGTCCTAGCCCTGGTTACGCAAGCGGCTTTACTATCTCAGAAGTGGATATTACGCGCAACAACTTCACTGATGACTACTATCGCTATGGATTAAGCGATCGCGCTTACCGTGCTCTCGGCATTGGGTTAAGTGGACTAGAAGCCATCCAACGCATCCGCAGCAACGAAATCCCCGACCCTGTGCGCCTCCGTACCCGCTCTCGCATCTACCCCGACTCAGTAGGCATTGGTCACTACCCCATCGACTTCCACCCTTGCATGCAGTCCTCCCCTCCCGAGGCTCCCGGCAACACCGAGCATCCTGGTATTCGGCAAGGGCAAGGCATCACCTATCCCTTCCAGGTGCCCCTTCGTGCCATGATTCCCCAACGCATCAATAACCTTATTGTGGCGGGTAAAAGCATTGCCACTAGCCAAATTGCTGCTGCTGCATATCGTGTCCAATCTTTTGAATGGTCAGCCGGAGCTGCCGCCGGAACACTCATAGACTTTGCCCTCGATACTGGCACCGCTCCCTACGAATGGGTCGATAACCTCCCTCACGCAGAACCTCTGCTTGAGCAACTTCAACAACGCCTTAATAACAGTGGAAACCCCACCGCTTTCCCAGAAACATCAATCTTTAACGAAGATTGGCAAGATTGGAATTAAAGATTACCTTGCGTTTCGGGGCTGCTGCTCTGAGGGATAAAGATTACCCAACCAACGTCTGAGAAGTTTCTGACTAATCAACCTTCGTTCAACAACATTTGAATTTCTATAGCTGGTTTAGACTCAGTTGATTGGTACAGGATGTTTATTAGTAACTTCATCCTATCTTTATCAATCTATAAAGCTATTAACTACAACTGCTTTATGACTACCAGACTTGCGAATTTCAGATTAACCAAGCACTTCTTACTATCAGAAAGAAAGTTTCACAAATATTCAATTTATTTTTGGCTGAACAAATAAAATAATTAATAGACCCCTGTGTATGACTTCAACAGGTGTTAGACCGCTTGCAAAATAATTTATTGAATCAGAGAATGTTTGTCCAAAGCCAAGATTAGCCCAAGATTAGCCAATATAAGTGGGCGATCGGGACAAAAAATACTTCTCAAGAATTCTTCTCTATCTTCATCTGTATATCCACTTAATAGATTCTCAACAATCTATTAAATTGTTGAGAATTTAATTTTTCTAATGCCCTTATAGAGAGATTTTACTTAAGAAGAGCAGCAAAAATCTCTGAAATTGGCAACCTTAATTACAGCTTTAAGTTCACCAATTGTCTTCTAAAAATTATCCTGATGGACTCACAAAAGTCACGTAACAAGGAGTAGAAACACAATATGGATACCGACCATGCTGACCTACACTTCGGCTGCTTTGGTGAGCTTACTTCTCTCCTTCAGCTCAGTTTCTGCTGCAAGAACTGCTGACCATGCTGTGGAGCTACAACCTGCAACCGCATCTCAAACCCTGGACATTTCTGTGGCGCGATCGCCTCGTTCGCCTTCCTATCGCGGTAGCGGACGAATTAACTATAAGGAAATTTCTTTAGCACAATCACCGCATCTGCTTTTTGAGCGCGGTAGCGGACGAATTAACTATGGGATGATTAGCTAACTTCATTGCCCCAGTTAGGAAGTCGGTTTGCTTTATTCTTAGACAGATCAATTAGAGATAGCTTGGTCAACCTGATAGAGGTTAGAAAAAGTTTTCTTAGAGAATCTTAAAGCTAAGATGAAGTAATCCGTAATCGGCGATCGAGGGAATACATAATAAAGACTCAAGAACTCCCTAAAAGTAGTGTCTGTCAGTGACTTACGTCACAATTTACGTTAGCTACTTCTAACTCATTGCCAATATTTTTTACGGGTGACCTAACTGAGCTAATTTGTAGTTCTAGGAGTAATATGAATAGATTAGCTCAATTTCTGTCCCAAAGTTAATTAGGCTGTTGGTATTTAATTTTGGTACAATTAAATTTGAATCTTGATGAATCTCTGCCTGCTGTGACAAGGGATTCTCAATCAGATGTGATGAGCAAATTGCCTAAATCTGACGCGCTGCTTTCCTGTAACTCCTTGCGATCGCCCCCAACATGATTAAAGACATAGATCTGATCAAACGCCTCGGTCCTAGCGCCATGGATCAGATTATGCTGTATCTGGCATACAGCGCTATGCGTACAGGCGGGCATCGTCACGGTGCATTTTTAGATGCGGCAGCAACGGCTGCTAAATGCGCCATCTACTCAACTTACTTAGAGCAAGACCAAAATCTCCGGATGACCGGACATTTGCATCATATCGAACCCAAGCGGGTCAAGGTGATTGTTGAAGAGGTGCGGCAAGCCTTAACGGAGGGCAAGCTCCTAAAAATGCTGGGGTCTCAAGAACCTCGCTATTTGATTCAACTGCCCTATGTTTGGTTAGAACAATTTCCCTGGCAGCCCGGTCAATCGCGGATTTCTGGAACAAACCTTACCCTAGAGGAAAAGCGGCAAATTGAAGAGAAGCTTCCCCCTAACCTGCCTGATGCACGGCTAGTAAACTCGTTCCAGTTCATGGATATTATTGAGTTTCTCCACGAGCGATCCCAAGAAGAACTGCCCCCAGAGCAGCAAATGCCCATGAGTGAGGCATTGGCAGAGCATATCAAGCGGCGGGTAACTTACTCAGGAACGGTCACCCGCATCGACTCACCCTTTGGGATGCCTTTTTATGCCTTAACTCGGGCTTACTACTCCCCTGTGGATGAGCAAGAACGCACTTTCATTATGGTGGAAGACACCGCCCGCTTCTTCCGAATGATGAAAGATTGGGCGGATCGAGAGCAGGGTGCTATGCGAATTTTGGAAGAGTTAGATATCCCCGTAGAGCAAATTCCTCAAGCTTTAGAAGAACTTGATGAAGTGATTCGAGGCTGGGCAGATAGGTACCACAAGGGAAACGGACGGTCTTTTATTTTACAAATGGTTGTGGGCTTTAAAGAAGAGCAATCTAATCTCTAAAGACCGCTTTGAAGGCATCGTAAGGGGTGTCAAAATCACTTGAATCATCCAATAGAAAACCTCAGAATGCCGATTCTGTCATAGTGGCTTCTCAGTATTTGAGGTAACAAAATATTTTTCAGAGTGTTTCTCAAACATCCTCATTGACTGTTTCAGGCTATTCACGACAAAGTTAAAAGATTAAGTAGAAGCTAATTGCTAGGAGGTCTAGGCGGCAACTTTATAAAAGATTGAGTATTCTGGAATTAGCTTTGATTCTGCTGTAGACACATAAAATCACTGCTACTCCGAACTTTCGACTCCCTACCTCTTACTGCCAGGTTGATCTCTATGAATCAAGCCCATCGCTTTTCCCGCCTGATGCAAACAGCGTTGTATGGTGGGGCGATCGCCACAACCACCGCAATTTCTCTGATCACGTCTCCTTCAAGTCCTGCTGCTCAGCCTACTGTTCGCAATGCCCAGCCTGCTTTTCAAGATAGCCCAAAGGCAGTTTTAGATGAGGCATGGCAAATCATCGACCGAGAGTACGTCGATACGACCTTCAACAAGGTTGATTGGGCAGCCTCTCGTCAAGTTCTTTTAAACCGCGAATATTCCTCTACCCGCGAGGCTTACGCCGCTCTCAAAGAGCAGATTCAAAAGCTAGGCGATCCTTACACTCGTTTCATGGACCCTCAGCAGTATCAGTCTTTGACGAACCAAACTTCGGGAGAGCTATCGGGGGTAGGAATTCGACTACAGGTTGATGCTACTTCTAAAGTTTTGACCGTTGTCGAACCGATTGAGAATTCTCCAGCTAGTGCAGCAGGGATTCGAGCAGGCGATCGCATTGTGGCGATCGATGGCAAATCCACCACGGGCATGACGGTTGAAGATGCTTCTCACCTGATTCAAGGCGAAGTTGGCAGTCCTGTGACTCTAAGAATTGAACGGGGTACCACTCCAGCCAAAGACACGCTTTTGACTCGAGCACGAATTGAAGTGCCTAATGTCATGTCTTCGGTGAAGCAGGAGGGCAACGCGAAGATTGGGTACATCCGCCTTACTGAGTTCAGCAGTCACGCGCCCGACCAAATGCGGAAAGCCATCAAAAAGCTGTCCGAGCAACAAGTCCAAGGCTTTGTGCTGGATTTACGAAATAATCCAGGAGGTTTACTGCAAGCCGCCGTTGAAATCTCCCGAATGTGGATCGACAGTGGTTCTATCGTGAGGCAGGTAAACCGGGTGGGTGAGAGTACTGAGATGTCTGCCAACCAAACTGCTCTGACCAAACTGCCGCTGACGGTGTTAGTCAATGGCAATTCGGCAAGCTCTAGCGAAATTGTGACAGGTGCTTTGCTTGACAACCACCGCGCCACAATTGTCGGTAGCCAAACCTTCGGCAAGGCTTTAGTGCAGTCAGTTCATGCTCTTAATGACGGTTCTGGGCTAGCGGTTACAGTGGCGCATTACTACACTCCGGCAGGGACAGACATTAGTCACAAGGGCATCACGCCTAATATTCGGATAGACCTGACAGAGCAGCAGCAAATGGCTTTTTCAGTGAATCAAGCTCTAGTAGCAACTCAGGCTGATCCTCAGTATAAGGAGGCGATTAAGGCGTTGCAGACTTCTTTTGCCATGAATCGACCCCAAGGCTCGGCTCTAAGTAATCTGGTGCAGGAAGTAGGAAGAAGCAGTCAGCCTTCTAATTAACGGGTGAATTAGGCTTGTAGATTCTCTTCAATCTTTTTTTTGAGGGGACTTTAAGGATTGAACTTCCTCTTTTTTAGAAGAGTTAGGAAGGATCAAAAAAGGGCGGCTCTAGAAGCCGCCCTTTTTTAGGAGCTAGAAATAATTAATTCCTTAGACCTGCTTTGAAAATAGAGGACTAGCTTGGTGGATGAGCAGTGGCAATGGGAGTCAAGTGAACCTGATATCCCAATCGCTCAATCCGGGACTGCAAGGTGTAGATCAGTTGGTGTTGAGTGCGTTGTCCCGT
>JBBRCV010000063.1:0-23500 GCA_038204505.1 Elainellales cyanobacterium
ATCTGACCGATAGCCCGACTGAGATAGGCGACCAAAGCACCAAAACTGAGGGGCATCGGTTCCATAATGCTGCTCTTTTTGAAGTCTCCTGATTCTCCTGCTTGCCCCACCCCTTGTCAAAATCTGAATTTGGAATTGCTGACGGTTGCCAGTTGATTGAGGGCGGCTCGTAAGGTTTCGCCAATTAGCTCTAGTCGGTTCAAGGTTCGAGTTGCTCCCAGGACATGGGTTGAGTCAGTCCGTTGTTTGCCTCCCGCTTTGAGCCAACCTTGGGCTTTGAACTGCTCCAACATCTGGTCGAGCATTTTTTGCGCGGCTTGTCCCTCGATTAAACGATCGTGGAATTCGCTGAGCACCGAGAAGTCAAACCCAGGGTCAGTTAACTCCAATCCCAGAGCATATTTCCAGTCAATTCGACTTTGTACTGCTTCTGCGGCTTGGCGATCCGTGAGGTCTTCGATGAACTGCATAAGGCAAATCAATGCCAAGCGCCAGGGGGCGATCGCAGTTTGACCATAACCGGAAAACAGAGTTGTGAAATCTTGGTCGGTGTACAATGTCCCGATTTCATCGCGCAAGGTCAGATAGCGGTTGCCTTTCGGAAAAGCAAGTCTGGCAATTCGGGCTGTTTCTGCTAGAACGGGTTTGATCGTTTGTGGGTGAATAGACATGGCTCAGATGCTCCTGATCTGGGTAGAGGCTGAATCTAAGCTATGACAATAATCACGAGATTTCTATCACCAGTAGTACAATTCGCCAACAACATCCGTTGCTAAATGAAGGCGTTTGTGCAAATTTAAACAACTATAACTTTGCCGAAAACAGATGTAGCAGGAGATTACTTGCTGGATAGAGACCTTTCAATAGCAACATTTCTAACGGAACGGAGACGGCTGACCAAGGATATTTAGAAGTATTTAAAACAATAGTATTTAAAACAATTGAAATCCTCAAAGAATTTCTAGAGCAACTCATTCGACTGAGTAATTGTCTGCTTGATCCCTGCACTATTATTTGTAGCAGCCTGTATACCCGCTAATATCTATCTGCAATCCATAAAATGTAAAATACTGTAACAATAAAAACAGCTATCAGTTATCGATTGTGCGATGAAGGAAGTGTTATGGAACGACCTTAGACCTTTTTGCAGATGTTATGTCAGCAGTATAGAAGCTTGCAATTCTATCCCTCTGGGATATGCCTTAACTCTCTCGCCCTTTGATACTCTTGTACAAAGATGAACTCTACTTAATCAAGATTCCCTTATCAGCTTGACTATAGACTAGATGTTAACTAAAGGTACTATTGATGCATCCCCCCGAAGACGGAAAGAAACATAAAACGCGACGAATTTTTTTAGGGCAGGCGTTGACCGCAGCCGGAGCCGCGATCGCCGCTCCCTCATTGCTCAATCAAGCAACCGCTGCTCAAAGTGAAAAGCCTGCTTCTACTTCTGGACAAGGCGAGATGTCTGTAGCTCTTAACATTAACGGTAAGCAACAAACGCTGGCGATCGAGCCACGAGTCACGCTGCTAGATGCCCTGCGCGAACGACTGGGGCTGACAGGCAGCAAAAAAGGCTGTGATCATGGACAATGCGGAGCCTGTACGGTGCTGGTGGATGGGCAGCGAGTGTACTCCTGCCTGTCGTTAGCAGTCATGCAGGAGGGCAAGCAAATTGTCACTGTTGAAGGACTGGCAAAAGGCGATGTGTTGCATCCCGTACAAGCTGCGTTCATTGAGAACGATGGGTTCCAGTGCGGCTACTGTACACCCGGACAAATCTGCGCCTCCGTTGCCTTACTGGATGAAGTCAAACGCGGTTGTGCCAGCGCCGTCACTGCTGACCTCGGCAATCTTCCTCAACTAACGGATCTTTCTGAGGCTGAAATTAAAGAGCGGTTGAGCGGTAATTTGTGTCGCTGTAGTGCTTACAACGGAATTGTTGCAGCAGTCCAGCAAGTCACTGGGCAAGCGCCACCTTCCCCAGCAGCAGCAATGTTAGTGCAGGAAGCAGGAGTTGCGGTATGAAAAACTTTTCCTATGTGCGGGCTACCTCGGTAAAAGAAGCCGTTCAGCAGGCATCGACGAACGATAATGCGATGTTCATTGCAGGCGGCACCAATCTGGTCGATCGCATGAAAGTTTTTTTAGACGAACCCTCCCAACTAATTGACATTAGCCGCTTGGAAATGACGCGGATTGAGCAAACGAGGGATGGTCTACGCCTTGGCGCACTGGTCAGCAACACCGCTGTTGCCGATCATCCCGAAGTCCGGCGCAATTATCCCATGCTCACACGTGCCATTCTACTGGGAGCGTCTCAGCAAATTCGCAATGTTGCATCTGTTGGTGGCAACCTGTTGCAACGGACACGCTGCCCCTACTATTACGACACCGCCTTTGACTGCAACAAGCGAGAACCCGGAGCAGGCTGTGCTGCTTTGACGGGCATTAACCGGATACACGCCTTGTTTGGAGCCAGCGATCATTGTGTGGCGGTGCATCCCTCTGATATGTGTGTTCCTCTGGCAGCGCTGGATGCGATCGTGGAAGTGGAAGGAGCTAAAGGCAAGCGCCAAATTCCTTTTACCAACTTCCATCGGCTACCAGGCGACACCCCGCAACGGGACACAAATCTGGAACCAGGAGAATTGATTACAGCAGTGATTTTACCCCCTGCTCCATTTGCAAAAGCCAGTGTATATCTCAAGCTGCGCGATCGCGCCTCCTATGCCTTTGCGCTGGTTTCGGTGGCGGCGGCGATCGAGCTTGAAGACGATCGCATTAAGACAGCACGACTGGCAATGGGCGGAATGGCTCATAAACCCTGGCGGTTTACAGAAGCAGAATCGTTTTTGATGGGCAAAGCTGCGAATACAGAAACCTTTCAACAGGCAGCCGCGATCGCTTTGCAAGGAGCCAAGCCGCTTGAATACAACGGGTTCAAAGTTGAATTAGCCAAACGGGCGATTAGACGCGCCCTTGCAGTTTCAGCCAAAGGAGGAGGGATCGCATGAATAAGGTAATTGGTACAGCGGTTAGCCGCAAAGATGGATACGCAAAGGTAACGGGCACTGCAACCTACTCGGCAGAACACGAAATTGCGGGACTGGTGTATGGGGTTGTGGTCACATCTACCATTGCGAATGGGCAGATTAGGGCGATCGATCTCCGCGAAGCAGAACGGGCACCTGGCGTGATTGCTATCTTCACTCACAAAAATGCCCCCCAGGTATTTAAGCCCAGCAACAACTTTATGACATCGAAAATCTACGAAGCGCGTTTGCCGCTATCGGATGACAAAGTGCACTACGCGGGACAAATCATCGGTTTAGTGATTGCAGATACCTTTGAACGGGCACGGCACGGCGCTCATCTAGTGAAGGTCGAGTATGATGCCCAAAAGCCTATTGTGGAGGCTAAGAATGCGGTCTTCAAGGAAGCTCCGCCGCAGATGGGTGAGGAGCTTAAGTTTGTCAAGGGAAATGTTGCCGCAGGCATGGCGAGTGCTGCCACGAAGATGGAGGCAACCTACACGACTTCAACCGAACTACACGCGCCCATGGAACCCCATGCCATCATTGCCCACTGGCAAGGGGCAGATGCGCTTACGGTCTATGAACCATCCCAGTTTGTTGCGCTGACTCAGCGCACCTACGCTGAACTGTTTGGGTTGCCGTCAGAAAAGGTTCGCATCATTATTCCCTACCTGGGTGGAGCCTTTGGTTCTAAAGCCTTCCCCTGGCCTCACGGGATTCTGGCTGCCGCCGCTGCTCGTCAAATCAAGCGTCCTCTGAAGGTGGTGATGAGCCGTAGACAGATGACTGCTAACACGGGGCATCGGTCTGAAACGGAGCAAACAATACAGTTGGCGGCGGCAGCAGATGGGATGTTGAGCGCGATCGCCCATAAAGTGAAGTCCACTACATCGCCCGTGGATGTCTATACAGAGCCTTGTACCTCTGTCACTCCACCCATGTACACTGCTCCCAATCTGCTGCTCAATCAAGAACTGGCAGTGATGAATATTGGCACACCCACCTTCATGCGAGCACCCGGAGAGAATCCGGGCATGTGGGCGCTGGAGTCGGCAATGGATGAACTCTCCTGGGCGCTAAAGCTCGACCCGATCGCGCTGCGGCTGAAGAATGAAACAAAGGAACATCAGCGCAAGGGCTTGCCCTTCTCCGCCAAACATTTTGCCGACTGTCTGAAGGTTGGGGCAGAGCGATTTGGCTGGAAAGATAGACCACAGCCGCGATCGCTGACCCGCGATGGCAAACTCGTTGGCTGGGGTATGGCAGCTTCCACCTATCCTGGTCTTCGGGGCGCAACCTCTGCAAAGGTACGTTTGTTGCCCGATGGCACTGTTCATGTTCTCACATCTGGAAATGATATGGGTACAGGATCATATACCGCTGTTGCGATGACAGCCGCCGAAACGTTGGGCGTTCCCGTTGAGAAGGTGCGGGTGGAGATGGGGGACTCGCAGTTGCCTGATGGCGGGTTAGCAGGGGGTTCTCAGATGACCGCATCTCTCCTCCCAACTGTCATGAAAGCCTGTCAGGATATCCTCAAAACCGCTAACTGTACTAGTGGAGCTGAAGCGTGTGCAGCGCTTCAACAATCGGGACGAGCGGCGATCGAAGCCTCTGCTTCTTCTGCTCCCGGTGACGAAACGAAAAAATGGGCGTTCCAATCCTGGGGTGCCCACTTCTGCGAAGTCACTGTTGATGAAGAAATTGGACGGCTGCGGGTAACGCGCTGGGTGTCGGTGATGGATATCGGTCAAGTAATCAATACCAAAGCCGCTGCCAGTCAGGTGCGCGGTGGTGTGATTATGGGCATTGGTCAGGCTCTGATGGAAGAATGCCATTTTGACCCCAATACTGGCTACCCCGTCGTCTATGATCTGGCGACTTACCACTTCCCTGCCCATGCAGATATTCCCCGCATTGAGGTTGCCTTCGTCGGCGAACCCGACCTGAACTTCAATCCGGCAGGTGCTCGCGGTGTCGGTGAAATTGGTATTACGGGTGTCTCAGCAGCCGTTGCCAATGCGGTCTACCACGCTACGGGCAAACGACTCCGCAGTTTGCCGCTCACCCCCGACAAGTTAATTGCCTGAGACTAACGTTTAGCCCAATCTAGTGGTTTGTCTAGCTTCAAACGGCGGGTTCACGAAATCAATTCAAAATTCAAAATTAGAAATTCAAAATGGACTGCTCTGGGATAATCATCATTTTGAACTTTGAATTTTGAACCATCAAATTAAGCTAGACAAACCACTAGTTGGCTGACAAATCTTTTCACCGTAGGTTGGGTTTCGTGGCTTAAACCTAACCTACGACTATCCTAAGTACGTGGTGGTTGTGAAGTTTGACTCCCCATTAATGTGATGAAAGAATTACAAGCTATTCTCAATGTATTTGAACAGAGTCAGAGTTCTGGTCAGCGATCGGCGATCGCCACTATTGTCAAAACAACGGGTTCTGTCTATCGCAGACCCGGTGCACGGATGTTGTTGACCGAAGCGGGTCAAATGATGGGGGCGATTAGCGGCGGCTGTCTGGAAAGTGATGTGTTTGAACGGGCAAAACCGTTGTTGCTGCACGGCTCCAAACCTATCATTGTGCAATACAACACAACTGCCAGTGATGATTTAATTTGGGGCATTGGTGTGGGCTGTAATGGTGCCCTTGAAGTGCTGATTGAGTCGCTGAATACGGATGCCAAGAGCCAGCTTGAGTTTATTGCAGAATGTTTTCAGCAGAATCAACCCGGCGCGATCGCCACCATCTTTCAGGTTGAAGGAGACGTTGATGTGCAAATTGCTGATCGATTGTTCTTAAAACCTGACGGTACAGTTGTGCATAGAATTGCCAATCCTCAACTGGTGAACCGTTTGTTGCAGGACACTTACGGGGTACTGGCGGCAGGAAAAACTCAAGTCATCTCCTATATTTTGGATCACGGTTCTGTAGAGGTGCTGATCGAAGCTATTCATGCGCCTGTGCCACTGCTGATTTTTGGGGCAGGGTATGACGCAATTCCAGTGGTGCAACTGGCAAAACAGCTTGGCTGGCACGTCACAGTGATTGATCATCGATCGACTTATGCAACTCGCGATCGCTTTCCGCAAGCAGACGAAATCATTATTTGCCATCCCCATGAACTTGAAGCCAATCTCACGCTAAACTCATGCACGATCGCCGTAATTATGACACATCATTACCTGCATGACCGAACCCTGCTGCAAACGCTGTTACCATCTCCCATTCATTACTTAGGAGTGCTTGGATCAAAACAACGAACTCAACAATTATTAGAGGATTTACACATTGAAGGGTATGTCCCAACTAACGTTCAACAGCAACGCCTTTATTATCCCATTGGGCTTGACCTGGGTGCTGAAACTCCCGATGAAATTGCATTGGCGATCGTGGCAGAAATTCAAGCTGTTTTAACCAAGCGTGTCGGCGGGATGCTAAGAAACCGTAACGCCCCCATTCACCACCCTAGTCCAGAGCTTACCAATCCAAAGTTTATATGTTTACCATCGGCTTAATGATTCTGGCAGCAGGAGCTTCCACCCGGATGGGAACGCCTAAACAATTATTGTTGTTTCAAGGGCGCAGCCTGTTGCGCTACATTGCTGAAGAGGCGATCGCCTCTTGCTGTGATCCAGTTGTAGTTGTGTTAGGTTCGCAAGCTGAGCGAATTAAGTTAGAGATTGATACACTTGATCTGCATATTGTTGAGAATCAAAAATGGGCAGAAGGCATGGGCACTTCAATTCCTGCGGGAATGACAGCACTAACAGCCATCAACCAGGATTTGGAAGCAGCAGTCATTGTTCTGTGTGATCAACCTTTTGTTTCCTATCATTTACTGAATCAATTAGTCGAGTCATATCGAGCAACTCAAAGCCCAATTATTGCCTCTGCCTACGCAAACATTCTTGGTGTACCTGCCCTGTTCGATCGCTCTCTATTTACAGAATTGATGGCGATGAATGCAAATGTTGGAGCTAAGTCCTTAATCAAGCAGCACGCTGAAAAAGTTTTTCAGGTTTCCTTCCCAAAAGGAGCAATTGATTTAGATACTCCTGCACAGTATCAGCAGTTACTAAGCGACACGACGACTGTTGATTTAAGCAGCGATATCAAGACGATTTGAATGTGATTAAAACCAAAGTGGCTATTCCTATAATAGCTAACGTCATACCCTTGCATCTCATATTGCTGGCACAGATTTAAGAAAAGCTGACAAATGACTCTCTGGTCTAACCATCTTACTTACCCTAATAGTGATGATCCGTTTAACTCAGCAGATCGTACTTGCCGCCCTGCGCCAGTGACCTTTGGTAGGCTGGACGGGTGTGAATGCGATCGAGAAACTCCATCAGCTTCGGTCGGCTCGTGTCTAGACTTGCCCGTGCCGCAGCTGCTTCTAAGGGAAAGCTCATCTGGATATCCGCTGCGGTGAACTCATCTCCCACAAACCACAGGCTTTTGCCAAGTTCCGCCTCTAGATAATCCAGGTGCTGGGCGATCTGAGGGGCAATGAACGAACTTTTGACACTTCCTGAAATGCTCCGGGCAATGGGTCGGATGAAGAATAGCAGGGGACTCTGCTCAAGGCGATCGAAGACCAGCTTTAACAAGAGCGGGGGCATAGCTGAGCCTTCTGCGTAATGCAACCAGTAGGTATAGCGCAGCCGCTCTGCTGTTCTTGGTGGAGGTGCAAGCCGTCCCTCACCATAGCGATCGACTAGATACTCGACAATGGCACCTGACTCCGCCAAAACTAACTCTCCATCGGTAATAATCGGTGACTTCCCCAGCGGGTGAACCTGACGGAGTGATGCTGGCGCGAGCATCGTCTTCGGGTCCCGTTCATAGCGCTTCACCTCATACTCTAAGCCGAGTTCCTCCAACAGCCAGAGTACGCGTTGGGAGCGGGAGTTGTTGAGGTGGTGGACGATGATCATCAGGTTATGCTCTTAAAAATATGGCAGTTAAGCATCTAAAGTCCTTCGCATCTTGCCACAAACTGATTAAATTGCAAATCTTATGTTACGGCTACAGGCAGGTTAGGACACAGACTACAGAGTTTCCCTTGCTAGCATCCAGTTTTAATCGTAGAGAGAGCAGGCTTCATGTTTTCCCATTTTATCTCTCCATAAAACTAAAGAATATACCCTGGCAAGGTATATCAAGAACTTTAAAAGGCGAGTTAAGCAACAGTATCTCAAAAGATAGATTCTGTTCAATATTAGGAATCTTCTAAGCTTCCTCTAAGAATTTTATCAAGTTGGGATCTGATACTAGCTAGTGTGTAGAGTTTTCAAAAAATAGAAAATGTTTAATCTCTATTTAATGATTAAGTCAGTACAGTTTCAGGGCTAAATTCATTGAGGCAAATCAAGTCAGGTTTTTTGATCAAAGGATAGCCAGTTAAATTTGTTTCATCACTAGCTATAGACAGGAACTAATCATGTTTTCAAGCCTGAGAAATATTGAAAATTCATTGAGCAAAAATTTGACAGCGATCGCAACAGAAGCCCGGAAAAGCACGATCGCTTCTGTGGCGGCAACCGTGATGATCAGCTTGGCGGCAGCAGTTACAGCAGGCTCAGTGATCGCTATTACCTCGGCTGTAGCGATTGCGCTGATCAAACCTAAAGATGAAGCAGCCAGCAAAATAGCGATGTATTCCTCGATCGGTGCAATCGGTTGCGGTGCAGTTCTGGGTCTAGTTTACATTAGTAAGCCAAGTGAGAAGTTATCTCAACCCGCATCAAGGGATAGGCGATCGGCGCATCAATCTGACGATAATACTTGGAAAGATTGGCGAAACTTTGTTGTGGTTCGCAAAGTAAAAGAAAGTGAGGAAATTACCTCGTTTTACTTACAGCCCGAAGACAAGAGCAAAATCCCTAATTTCCAACCTGGTCAATTTCTGTCTATCAAGCTGGATATTCCTGGACAGGCAAAGCCCGTCATTCGCACCTACTCACTCTCAGATTACAACGAACCTTGTGAATCCTATCGTTTATCCATTAAGCGGGAATTGATGCCGGAAGGGCTAGATGTGCCACCAGGCTTGACCTCTAATTTTATCCATGACCAGGTTCAGGAAGGCTCTGTAATTCCAGCAAAGCCACCCAGTGGCAAATTTGTTCTGGATTCGCAAAAATCCTTACCTGCGGTATTGATCAGCAATGGGGTTGGCATTACGCCCCTGATCAGTATGGCAAAAGCTGTTACTCAACTTAATCCTAATCGACCCATCTGGTTCGTGCATGGTACCAGAAATGGCAGATTTCACGCCTTTCGAGATGAAATGTTGGCGCTTGCCGAGCAGAATTCTAACCTACATATTCATTTCGTTTACAGTCGTCCTCAAGCGGAAGACACAGGTCATTACCACAGCACAGGCTATGTAAATACAGAGTTGATTCGATCGCTGGTTAATCAAGATGCAGAGTATTTTTTGTGTGGCTCTCCACCTTTTCTAGAGTCACTTCAGGAGGGGCTGAAGAATGCAGGTATACCTGAAAGCCAAGTCTTTTCTGAGTCGTTCATTAAAGCCAGTAAAGCAACTACTGAGCATCCACTAACTGAAGCTTCAAATGAAAGTCAAGAAGCAGAAATTATCTTTAGCCAATCGGGTAAAACTATTGCGTGGGAATCCGACGCAGGCAGCATTCTAGACCTTGCTGAAGCGAATGAGCTCAATCCTCCCTATAGCTGTCGCCAGGGCATTTGTGGTACCTGTATCTGCAAAATTTTGGAAGGTGAGGTGGAATACCTGGAGACTCCAACAGCAGCGATCGAGGAAGGTTCAGTACTAATCTGTATTTCCCAACCCAAAACCGCAAAAGTTGTTCTTGACCTGTAATCACGAAGTGTCTGGCAGAATTGTACCGACCTAAAACAATTCGGTTCTCCTCTAGTATTAGTTCCGCAATAGAGCGATAATTGATACAGATTGAGGAACGTTCCTATGATATTAAACTCTGGTTGTCATGCAGTAGTGCTGAGCCAACAGCAGCAGACTCTCCACTATTGCAACCAAGTGAAGAATACGCCGGATGCGTGCTGCAAAACGGTATCTAAGACCTGCACGGTTGTTGAGAATGGACGCGTTGTGGTGAAGCCTATCTCTGAAGAAGGCGAACCACGTGAATTATCAGAGTAGTGGCATTTACTCTAGCGGTATGACGCTGTGAAAGTAGTTGTAGTCGAGGTAGCGGTGTCCTTCTGAGGTGTCGTGGAAGATATCCACAAACTTATTATTCCACAGTAGATCTTGGGCAGCGTAGATATGGCGAGCATGAATGACTTGCATTACGGTTTCATCAAGTCCACTGAGGGAAGCAACGATCGTCACTTGCTGAGTTTTTAGCATTGCTTCTGTAACCCCATAAAGCGGGCTGTGTTCATCGATCGGATGCATAGCTGTCCAACTCAGTGTAAAGCTAGGTGTGCGGCTTCTCACTAGTGATAAGTCGTAAAACCGCCGCATTGATTCTCCTTCTATGGTGACCTCATCGCGCATGAGATAAACCTGTAGCTGAGCTTCCAAAATCTGGTTACGGCGCTTGTTTCCAGTCCGAAACATTAGTGTTGGAACGCCATCGTAAGCTCTGATCACTGCTACCTTGCTGAAGATAACGCGCGCAGTAGGACGGGAGAACCGAGCAAATGCCAGCCCCGTTAAAACAGCAATGCCAAGCAGACCCGTCATGGATTCGATTGTGACAATCGTATTGGCGTAAACTGTCTTGGGATACATGGCACCATAGCCAATTGAGGCGATCGTCTGCACGCTGAAGAAAAAGGCATCCAGAAACGAACCAGGCTGAGCATTGGTGATGCAGTCTCCGCCAACCAAATAAGCTAATGCAAATAGCGCATTTGTCCCTATGTAAAACAGCCAGATAAGGGCAATTAAAGCAGTCCAGGGAACTGTCAGCAACATGTGGTAGGGGTCGCGCCAGTAAGAGTACCACTGGTTTAACCCCATAATTTGGAACCGCCCATCTTCAACTTTGATGTGTACGCGAGGGTAGGGGCGCTGCTTTTTAACAGGTCTTCTGAGCAGTTTCATACGGAATCCATCTGTAAGGTGAGCAGGTTTGACAAGGGCGAAACAGGGTTTACCCTTTAGAGAGCCTTTTGGTAATAGTGACACTTTACCAAGCAGATCCCGGATTGCTGCGATTAGTGAGGGAGGGAGAACTTGCTTCAGCAACCGAGCGATCGCCATTTAAGCCACCAAGCCTTCTACTGGAAGCGGGTTAATCGTTTAAGGGGCTAGCTCCACCGATCGCTTCAGCAAGCACTTTAATTAGTGTTCCAAGCGCTTGAGCGGTTACGGGATCTGTCACCTCGCCCTGAGTATTTATCTTGGCAGAAACAGCAGGAATCAGCAGGGTTGCTCCTTCAACAATCTCTGCTGTCATGACAGTGAGCGTTTGCACGAGCGAGGCATTTGCCCTAGCGCCACTATCGGGCGATGGAGAAGCGCTGATTACAGCCGTGGGTTTATTCATAAATTCTCCCGAAGACACAATCCAATCCAGGGCATTTTTCAAAACTCCTGGGATGCCATGAGCATATTCGGGTGTGCAGATGATGACCCCATCGGCGTTCTGGAGGCGATCGCGCCAGTCCTTAACCGATACAGGCACTGTCTCATTGTCCAGATCGGGATTGAAATATGGCAGCTCACTCAGCTTCTCATAAATTGAGATGCTAATATTGGGCGGTGCTAAAGCTATTGCCCTCTGTAGGATAGCTGTATTTGAGGAACGCTGACGCAGGCTGCCAGTAATTGCCAAGATATTGATCATCAATTGAAACTAAATTTACGATCGGCGGTAGAGCTATTCTAAGATGATTTAACTGGCAGAGAGATTCCCAATGGCAAACACTGTCAAACCGCCTTGTGATGAAGGGATAATTCTTTCAAAACTCTCTTCTGCGCCCTGTCGTCAAAGCGCTAGAGTTTGGGTACTGGTTGCCACAATCCTTGGTTCCAGCATGGCTTTTATCGACAGTACGGTGGTCAATGTGGCGCTACCCACGCTGCAAATAGACTTGAAAGCAACGGTTGCAGATGTGCAGTGGGTCGTGGAATCTTATGCCTTATTTGTAGCGGCACTGATTCTGGTAGGTGGGTCATTGGGTGATCATTTTGGACGACGACGCATTTTTTTATTAGGGGTGGCGCTGTTTGCGATCGCCTCTATGGGGTGTGGATTAGCAGCAACGATCGGGCAACTCATTGTGGCGCGAGGCTTACAGGGTGTGGGCGGAGCCTTACTCATTCCTGGCAGTCTGGCAATTATTGGTGCCTCTTTTGCCGATGAACAGCGGGGAAGGGCGATCGGGCTGTGGTCTGGGTTCACGGCTATAACTTCAGCCGCAGGTCCGGTTCTCGGTGGCTGGTTGATTGAAACCTTTTCCTGGCGTTGGATTTTTCTGATTAATCTGCCGTTAGCTGCGATCGTCCTTGTCGTCAGTCTTTGGCACGTCCCAGAAAGCCGAGATGTCGAAGCGTCGCGGTTAGATTGGCTGGGGGCGTTGCTGGCGATCGGCGGCTTAGGCAGCATTGTTTATGGGTTGTTAGCGTCTGCCGATGGGGAGGTTAACGCTATTGTGATAAATGCGACTGCGATCGGCATTATGGTCTTATGGCTATTCTTTTGGACAGAATCTCACCTTGTCTCACCGATGCTGCCATTGAGCTTGTTTCGCTCTCGCACCTTCAGCGGCGCAAACTTACTGACTTTCCTACTGTACTCGGCGCTAGGTGGTGCATTGTTTTTTCTGCCTTTTAATCTCATTCAAGTGCAGGGTTATTCAGCAACTGCTGCTGGAGCCGCACTTGTGCCATTTCCAATCATCATGTTTATGCTTTCGCGCTGGTCAGGCGGGTTAGTCGATCGCTATGGTGCTCGACTGCCGCTGATGGTGGGTCCGACCATTGCGGCAATTGGCTTTGGGCTGATGACGCTGCCTGGTATTGGCGGAAGCTACTGGACAACATTTTTTCCAGCAGTTGTTGTACTGGGTCTTGGCATGGCGATTTGTGTGGCTCCGTTAACCACGGCTGTGATGAATGCAGTCAACGTGCGGTACGTGGGAGCCGCATCGGGTGTGAATAACGCAGTCTCGCGGATTGCCAGCTTGTTGGCGATCGCCCTATTAGGAATTGTCATCCTGAATCGCTTTAACAATAGTCTTGATCAGCGCATTGCACCTTTACAGTTGTCTCCAGATGCACAACAGTTTCTAGACACTCAACGGGTTAACTTGGCAGCGGCAACTGTGCCATCAGGATTGAGTGCTGAAGTTGAAGCGGCGTTGAAAGGCGCGATCGCGGCGGCATTTGTCGATGGATTTCGGTTAGTGATGGCAATAGCGGTGGGGTTGGCGATCGCTATTGCCATCACAGCAGCATTGATGATTGAACATCGTCGAAAAGTTAGCTCTTAACAACTGGATTGTATGCTAGTGCAGCGCGATCCCAATGTCCTAAATTAGCGGCTGCTTCGTAAGTGCTTTGGAAAAACTCTAGCACCATCCCATCTGGGTCATCAGCTTGGCGCACCGTTTCATAGGACAGAATAAACTCTTGCATATCCAAGCTATAGAACGCTGATTGCAGTTGGATAGGATAATCCTTGAAGCCTTCTGGTGTTGGATAGGCGTAAGCGTAGAACAGTGCTTCGACTGAACCACCGCCGAACCAAAATCCACAACTGCTGACCTCATGGGAGTAGGCTTCTCGTGTGACCCAGTCTGCCATGTTAAGTACACCACCCGGATGGTCTGGAGCACGTCGCCCAGAAAAGCGCGTCACAGCTAGATCAAAACTGCCCCAGAAGAAATGTACCGGGCTACACTTGCCAACATACCGAGAGCGGAATAACGTCATGAGGCGATCGGCTTGCACCAGAACCTGCCAAAACCGTTGTGCCGCTTCTGGAGCGTAAGCTGCATGGCGATCGTCCTGCTCAAAGGGAATAGGATCGCTCACTTCCTGCGGCATCGTCCAAATCTGCACCTCAATGTCCATCTCCTTCAAGATGCTCATCACGGTCTGATAAAAATCAGCTACAGAGCGAGGAGTCAGTTCAATTGTTCTGGCTATACCATCGCTTGTTTCAATCAGAAGTTGATGATTCAGGAAATCAAAGGTGATTTGAAAGCTGCGGGTTCCATCAGGAATGGTCGAAGTCGTCAAGCCACGGGGTGTAACATACAGTGTTGAGTGCCACCAATGGTTAATTTTTGGAGATAAGGCTAAGCGAATTTTGCCGATGACTTGCGTCCACAAATGCAGCGTCTCATAAGTGTCTTGCCAAGATGCGATCGGTAGAGGAACCCAAGTATTGGTAGAGGAATGGTGAGTGGAAGTTGCCATGCTACAAATCTCCATGCTCAGAATTTGCGGTGGATGTTACAACCTTATCAGTGCTGACAGCAGGATAAGCTGTTAATCATTTAAGTTTCTCGGTCGATTGCCGATAGTGTTCTAGCGATTATCGTGAATGTCCGTGAAACATTCCCTTGACCTTCAAGATAATCGCTAGAACACTACCCCTTTTGAGGGGTTATGCAAATAACCCCGTACTGGTCTCCAGAGTTCGAGAGGCAGAAGGGCGAGATTTAAGGATCATTGATAGCCAGTCCGTACGACTGGGGCAAAAAGGGCGAGGGAATTGGAGTTGACGGGTTCAGAAAGGTAAAGGAGCGGCAGCGAACAATTGTCTCTGATGGGTTGGGACTGGTGCTGAAGTGTCAGTGCGGCGAATACGGCTGATGTCAAACTAGCGCCTTGGGTTCTATTTGGGATGATAGAGCAGAATGATCGAATGGCTAAAATCTCGGCTGATCAGGGATATGTGGGAGATTTAGAAGAAGATTTAGAGGCAGTTTACGGAATGCCTTTAGAAGTGGTGAAAAAGACTGAGGGGAAAGGGTTTCAGGTGCAACCTTGGAGATGGGTGGTAGAACGGACTTGGGCATGGCTTGAGAATTCTCGAGGTTTAACCCGATACTACGAACGGGTACCTGAAAATCATGAAGAGATGGTCTATATTGCAATAATTCGACTCATGCTCAGACGATTGACTAATAATCGTAAAAATGAAAAGCTAGAACGACTTAATACTCGTTTACAAACACTCTCTGAGTTCGGCAATAACGACAACAGAGACCAAATCGAAGAATAATTCAACCCAACTCGTGTGGCTACTCGTTTCTTCATCCATAGCGATGCGTAAGCGAGGGTGTCTCCCTTGGGCAGGAGACGTTGGAATCTGAGTGAGGGGTTGCATCATAACTACGAATTAAACAGAGGTTTGGTCGATGTAGCACCAACTCCAATCTTCGCCAGGCTCCAAAGACTTGATAATCGGATGGTTAGTGGCATGAAAATGCTGGGTCGCATGTTTATTCTTCGATGAATCACAGCAGCCCACATGCCCACAAGTTTGGCAGAGACGTAGATGCACCCAGCGATCGCCCATCGCCAGGCATTCCTCACAGCCATTCGCGCTCGGTGTCACGGGATGGATTTGGTCGAGATGAGTGCAGGGTTTGCTCATTACTTTTGCTCCGCATTCGTTTTGCTTGATAAGTTTAGAGGCAATCGCACTTGAAAGCGCGTATCGCCCGACTGAGACTCAACGCTGATCTTACCTTTGTGTTGTCCAACTACAATCCGACGTGCAATGTCAAGTCCTAAGCCTGTGCCTTTACCAACCCCTTTGGTGGTGAAAAACGGGTCGAAGATGCGCGATCGCACATCCGGTGAAATGCCAGCACCATCATCAGCAATTTCCACCAAAATGTACTCATCATCCAGCGCAGTGCGAATCCATAGATGTCCTTTGCCATTAGTAGCATCAACGGCATTATCGATCAAATTCGTCCACACCTGATTGAGCTGCGGACCGTACGCACAGATGCGAGGCAATTCTCCATACTCGCGCTCTACTACCACGCCATATTTCAGCTTGTGCTTTAAGATAATCAGCGTGTTCTCAATCCCCTCATGCACGTCGACTTTTTGGAGCGGCGCTTGATCCATGTAGGAGTAGTTTTTCATAGCGGTGATTAGCTCCGAAATCCGCGTGGAGCCGAGCTTAATGTCTTCTAACAGCTTGATGCCCGTGAGCGTGGTTTCCAGCCATGTCAGTACACAGCCTAAACAATCGGGCGTGACATGAGCAGTTACTTGATCCAATTGCGCCGTGTCCAGTCCGGCTGTCACCAGCATGGGAGACAGCTTCCACGCATTTACCACCTCATGCGCTTCGAGCCAATCGCTAACTGCATCTTCCGCTTCACTTTGGGCGATCACATCCAGAGGAGCGGCACTGAGCGCAGTCGCCATCGCTCCCTGATACAAGTTGCTTAGAAAGTCAATCTGCTCTTCGGTCATGGGCTGTTGGTGCAGTTTGAGCGCCAGCGAGGGTAGGGTTTGTAATGCCGCTTCCAGATTGTTAACGTTGCTGCGAACGGCGGCGGCAGGGTTGTTTAACTCGTGAGCAAGCCCTGCTGATAAGGTGCCGAGGGAGATCAATTTTGCCTGCTGCTGGGTGACGGTTTCGTGGATTTGCGGTGCCTTCGGCTCGCTTCGCGTGCGCTCGACTGCCACTTTAAGAATGCGCCGCATCAGACTGGGGCACAGTGACAGCATTTTCCAGAAGTCGTCGGGCGTGAGCTTATACAACTGTACATCTGTGATTGCTCGTCCACTGGTAGGATAGGGTTGATCCAGCAGCAAAATCAGTTCAGCAAACACCTCTCCTGCGCCCAATGTTACCGCCGGAACGACTTCTCCACGCACGTTGTGCGTCCATTCAGTCTGACCTTCAAGGATGATATAGAAGCCATCGGGGGGATCACCTTGATTAGCGATTTGAGTACCAGAGTCGAGCCTGATTTCGGTTCCCAGTTCCACAACACACTGCACCTGCTCGTCACTCAGATTTGAGAACAATGGCGATCGGCGTAAGATATCAATTTGCATGAGGGGATGTGGTTCTCTAAAAATGATTCTGTACACAGAAGTGTTGTGGCAATAGACAGTAGAAGCTTTCGCATTATCTGTTATCCATCTTCAAGAACACGACGTAATGTTTTCTCTCCCATTGTTGCGTGCCTTGGGTGATCAATCAGTCCTGTATCCAGCAGCATGACACCAAAAAGTATTGCCCATCCCTTAGCGCGTTGTAGGGTTGCGTCAGAAACATTGCCGTATTCTGCGATCGCTTGTTGGCGGGCATTTTGATCAGAAAAGATCATCCATATTGAAGCAAGATCTGTTGCAATATCGCCTGAAGTAATATCACCCCAATCAATGATGCCTGTAATTATACCATTCTCAACTAATACGTTCCGAGCGTGAAGATCTCCATGTAGCCATTTTGCATTAACGTCAACAGGTATATTCAAAGCTTCATTCCAAGTATTCTTGATCGTTTGCGTAATCAGGTTGGTTTTTATTTCAAGTCGTTGCATCCGTTCTTCCACAACCGCCGCCCGTTGATGCAAGGGTACGCCCCGCAACGGGTTTAGTGGCGCATTGAATGGCGCAGGCACATGCAATGACCGTAGAAATGAAGCAAAGCGTTTTGCCTCGTTTGCATGAGGTTCATCTTGATCAGCAGGCATACCAGTCAGCCACGGTAACACACTCCATCGCCAGGGGTAACCCAGTGCTGGCTTGCCTAATCTATAAGGAGTTGGAACAGGAATAAGAAGCTGATCTGCCAGGAGTGGAAGCCAGATCTGCTCATTTTCGATGAGTGTTGCTGCTACTTTTCGACGTGGAAGTCGTACAGACAATTCGTTGCCCAGTCGAAACATTGCATTGTCCCAGCCAGCATCAATAAGGTGAATCGGTAGATGCGTCAGATCTGGATGCTGGTCTACCAACAAACTATAGACAAGCGTTGTATCTATTTCGAGATCGGATATCGGTGTTCCTACTGCACTCGATTTTCCTGCTGACTCCATATTTATCTCCTTAACTCGTGGGCACCTCGCTTTAAGATCCCACGTTAGCGAGATACTGATGCACAAACTGAACGCAGATTGAACCTTCACCAACCCCCGATGCCACACGCTTAATAGAGCCTTGCCGCACATCGCCCACCGCAAACACACCGGGAATATTAGTTTCGAGCAAATAGGGATCACGATCGAGCCGCCAGCCCTTCGGACGATGAGCGCTCGATCGCCTGGCTCCACTTTTTAAGTCAGATCCTGTAATCACGAAGCCGCGATCGTCGCGCTCCACCAATCCATCCAGCCATTCCGTGCGCGGAACGGCACCAATAAAGATAAACAAAGACACAGCGGGAACCGTTGCAAGTTCACCCGTGATTGCGTTTTTAATGACGATCGCCTCTAAACTTGTCTCCCCTTTCGCTTCTACTACACTCGAATGGGTCTGCACGGCGATATTTGGCGTTTCGGCAATCTGCTCTATCAAATACTGTGACATACTTTTAGTCAGTGACTCACTGCGTACCAGCATTGTCACCTGGCGAGCATACTTTGAGAAATACATCGCTGCTTGCCCAGCAGAGTTGGCACCGCCAATGATGTAGACATCTTCATCCTTACAACTGAGTGCTTCGGTCTGTGCTGCTCCGTAATACACGCCTGCTCCAGTGAGACGATCGAGTCCCAGCACATCAAGCTGTCGCCACGACACGCCCAGTGCCAGAATCAGCGCATGGCAGCTAATTTCACTGCCATCGGACAAAGTAATGAAGCGGTAGGGATCTTCCACGCGCATTCCCGTCACCTCTTGAGGACTAAGAATCTCTACGCCAAAGCGTTTGGCTTGCGTCACGGCGCGACGGGCTAAATCGTTGCCACTTAAGCCTGATGGAAAGCCGAGATAGTTCTCAATTCGCGAACTGGTTCCCGCTTGTCCTCCAGGCGCTTCGCGTTCAATCATTACCGTATGCAGTCCTTCAGATGCACCATAAACGGCAGCTGCAAGTCCGGCAGGTCCACCGCCGACGATGATTAAGTCATAGAACGGCTTTTCAGCCTGAGTCCGCAGTCCGATTTTCTCGGCAACCTGGGCGATCGACGGCTGTACCAAACTGTCGCCATTGCTAAAAAGCACCAGAGGCAGAGAGCGGCGATCGCAGTCAGCAAAGGTCGCTAGTTTTTGCGCCTCTTCAGACAATTCAATGTCCAGCCATTGATACGGAATCTGGTTTCGCGCTAGAAAGTCTTTCATGTCGTGCGACTGCGGCGACCAGCGATTGCCGATCATACGAATACCTTCAAAGGCTGGACGAAAGCTGGCAAACCAATCATCCAAAAGATCATTCAAAACTGGGTAGAGTCGTTCTTCTGGCGGGTCCCACGGCTTCAGCAGGTAGTAATCAATCTGCGTACTGTTGATGGCACGAATCGCCGCATCAGTATCGGCGTAAGCCGTTAGCAGCACTCGTTTTGCATCCGGGAAAATCTCTAGCGCCTGCTCTAGAAACTCGACTCCATTCATCTGAGGCATCCGCTGATCGACGAGAAACAGGGCAACGGGTTCGTTCCGCAGCTTGAGCTTTTGGGTGGCTTCGATCGCCGTTGCACCCGAATCGGCACGCATAATCCGAAAGCGATCGCCATACTGCTGCCGCAGATCTCGCGCTACGGCTTGCAAAACTTCTGGATCATCATCAACAGTCAGAATGACGGGTTTAGCCATGAGGATCACCTGCAATCGAAGGTTTACTTAATTCTAAAGATTTATGTACATTACTGAACGTTCAGAAGTTGGCACCATCGCTCAAGGGGAAACGATCGAGCAGGCGATCGCGGTTTTAAAAGAGGCAACGCGGCTCTATTTAACGGAATTTCCTCTGCCTGAAACCTCTTCTAGATTTGGGACTAGTATCAAAGTCGGTCATGCCTAAATAAGTCTACATATTGACTGGTACAGTTATTTAGACCTGATCAATCAACCTGTAGCTCCTGTTCATGATTTGTATCATCACTAAACCTGCAACTGCTGCTGAGATTTATCAGATGTCAAGAATGTTTGGAGATTACATTAAATTAGCAGTGGATGTGGAACGTGAAATTTTAGCGGGAGGCGGGGAATCTCATGCTGAATTTGAGGCAGCATTACTGAACATTAACAGCAGTCAGCAAAATATTTGGGGGTTGGAATTAATTTGACGATTCAACGGATAGAATACGACTCGATTATTAATATTCGTCCTAGTCAAGGAAATCGCCTGATGATTGTTCAAGATGCTACCATTCGATCACGGATCAACCAAATTGTCGCTCTGTTAATTGGAGATCACTATGCAGGCAGTTAAGCCAGAGTGGACAGATTTACAAGCTCAATTTACTCCACTTGCATTGAGTGCCCGCCTGTCACACATCATTGCGGAACTCAAAGCTCTGAAAACTGAGATAGAAGCTGACAGCGATATTGCTCTCAACAATGCTTCAGAGGAATTGTTTCACGAACGTTCCTCAGCGATCGATTGCCATAACTTGCGGCTTCGTAGACTTCAGCGCTATGTGGAATGGACTGTACCTGAACTCTTGCCAGAGAGAGCCGAAGAAGCAGAAACTCTAGTCAATGTTGCCCGCTTTGCAGCCTGTTTACTGATTCAAGAAAAGGTAGGAAATACGAGCAGCATTACACCACAAATAGAACAATTAATCAACCAACTCTCATTAGTCCAGAATGTTGCTTAATCAGTTCTTTGTGTTTTCAAAGTCGCCAAGGGTAAGCGAACTGAGAAGCGAGTTTCACCTGGCTGCGACTCCAGAGCGATCGTTCCCTGGTGACGATTCTCCACAATCCGCCTGGCAATATCTAAGCCTAGCCCAGTGCCTTTGCCCACAGGTTTCGTGGTAAAGAAAGACTCGAAGATGCGCGATTGAATTTCCGGCGGAATGCCTGTGCCAGAATCCATGATTTCAACGCAAACCGAGTTGCCATCTCGTGTCGTTGTGATTTTGAGGCGACCTTTGCCATCCATCGCATCGATCGCGTTCTCAATTAAGTGCGTCCACACCTGATTGAGTTCACTGCCGTAAGCATTGATTTGAGGCAGGCTGCGATCATAGCAGCGGCGAACTTCAATCCCCGGCTTCAGCCGATGCGAAAAGATTTGCAGCGTATCCTCAATTCCCTGATACACATCCACCAATTGCTGCACTCCTTGATCCAGATAGGAGTAAGCCTTCATCGATTGCACCAGTGCAGTGATCCGTTCTGCCCCGTGCAGCCCGCTTTTAATCATCGACATGACATCAAACGAGAGTGCTAGCCACCGCACGCCCAGGTCTCTCAGTTCCGTGGGATCATTCCGCCAGCGGGCAGTAAGGGCGTCTAACGTCTCGATCGTCATACCCCCGATCGCCAACGGTTCAGCTAAGTTCCAGGCATTGGCAACCCCATAAGCTTCCAACCACTCTAACAACTCCTCCTCGCGATCGCTTAACATCGTCGAGTCCAGGCGATCGTGCAGGATCGCCTCGTAGCCCTCATCGCGGGCTTTGAGCCATTGCTGAGTATGTGCCTCATCAGTCTGGTGCTGCCCGTAAACCAGATTCATCCGCTGTAGCTCCATGATTGCTGGAATCACATCTCTTAAGGCATGAACAACGGCTGCTGCTGGATTATTCAACTCATGAGCTAACCCAGCCGATAGCGTTCCCAATGCTGCCATCTTCTCTCGACCCCGAATAAAGGATTCGACTCCGCGCAGTCGCCGCGCCATCACTCGGAACACAACCCGTTCAAAATCCCGACACTCGTGAAGTAAGGTGCGAAAGTCATCGCCCACAATTTTGTAAGTCAGACAGCCCGTGAGAGCATGTAATGTAATCGCCACAGGTTCATCCGTAAGAATCGGCACTTCTCCAAAGAATTCTGGTGCTTTGTATTGTCCGATCGGAATATCCACGCCTTCGCTGATCCGCGTAATCCCAATTTGACCCGCAGTTAAAACAAACACTCCCTGTGCAGCATCCCCTTCGTGCACCAAAGTTTCTCCAGTAGCTAGCTCGACTTTTTGAGCGCGATCGCACACCCAATACAGTCGTTCTTGGGGCAGTTGTTGAAATACTTCAAGCTTGGAGAGTTCTTCGACACACAGCATCGGTCAATGTCCTCATAGACTAGTTAACTGGCAAGTTCTTCAGCACCAATAGCAGAGAATTTTGTAGCTCATACCCAACTTACTCTGAGTGCTGCATCTCAAGCGCAATGGGATCAAACCCAGGGTCAAATTGGGTCTTTTCATCAAAATATGCCTCCTTAAGATGCACCTGAAACAAATCAGCTCCCCTTAAATTAGCACCGCACAAATCACCTTCCAAGTTTGCCTGAGTTAGATCCGCTTTCTGCAAGCTCGCCTGACTCAAGTCCGCCTTGCCCAAATCAGCTTCTGTTAAATTAGATTCAAGAAAATTAGCATCCCGAAGGTTAGCGCTCTGGAGGACAATTCCCTTCAAGTTCGCTTCTCTTAAGTCGATCGCGCTCAAGTTTGCGCCTCTAAAATCTCGTTCCCCGGCGGCATAGCGATCGGGTAATTCAGTCACGGTGATGGTGGTAGACATGAAAATTTTCCTGATAATAATTACGAGGTTAGTTTAACGAGTTCAAGCAGTTGCCGCAGGTAAGCTGCTAAGTCAGTGGATGACATTCTTCGTAGGCTACTTGAACTCAGCCAAGTTTTGCTGAATAAACTTGCGGAAAGAAATGGGCGGTTGCCCGATAATCTGCGGAATATTGTCATAGGTATCGGCAAAGTCAGGCAGTTGTCCAGCTTGTAGCAGTTCCATCTGACGCACAATGCACTCAAAATATGCCGATTCCATTGTTTGCCCGATCGGCAGTTTGCGTAAATCAGATGCGGGTAAGGGTTCGTAGGCGATCGCTTGACCCAGTTCCTCTGAGAGAATCTGTGCCGCTTCAGGCATAGTCAGCGCTTCGACGCTGAGGAAGTAGCGTTGCCCTATATGTTTAGTCGGTTCACGCAACGCTGCTGCTGCCACCCGCGCTAAATCAAAACAATCGACTAGCCCGACTCGTTCTTGTCCAAAAAACATTTGCAGTTTACCATCCTGCACTGCTCCAAAGAAGTTTTGCATAAAGGCATTGGGATGCAGATGCATCCAACTAATACCACTGGCTTCGATATAGGTTTCAATCAGTTGATGCCAAATGTATAGCAATCCTAAGTCATATGTGAGATTATGGAGGAAGTAAGATGACTCCATAGAAAAACACAAAGTGACTAGCACTCTAAAATCTTTTATCGAGAGCAACCCTGACCCACGGGAGTTAAAACGAGCGGTTGCAGTTCACATGTATGAACAGGGCTATAAGCACCGAGAGATCCAGGAGATTTTATCCGTCAGTTCAGGATTCATTAGTAAATGGACGCAATCCTATCAACAGCAAGGGGTTCTGG
>JBBRCV010000064.1:0-23099 GCA_038204505.1 Elainellales cyanobacterium
TATCAGGAAAAATTCCTGCCCTAGAAACCTTACGCTTGAAACGACGGAGTGCTGACTCAATCCCTTCATTTTCACCGAGAATAATTTGAGCCATGCGATTGCCTCTCAAAATGAACGAGCCGGAGCAGTAAAATTGCCCCAAAAATAAAGATGAGGTAGGTCAACGACCTACCTGCAACATTCAAACACTAGATCTTTAGAAAAACCTAGACCACGATTTTAGTAACGGCGAGAACCGCCACCACCGCCGCCGCCGCCACGGTTACCACCGCCGCCGCCGCCGCCACCGCCCCAGCTTCTGTCGGAGGAACCACGCTCTTCACGAGGCTTAGCTTTGTTGACCTTAAGGTCACGACCCATCCATTCAGCACCATCTAGCGCTTCAATAGCGGCAGTTTCTTCAGCATCTGTGCTCATTTCCACAAACGCAAAGCCGCGCATCCGACCTGTTTCTCGATCGGTGGGCAGTTGAACGCGCTTTACGGTTCCGTACTCAGCGAATACTTGAGTCAGGTCATCCTGTGTTGCTTCAAAGGATAGGTTACCGACATAAATCGACATGAAATCAATCTCCAGAATCAGAGGGGGTATAGAGAGTTAGATTCGGAGAAACGTAAATAACCACGTGCACAGCCGAAAATAATCCTATGAGGACATTAGCACAGGATGGGAAGATATGCATTGGGGATAAAGCAATCGATAGAATTTACTAATCCTGGCGATCGCGACCTTTAACGAATCTTGACGAATCTTATAAGTTCTACAAATGGATACTAACCAAGTGCTGAGCTAATGCCTCTATATTAGGATACTCCCAAAAGAGCATGGGGTCGAGTTGTTTTAAATGTAACCAATCAGCTAGATCCCCCGTTAAGCTAACTGCAACCGACGAATCCAGCCCGTAGTAAGCAAACGGCTGACTGATATCAATCTCGTCAGGCTGAACTTTTAGGTAAACTGCCAGGTTGGCAATCAACCAATCCTCAACCTCTAACTTTGTTGGTAGCTCAAGTTTTGTAGGCTCGACCCACAAATGCATCTGGTTTACGTCTTCCTGAGAGGCAGCGTTTGTCCAATGCCAAATCTCCTCAACTGTGCCCGCCACAAAATTCATCCGACACACAGACCGCTGAATTTTCCCACTAGATGTTTTGGGAATCTTTCCGGGCTTTAATAAAACGATATCATAAACCTGCAAGTCATAATGTTCTGAAATCGCTTGGCGAACTGATCCCACCACTTCGTTCCCGTCTAAATTATTCAGTGCGGTTCGATTGACCTCTTGCATCACCACAAGTTGCTCAAATCCGTTTACTTCTACCGTAAACGCCGCACCAGAGTTAAGGGAAACTGATGAGTGACAATTCTTAACAATTTTTTCAATATCCTGAGGATAATAGTTTTTTCCTCGAATAATTAATAAATCTTTTAGCCGACCCGTCACAAATAATTCGTCTCTGTCCAAAAAGCCCAAATCTCCCGTCCTCAAGAACGAGTTCTCTCCACCACTTAGCAAAGTCAGCCCAAAGGTTTTGCCCGTCTCCTCCTGCCGGTTCCAGTACCCTAGCGCGACACTCGTCCCCGCCACCCAAACTTCTCCCACTTGACCATCCGGCAAAATCTGCAATGTTTCAGGATGCACAATCTGCAACACCTGACCTGATAAACTTTGCCCACAACTTACGGCTTGAAAACAATCTGTCTCGTCTTGGTCAGCCGCGATCGCCTCATGTCTCGCTAACGCCGACTTCTGTAAACGCTTCACTACTGGCATTCCCTTACCCTTCCCCGCTACCATCAACGTCGCCTCTGCCATCCCATAGCACGGGAAAAACGCCTCCTGCCGAAACCCACAGGGCTTTAGCAACTCAGCAAACTGCTCTAAGATCTCAGACTGAATCGGCTCAGCCCCATTAAACGCTACTTGCCACCCGCTTAAATCTAAATCTGCCACTTGCTCCGGCTTCACCTTTCGCACACACTGCTCGTAGGCAAAACTGGGTCCTCCACTTGTTGTCGCCTTGTAGTGGGCGATCGCCCGTAGCCATCGCACTGGACTTTGCATAAACATTAGCGGCGACATCAACACGACCGGGAACCCGCCATACAGCGGTTGCAATACTCCACCAATCAACCCCATATCGTGATAGGGCGGCAACCAAATCAATCCTCGACTTTCAGCCGAATACCCGAATCGCGCCTGAATTCCCGCCAAATTGTGCAGCAAATTGCTATGCGATATCATCACTCCTTTGGGCACATCAGTTGAACCCGATGTGTACTGCAAAAACGCCAAATTTCCTAGCGCCACCTCCGGCAATTCTCCCTCGCCCCAATTCTCTTCAGCCAGCCCCTTTAATCCCTGTAGCTCCGGCAATTGATCTAGCCGAGTCAAAATCTCAGGCGTAGTCAATACCACCGTCGCCCCAGAATCTATTACCAGGTTTACCAATCGATTCAGAGAACGATTTGGGCGAGGCGGATAAGCTGGAACTGCCACTACCCCAGCACTCAAACAGCCCAAAAAAGCCACAACATAATCTAACCCAGGCGGATATAGCAACAACGCCCGATCGCCCTGGCGACAGCAGTTCTGCAACCGTTCTGCGATCGCCCCCACGCGCCGAGCCAAAGCCCCATAAGTCAGACTAATCGCTTGAGTTTCCCCATCCACCAAGAAAGTATAAGCAACCTGCTCTGGCTGACGAAGCGCCCGATCGCGCAAAATATCGATTAAGGTTGGCTTCACCACTCGCTCAGAAGAACTCATCACCTTCCTCTAAATGCTTGGGATTAATAAACCATGCCCTCGCACCCTTCGTTGACAAGTTGTGCCAGTTTGTAGAGCTACACGCTAAACGCGCTTCCGGGCTATCTCCCGCTCCCAGACTTTTAGCAAATTCCCCGTAGTCTGCTCCCAGTCCAGCTCTCGCACTGATTCTCTTCCCCTTAGTCCTATCTCCTCGCGCAATCTGGGATCACTAATCAAGCGATTCAACTTCTCTGCAAAATCATCTACATTTCCCGGCACAAATAAAAATCCATTGACACCATCCTTGATACTGTCAGTAACTCCTCCTGCGTTAGGGGCGATCGCCGGAATTTTTGCCGCAAAACCCTCCAAAATTGTCAACCCTCGCGTCTCTTTCTCCGAAGTCGTCACCAGTACATCACAATTTGCCAACAAAGCTGGAATATCATCTGGCGGAATCCGCCCCAAAAAATGTGCCAACCCTCCCAACCGCTCCGCAATTTCAGCCTGCATTTCCCCATCCCCCGCAATCAAAATCGCAACATGGCTCATGTCTTGCTGCCGTGCCATCTGCTCCAGCGCATTCATTGCAAACCTCCAGCCCTTATCCGGCGTTAACCGCCCCACAAACACCAACTTCACCTTTTCCGCCATCTCCCCTAACCCATATTGCTGCTCAAAGAAATTCGGTTCCCGCAACTCAGCCCCAAACAGTTCCAAATCAACTCCCAAAAAATCTCCCCGTAATCCATTTCTAATTCCCATCCGCGTCACCTTCTCATACGCATCATGACTTCCCACCAGCGTCACGTCGTAAGCGTTGTAAACCCAAGCAAACAGCCGCTTCAAAATAAATTGCAATCCCTTCAAAATTGGCACAGGAACTTCTAAAAAGTCTTCTGCATACTCCACAAAATTAGTATGGAAAAAACTTACGCAAGGAATCCCTGCCTTCTTAGCAAACTTTACTCCTGGAAACTTAAAAAATCCATTTGCTAACCGCTCCGCCTCATCCACATGAATCACATCCGGCTGAAACGCTGCCAACTCCCGCAGCACTCTCTCATAAGACTTCGAGCTAACATTTCGCTCAAATTCAATTCCCAGGTAAGGCGTACTTGCTAAATTCACAACCCTCACTCCTGGCAAGATCTCGCCTGTAAACTCCCGCCAATTTGGATAAATCCCCTCAATTGGCTGATAATCAGGACAAAATAACAGTACCTCGTGTCCCCATCGACTCAGCCACCGCAACCGATTCATTTGAGCCACCGTCACCCCATCGACTACTGGTAAAAATCCAGAACTCAAAATCGCAATTTTCATAAAAACTCCTGACGAATCACTCCCGACAGCCTGATAATAATCTGAAGTTACGATCGCCCCTTCATCAGCAAGCCTAGAACTCACTCAGACCCCATGCAAACTGTAGTAGACCTATTACGCCACCGCGCCCAAACCCAGGCAAACCAGGTCGCCTACATATTTCTAAAAAACGGCGAACTAGATCCGACTCCTCTCACCTACGGAGAGCTAGCAGAAAAAGCTGAGGCGATCGCCACACATCTCGCCCCTTATGCCAATGAAAGAGCACTTCTCATCTACTCGTATGAATCAGGACTAGAATTCATCACCGCCTTCTACGCCTGCCTCTACGCCGGAGTCATTGCCGTTCCCTGCCATCCTCCCCGCAACCAACAAGACTTCACTGATCTACAAGCTCGCCTAACTTCCGCCCAAGCCAAAGTCATTCTGACTGAAGCCATCCTCCGCCCAAAGCTGCGTTCTCTCAACCCTCAATACTGGATCATCACCAATCAACTTACTTCTGGGGAGCGATCGCCCTTACCCACCATCACACCCGAACATCTTGCCTTCCTGCAATACACCTCCGGCTCCACAGGCATCCCTAAAGGCGTAATGGTTACCCACACCTGCATCCGTAGCAACCAAAAAACTCTAGAAGTCGCTTTTGGCAGCACCTCAAACACCATCAGCGTCGGCTGGCTCCCCCTTTTTCACGATATGGGACTCATTGGCAACGTCCTTCAGCCTTTGCACCTCGGCATTCCTAGCATCCTTATGTCCCCCCTGGCATTTATTCAAAAGCCCATCCGCTGGCTTCAAGCCATGTCTCATTACCAAGCCACTACCAGCGGCGCGCCTAACTTTGCCTACGATCTCCTCTGTCGCCAAACGACCCTTCAACAACGTCAAACCCTCGACCTGAGCCATTGGGAAGTCGCCTTTACTGGGGCCGAACCCATCCGTATTCAGACCCTTACCCAATTTGCCACGGCTTTTGCCCCATCCGGCTTCCGTCCCCACGCCTTTTATCCTTGCTACGGCATGGCAGAAGCTACGCTCCTGATCACGGGCGGCATTAAGAGCGATCCCCCAACTATCATCTACCTCAACCCAGTCCTGCTCAAAGAAAACCAAGTAGTCGAAACCAGTGCCACTCATCCCGACACCCGCCCCATCATTGGCTGTGGTCGCAGTTGGTTAGACACTCAAATCGTTATTGTTGATCCCCAGACTCTTACGCCTTGTCATCCAGACCAAATCGGCGAGATCTGGGTGACTGGTTCAGGCATTGGCAAGGGTTATTGGAACCTTTCCGAACAAACCCAACAGACCTTCCAAGCCACCCTCGAAAACTACCCTAACCAAACCTTTCTGCGTACTGGCGACCTCGGTTTTCTCAAAAACCAGGAACTTTACATCACAGGTCGGCTTAAAGAAATCCTTGTATTCTGGGGCTTCAACCACTATCCTCAACACATCGAACAAACCGTCGAAACCTGTCATCCCGCCCTCCGCCCTAATGCCAGCGCCGCCTTCGCCATACCCATAGAGGGGGAAGAAAAACTTGTCATCGCCCTGGAAGTCGATCGCCATCATCGCCACAGTTTAGACATAGAAGCTACTGTAGAAGCCATCCGCTGGGCAGTCTTCGATCAACACTTCATTGATGTCTACGCGATCGCCTTCCTCAAACCGGGCAGTATTCCTAAGACCTCCAGCGGCAAAATTCAGCGCCGAACCTGCCAAGAAAAATTTCTAACCCAGCAGCTAAATTTAGTGGCAGAATGGCGATCGCCCCAACCCCATGACATCACTACCCTGCTCAAAAAATACCTTACCCCTACTACCCACGCCCACCGCTATCTCTCCCTCCTGCGAGGCAAACTCAAAAGAAGCCTATACCTACTGCTCAAACGATGATCCGCAAACCCCAACTCTGGCTCACCACTATCATTCTTATTGCTCTTATTGCGATCGCCTCTCCCGCTAAAGCCGCCGAGCGCATCTACCTCAACTACGGACCCTTCGACTTCTCCATTGCTGTAGACGATCTCAACCAATTCGCCCAAACTGGCACTATCCCCCCCAATCTAAAATTCATCCTCAATCGCTTCAGCCCCGAACGGCAAGCCCAAATCAGAAATCTCCTCCGTCTTAAAAACGAAGTTAATCCTGTTACTCTTTCTCGCGTCGCCTACACCGTCACTACCGAAAGACTAATCAGACGTATCGGCGACCTGATTCAAACGCCCGATCGCCAAAATGGATTCTACGCCATCCGCGCCGCCCTCCTCCAAGCCGCCGCAGACCCTCAAGGACTCAGCCTCCTCAACTTCCTCCAAAAATTTCCCACCGACCTCCGCCTCGATCTGCCACGCACCCTAAAACTTGTTAACCAACTCAAAACAACTATTCAGGAAACCGATACCTTTGTTGCCGATCTAGAAAAGGAAACCGCAAAAATTGCTCAATCTGAATCTCCAGTCAATCCAACTCAATTACCTGATTTACGGCAACCTGGAACATTAGCCGTAGCAATGCAAACACTAAGTTTGAAAGACGAGAAACGCGATCGCCCCCTCACAGTCGATCTTTACCGCCCCGAGACTTCAACTTCAACCCCTATCATCCTGATTTCTGGTGGTCTAGGCGGCGAACGTAACCAATTCAAAGACCTCGCTCAACACCTCGCTTCCCAAGGCTTCACGGCTATAGTTCTCGATCATCCCGGTAGCAACGCCCAGCGTCAGAGAGACTTTTTCAAAGGACTCTATAGCGAAAACTTTGATAGCCAAGACTTTATCGATCGCCCCCTAGACGTTTCCTTCGTGCTAGATGAACTCACCCGACGCAATGCCAGCGAATTTAACAATCAACTTAACCTGCAACAAGTTGGGATGTTTGGCTACTCCCTAGGTGGCACCGCAGCCCTTGCTTTAGCAGGCGCAACCATCAACTTTAACCAGCTAGAACAAGACTGTGGTAACCACATTAACATCATCAACATTGCCATTCTCTACCAATGTCGTGTCCTAGAACTTCCCCATCAAAACTATCAGTTAAAGGACGATCGCATCAAAGCTATATTTCTATTCGTCCCATCCAGCAAACATATCTATGGGAGCCAAGGCATTAGCCACGTTCACATCCCCGTTTTCTGGCAAGCCACTAACGAAGACATCGTTACACCCCTCGTTCTCGAACAGGTTCCCATGTTTAACGCTTTACCATCCCCCCACAAGTATCTAGTTGTATCCCAAGGACTGCCCCATACCCGTGTAATTTTACGGTTAATCGATCGCGTCACGGGCACCAACCGCGCCATGCTCTCCGATGAGCTTTTCAAAGTCACGCAAGACTATCTCAAAACGTTCAACACAGCATTCTTCAAAGCGTACATTAATCAGGATAAAGCTTATCAACCCTACCTTACAGCATCCTACGCTCAAGCCTTCGCACAGCAACCCTACAGTCTCACCTTAGTCCAATCAGTGCAAAACCTCGTGAATAGAGATTAGCATGGCACTCCCCGCACCTACCGTCATCATCCATGATGCCCAAAGCCAAACCTGGCTTGACTTTCGTGATCCCGTAGCTATCCTCATAGCTCACACTCCTAAGCAAGTTCTTTCCCTCTTAGAAACCCTCCAGCAACAAATAGATCAACATCACCTCTACGCCGCAGGCTTTCTAAGCTATGAAGCCTCTTGTGCCTTTGACCCTGGTTTCGCTGTCAAAACGACCCCCTTTCCCCTAGCCTGGTTTGGACTCTATCTCAAACCCGAAGCCATCAAGCTTCCGCCACCGTCCCCATCCCAGTCCCTCCACTGGACACCCAGCATTACTCGACCTCAGTATCAGCAAGCCTTCGACCAAGTTAAATCCTACATTCGCCAAGGTCTTACCTACCAAGTCAACCTATCCTTTCGCCTCAACGCCCAGTTCCAACAAAACCCCTGGCAATACTTCAACCAGCTTGCCCAAAACGCCCAATATGGAGCCTTCATTGAAACCCCAGACTGGGCAATTTGCTGTGCCTCTCCTGAACTTTTTTTTCACCAAAATAACCACGAAATTCACTGCCGACCGATGAAAGGCACCGTTCCACGCGGGCTGACTCATGACGGCGATCGCCTCCTTGCCCAATGGCTACGAAATTCTGAAAAAAATCAAGCCGAAAACATCATGATTGTAGACATGATTCGCAACGATTTAGGACGCGTCGCTCAACTTGGCACCGTTAAAGTCACTAACCTTTTTAACATCGAACAATACCCCACCCTTTGGCAAATGACTTCCTCCGTCCAATGCCTCACCCAAGCCACTCTCAGCGAAATTTTTCAAGCTCTCTTCCCCTGCGCTTCCATCACAGGCGCACCCAAACTGCAAACGATGAAAATCATTGCAGAATTAGAAGATATACCCCGAAAAATATACACAGGCACTATTGGATTTATTACACCTAACAGAACGTCTCAATTCAACGTCGCTATCCGCACCGTCCTCATTAATAAGAACGACCAAACCGCAGAATATGGAGTTGGCGGCGGCATCGTTTGGGACTCTCAAGCCACAGATGAATTTGAAGAATGTCTTACAAAAGCCAAAATTCTTACCGACCAACAGCCCAAATTTTCACTCCTAGAAACTCTCCTGTGGACACCCGAAAAAGATTACTTTTTACTAGACCTGCACCTCAAAAGACTCACTGCATCAGCCCAATATTTTACCTTCCCAATTGATCAATCAACAGTACACAATTACCTTAAAGCGATCGCCCAAACCCTTCCAACCCAACCCCAAAAAGTCCGCCTGCTGCTTTCCCCGCAAGGCACCTTAACCCACGAATCAATTCCACTCACTCAAACTCATACACCCTTACGAGTTTGCCTCGCCTCATCCCCAGTTGACTCCACCAATGTTTTCCTCTACCACAAAACCAGCGATCGCCAGATCTACACGCAAGCCCAACAGCAATGCCCTGGTTACGACGACGTAATTTTGTGGAATGAAAACGGAGAACTCACCGAATTTTGTACCGGAAATCTGGTCGTTGAGCTAGACAGGCAATGGTACACCCCACCGCTTGAGTGCGGACTGTTAGCAGGAACGTTTCGCGCTTGGCTTTTGGATCAAGGAATTGTTCAGGAGCGAATCATTCGAGTCAAAGAATTAGCAAGTTGTTCGCGCGTTTTTTTGGTGAATTCAGTTCGCCAGAAACAAGAGGCGATCATTTACCCACCCTGTTAATGAAGAATCGTCATATCAGACTTCTTCTGATACAAACATTGCTTTTTGTTTTGAATAAATGTTTTTCACATGTTTTTTTACTGTATTAGGAGTGATACGAAGCTCAACTGCAACTTGTTTGTAGGTATAGTTGGCTTGATGGAGAAGCCAAACTTCCCTCTCGCGGCAGGTTAATCCATATTTTTGAGATTCTTCATTCACCATATCTTTGATATCTTGGTAGCGATCGCGAATATTTAACAAGATACAAGAGCGTTCCATATTTTCTAGCTTTAGCCATCTTGCCCGCACGTTAAATGCGATCGAACTTCCAACAAAAACCTTAGATTCAATTAACCAATATTGGTTAGGAAAAAGATGACGGCTCTCAATTAGCGTATGACAAACATGCTGTACTTCTTTTGGAATAGAATTTAACGAAGATTCATCTTGATTGAGCTGCCGCAAAATTCTTTGAGCACAATCATTAGCGTAGATTAGCGTTCCTTCCTCCGTTATGATTAAGACCCCATCGATTAGCTCCTCAATGACTGCCTGCGGTAAAACAACTGGTTCACAATTTTTTTGAAAAGAGTAATGACTATGTAACATTATCTGAGCATTTTTTATCTCAGCAACATTATTTCTAGTATTCATCTGAGGAATGGAAATAAACATTATTAAACTGCCTCCAGAGCATTAAGCTGGGCTGAAAGAAACGCACCAATTCTCTCGACTTGGTAAAGAATCACGAAGCCCAAATCTAGATATATTAAAGGAAAATACCCAACCCCATATCTGTTTAGCTATGGATGGGAGGATTTCTGAGCAATCTGTTCAAATACCTCTCACTGTAGGGGTTGCAACGAGATAAATAAACCCTGTGTTAATGTGTCTAGCTTACAGGGTTGAGCTGGCTGTGTCTATGCTTGGTCTTTTAAGAGTTGTGTGTACTCGTTTTTACGAAGATAGGGTGCTTTGAGGAGGAAGCCTCGCGCTGATGCCGATCTCAGCGTAATAGCCTAATCAAAAAAAGATTACTCAGTTCGGGTACTGTCCAATGACCTAGGGTGTTGAGATGATGGACTCAGTTGATAAGCCAAAGGTAAAAGACCAAAAGCGCAGCAACCTAAGGGTCTTTTCTATATCAGGCTAGCAACTCAATTTAAAAGATTGAAACCATACAAAGGATATTGAATCATGTCTAACGAAATGCAAGCAATGGCATCACGCGCATCTCGCCCTGCCCAGAAAGTAATTAACGTTCAATGTCAACCCAACGAATTAACTCTCTCGGAAACTCGTTCTCAAACGATCGTTGGACCTGTCACCTTCAAACTGTCTAATCTGGATGTGAGAGGCTTAGGAACCAACCCCGCCGACCCAATTAACTCTCAGTATATCGTTGCCGAAGATGAGTACTTTGTTGCCAGTGTTGATGTTGAATTCAATAAAACCCCGCTCACCGAATTGTTGATGTGTTTGGGTACTCGAATCAACGTTGACTTTGGGCTGGAAGGCTACGGGATTAAGGCGGCAGAACTGAACCTGAGTGCAACGAAGCTCTCTGAAAAGGGCGTGTATAGCTACCATTTAGAAACTTCACCGACCCGACCTGCGGATCAGAAGATGCCTGGTGGACTCTATGAAATTGGTGCAGTTGCAACAGTTGGACCTGTTGAAAACAATTGCACTACCAAGATCTGGGGTCATGGATATATCGAGGAAGTTTTGCTCCAAGTTTATCCAGCGGGTCAAGAGTAACATCTGACTGATCTTCAGTTGATGTAGCACAACGTTCTCCTGGTGCCCTCCAGGAGCCTAAATTACCTGGTAGGACATTGTGCCTACCAGGTTCTTATTCCCAAGAGGAAATAGGAACCTGGTATCAGCAACACGGAAATAGCTGATGCTAATCAAGATTAAAGCAATGCATGGCTCATGATTGAGTAACCCGCTCAACGACAACCTTGAGCGATTTCAAAGTCTCCATGCTCTAAGTCGTTTAAGGATTACAGCCATGAGCATTTTTGATTGGGAAAGCTTTCTAAAGCGGTGGAGTCAAGAAATAGTGGAGGCGATCGCCCCCGACCGAGACAAGTTGCCGTCTAGCGTCATAAAGTCCGGCTGGCTCGGTTATCCCGGTGCTACAGACCAGCAGATTGCTGAAGCTGAGACGCGCTTAAACATAACGTTACCGCCCTCCTATCGAGCATTTTTGAAAGTCACGAATGGTTGGCGACAAACTACCCCTTTTATCAATAAACTTTGGTCTACTCAAAAAATTGAATGGTTTAGTGTCAAACATCAAAAATGGATTGATGCGTTTTGGGAAAAATCAGGGCATCTCCCTGCCGAATCATCCAACTCTAGTTCTCCGCCGCCTTCTGTTTCTGATGAAGAATATTTTGTGTATGGAGAAGTGCAGGATTGCAGCAAACTTCGCTGTGAATATCTACAAACAGCTTTAGAAATTAGCAAACGTGGAGAAGGAGCAATCTATCTCTTAAATCCTCAAGTAGTGACTCCAAATGGCGAGTGGGAAGTCTGGTTTTTTGGAGATTGGCTACCTGGTGCCGATCGCTATCATTCGTTTCAAGAAATGATGCAGGCAGAGTACGAGAATTTTTTAGAACTGAGAGAAATACCAGCTTCTCCCTCGGTCATTGTTACATCCCTTCCCATATCCTCAGAACCAGAATTAGCGTCCTCAGAACCAGAATTAGCGCAGATGCCCGTTGTTCCTTTCTCTATTCTGGAAGCAGATCTAAAAGTAGATGAAGCATGGGGTAAATTTGCTTCATTTACAATAGAGTTTCAGACTAGAAAAGGCGAGGGATATTCTGAGCAACAAGCCATTCTCCACCATGTAGAAACCGATACTATGGAGGCTTTTCCTACTATTGATGCAGAAGTAATTCAGCAGTGGATGCTGAAGCGTCTGGGAGATAGCTTGAAGGATAATCTCGTTCAGGCACATGGAGAGGAGACTGCACAGGAGACCGTAGGAGTAGAGATCAGTCAGCTTCGGGTCATTCGACTTTCTGGTATAGACAAGCCTGAAACCCAGATGATTGCTGACAATGCTCATCCACTTTTTTCAGATGCGATTCAAAAAGATGAGCCATTCATGCTGGAAGTCTCGCTGAAAGTTGTAGGGGATACTGCGAGTTTTGCAGAACGGCAGTTCGTCTATCGTGCCCAGTGCGTTGCATACAACTTAGCAACAAGATTGAGTACTGATTTAGGAGATATCACTACTCATATTTCAGATGACGATCAAGTTGCTCAAGTGGCATTATTTCCTGAAATGATCTTGCAGCAGCCCGGTATTTATCGGTTAAAAGTGTGGGTCACGCTTCAGAATAGTTCTGCATTACCCGGCTATTTCAAAGTTCCAATGCTGCAAGTAGTATAGCTATCAAAGAAAGGATATTAGTAATGGCACATCAGAAAAAGCCAGAGTGGCAATCTCTTAGAAAACAGCCCTGTCCAATTTGCTGTATTCTGCCTCCCCACATGCTAGATAAAATGCTTCAGCAAGATGATGATGAACACCGTCACTTAGCACTTAAAACCTTGAGAGCATCAGAACAGTTTCGGGGCAGACGCGCAGTGGTAGGAAATGTTTCGTTTGCTGTTTCTCCAGGACAAAAGCGACGAACGATTTATGATGCTAAGACCAGCACTTCTCTTCCCGGTGTACTGATACGAGGAGAAGGTGATTCCTCTAGTGATGACCCAGCAGTGAATGAAGCTTACGATGCTGCGGGTGCAACCTATGATTTATTCCGGGATATTTTTGAGAGGAATTCTATTGACGATCGCGGGCTGCGGTTAGATGCTACAGTTCATTACGATGTGAACTATGAGAATGCTTTTTGGAATGGCGATCAGATGGTTTATGGAGATGGAGATGGTCGATTTTTTAATCGATTTACCATTGCGATCGACGTTATTGCTCATGAGCTAACACACGGCGTTATTGGCTATGAAGCAGCTTTAGAGTATAAAGGTGAGTCGGGTGCGCTTAATGAGTCGTTTGCTGATGTGTTTGGCACATTGGTCAAACAGCGATCGCTCCAACAAACAGTAGACCAGGCAGATTGGCTGATTGGCACTGAGCAGTTCACGTCCAAGGTTCAAGGGATAGCGCTTCGGTCTTTGAAAGCACCTGGAACAGCCTACGACGATCGCGTTTTAGGTAAAGACCCCCAGCCTGCTCATTATAAAGACCTTTTCCAAGGAGCTTTTGATGATGGCGGCGTTCATATCAATTCTGGAATTCCCAATCGTGCCTTTTATCTAGCTGCTGTGGCGATCGGTGGTTTCGCTTGGGAGAAAACTGGAAAAATCTGGTATGCCACGTTAAAGAGTAATCTCCAGCCTAGCTCTACTTTTAAGGATGCTGCCAACGCAACCGTCGCAATAGCAGGGCAACTTTATGGGCAGGACAGCGATGAGCAAAAGGCAGTACAAAGCGCTTGGCAGCAAGTTGGAGTAAGCTAGAAAAATGAAGCGATCGAGAGCGACATAATGTATATCTCACTTGAGCGCAGTGGTGGTGTCACAGGTATGCCAATTACCATAGCGATTAATACTGATTCTCTATCTTCTAATGAGGTCAGCCAACTGCGTCAATTAGTAGAGAATTCGGGCTTTTTTGAGTTGCCAGCCGCAACGACTGAAATGACTCAGCCCGATCGCTTTCAGTACAAAGTAATAGTTTGTGATGGCGATCGACAGCACACGGTCAAAATAGGCGAAACGGCGGTCAATAACAACCTTAAACCCCTTCTAGATTGGCTCATAGCAGCAGCTCAATGGCGCTAGAGAAAACCGCTAGAAATGAGGATTAGCCTAAGCAAACTTACATAGCGATGAAGAAAACGTCCTCAGTCACTTGAGTTGAGGACGCAAAAATTTATGCTACACTTCACTTCATCGTTGCGCTGAGTATAGATAAGGTATGGAATTAGTGAACCACCACCCCAAAAGGGCGGTTATTCGTTGTAAGGCTAAAATGCAACTGTTGGAAGCTGATGATGACTGCTCTAAGTGGCATGAACCCATAGCTGAAGACCTTTTTGAGGAATTGGCAGCTACTTTATTTCAGTCGAGTCGATACCAAGCACTGTATCAACAATGCCGTTCTAAAATGGAAGCGAATGAAGTGGGCGATCGCCTTGCTAGAGAACTGGCAGAGTCCTACAGACAAATCACGCAGCGCCGAAAAGATCTGGTGGTTCAGGGTTTTAATGCTTTGCTAGATTAAATTAACTGTCTGAACTGTCGGATGATCAATCGGCTCATCCGACAGTCCAGTCTAGTATCATGGATCTATCCTTGTTAAAAAGGGTTGATTATGGCTCACCTCACTCAACGCCGTCCTGAAAATGTTAGTGGTAATTTTTACGTAGACGCTACTTGTATTGACTGTGATACTTGCCGCTGGATGGCTCCAGAAGTATTTTATGCAGTTGCAGATCAGTCGGCGGTGCATCATCAGCCTATTAACGAAGTGGAGCGACTACGAGCGATGCAAGCCCTCCTAGCGTGTCCCACTGCTTCAATTGGCACGATTGAAAAGCCAACTGATATCAAGCACGTGCAGGCAAGTATGCCGATTTTGATCGCTGAGAATGTCTACCACTGCGGCTATCATGCAGAGAATTCTTTTGGGGCAGCGAGTTATTTAATTGTGCGTCCCGAAGGAAATATATTAGTAGATTCGCCTCGGTTTGCGCCGCCTTTAGTGAAGCGATTAGAGGAAATGGGAGGCGTACGGTATTTGTATCTGACGCATCGAGATGATGTAGCAGATCATCAGAAATTTCATGATCATTTTGGGTGCGATCGCATTCTTCACAAAGACGAAATCAATCATGGGACGCAAGCTGTGGAAATGCAGCTTGCTGGAACAGAGGATTGGGCAATCTCTTCGAGTAACCCGCAAGGGGTCGCGGATGATCTACAAGTTATTTCAGTGCCAGGACACACGAAAGGACATACGGTTTTACTCTACAAAAACACGTTCCTTTTTACAGGTGATCATCTGGCTTGGTCTGATTCGCTTCATCATCTGATTGGCTTTCGTAACGTCTGCTGGTACTCCTGGACAGAACAGATTAAATCAATGCAAAAACTCGCAGATTACTCATTTGAATGGGTGTTGCCGGGACACGGTCGTCGCTATCATTCTGATCGAGAGACGATGCAGAACCAGATGCAACAATGCCTGGATTGGATGAAATCGGTTTAGTGCCAACTACTCCGTCATGAATGTTTAGACGTAAAATAGATATACTGCTTAAAATACGATCGCCAACTATGACTGCTGCAACTCCCACCAAAATTCACTACGAGGCAATTATTGGGCTAGAAACCCATTGCCAACTCAGCACCGAAACCAAAATCTTTTCCACCAGTTCGGCTCAGTTCGGCTCTGATCCCAACACCAACATTGATCCGGTGTGTATGGGGTTACCGGGGACGTTGCCCGTGCTGAATCAAAAGGTGTTGGAGTATGCAGTCAAAGCAGGGCTAGCGTTAAATGCTCAGATTGCGCCTTACAGTAAGTTCGATCGCAAACAATACTTTTACCCCGACCTACCCAAAAACTATCAAATCTCGCAGTACGACTTGCCGATCGCAGAGCATGGCTGGCTGGAGATTGAGCTAATTGATGCAGAGGGTAACTCTCGTCGTAAGCGAATTGGGGTAACGCGGCTGCACATGGAAGAAGACGCAGGAAAACTGGTGCATGGCGGTAGCGATCGCCTTGCTGGCTCTACTTATTCTTTGGTGGACTATAATCGCGCGGGTGTGCCCTTAGTTGAAATCGTCTCCGAACCTGATCTGCGATCGGGGCAAGAAGCGGCAGAATATGCTCAAGAGATGCGCCGGATTATGCGTTACCTGGGCGTGAGCGATGGCAACATGCAAGAAGGATCGCTGCGTTGTGATGTCAACATTTCGGTGCTTCCAGTCGGAACTGAAAAATTTGGCACAAAGGTCGAAATCAAAAACATGAACTCGTTTAATGCGATTCATCGAGCGATCGACTACGAAATTGAGCGGCAAATTGAGGCGATCGCCACAGGCGAAAAGATTGTCCAAGAAACTCGCTTGTGGGATGAAAGTTTACAGCGGACGTTTAGTATGCGGATCAAGGAAGGATCAAGCGATTATCGCTACTTTCCTGAGCCAGATTTAGGTCCAATTGAGGTGTCTCAAGAACAGTTGGCGCGCTGGAAAGCCGACATGCCAGAACTACCCGCAAGCAAGCGTCATCGCTATGAGACGGAGATGGGTTTATCGGCATACGATGCGCGAGTGATGACTGATGACCGGGCAATGGCAGAGTATTTTGAAGCAACGGTTGCCGCTGGAGCAGGGGCTAAGCTGGCTGCCAACTGGATTATGGGGGACATCAGTGCTTATCTTAACAACGAGAAGCTAACAATTGGGGCGATCGCGCTCAAACCTGAGATGCTAGCAGAGATGGTTAGCTTAATTGAATCGAACACCATTAGTAACAAGATTGGTAAGGATATTTTACCAGAATTATTAACGAAGGGTGGATCGGCGAAGGCACTGGTAGAGAACAAGGGCTTAGTTCAAGTTTCCGATCCAAAAGTGATCGAAGAGGCGATCGATAAAGTGCTGGCGGCTCACCTTGATGAGTTGGAAAAGTACAGAGGTGGGAAGAAGAACATGGCAGGCTTTTTCGTGGGACAGGTGATGAAGCAGACAGGAGGAAAGGCAGACCCAAAACTGACCAATCAGTTGTTAATGAAAAAGCTGGAAGGTTGAAGCTTTTACTTTTGAATAGGACTTACGCACTGTACAAACTAGCATGTTATGCAGTAACGAGAATAGGTCGTTTCAGCCTTTTGCAATGCCTTCCTTTGGATTTAAATTCCTAAAAAAGAAATGAAAAAATAAAGCTGAAAGGGCTGAAAAGTACGACTGCTATGTCGGTTATTCTGTCAATGCGTAAGTCCTAAATACATCTAAAGATAGATTCCAGAAAAGACGTTAAGTTCTGGGTAAAGAAAGGTTAGCGTTGCATTAAAAAGTAATCAATTTAACAATGACTTTAGTTTCCGAGGTCGCAGTAGATTTATTCGATTAAAAGTGAAAACTTAATTTATATTTACTCGAAATTCGTCAGGGTAAAGCTCTGGCAGACGCGGCGAAAGAGTCAGGTGTCGAGCATTTCATCTACAGTTCGGTCGGCAGCGCAGAACGTAACACAGGTATTCCACATTTCGACAGCAAGTTTCAAGTTGAAGAATACATCCGAGCGATCAGTTTACCTCATATAATTCTGCGTCTGGTATTCTTTTTTTACAATTACAATTACAACGCCATGTGATCGATGAATAATCAGCAGAACGAGAACTGCTTTACCTGAAGTTGAGAGGATGTTTTAAAAGTCTTCCAGCGTGTGTTTAACGACCTTGGCTACCGAGAAGCAGACACGAGAGAAGCAGGGTTTTGAGACTTACGATCGCCACTCCGAGTCGCCTTTGAGGCTCAAGTTGACCCTTTTAAAGCATCCTCCGAACCTTCACGGTGCTAAATGTCATGATATCCAGTCAATTTTAAATCAAATTGTCCTGTTTTCGCTTCAAAAAGAATCCCAGCCATCGTTCTACTTTATAAAGCAATACAGCATTTAATCTAGGGCAACAAAAAATAATTTTAGACTCGATAGAGATAAAGAAAAGAAAACTCCTCTTAAGCATTATATGGTCATTTCATAATGTCTTATTAACCCAAGGGCAGTACTGTTTGAATCGTTGAGAAGTTGTGCTGATTTCAGCTCTTTTTCAATAGAGTAGTAAGTATTTGTACTATTTAGCTTTACAGGTATTGCTGCTCTTTTTTAAGCCCCATGAATTTGCATCTGTTCATAGATTTTTGACTAGACAATCTACTAGCAAAGAGGCGATCGCTGCTACGACTGGTATGAGTTTCTAGCCCGAACTACATATCAATCAAGCAATTTACTTTAAACCTGTTTTCACTATCTATCTTTTCACCTTTACCGCTGGATGTAGCGATGGTCTCTATTGCAGTATCTAGCGGTAACCGCTGATACCGGGCTACACAGTTGAGGCTAACTTTGGCTGAGATATCAGGGTGGCGTACAAGAACTTATCCAACTTCTACTATTTTTCTTCGGAATCAGCACTATGGCATTTAACGATCCTTCCTCCCTTGGGACAAATAACCCGCTTACCGCTGCTGTTGAAACGTCTTCAGCAACGAGCTACGGGCTAGATTCAGGGTTGACCGGCACACCCTCCGGACGCAACGTACTGATCTTCGTAGCAGATGGCTTACGCAACGGCTCTGTGAACCCTGAAGACGCACCCACGCTATACAATCTGCGTCAGCAAGGTGTAGATTTCACCAACAGCTATTCCCTATTTCCCACTTTTACAACGCCGAATGCCTCTGCGCTTGCTACCGGACACTATGTAGGTGATACCGGAGATTTCAGTAACACAAGTTATTCCGGCTTCCCAACACCCAATGCAAATGGTAGCCCCACGCCATTTATCGAAAACAATCCCATCATTGGCGACCTGAACGCTAGATTCAAAGGCAGCTTCGATGCTAGCGACCCCGATAGCTTCAGCTTTTACAACTTTTTCAACGAAGAAACGCTGCTCCAGTCTGCGCGGCTGAACGGCTATAGTACAGCCGCCGTTGGCAAACTAGGACCTACCCTCCTGCAAGACCCCAGTCAAGGAAACCGCGATCCCCTCACGGGTCTAGTGCCCCCTGCCCAAACGATCGTCATCGACGACTCGACGGGCAAAACTGGCGGCATTCCACTTAATAGCACCATTCAGAAGCGATTGGTAGAGGCTGGTGTTGGGCTAACGGCACCCGATCGCACCAACGGCGCGAACATCAGTAACCCTACTCAGGTTCAACTTAGCAATGGCTTCTCTGGCAGCAACATTGCGCCGGGCACACAGGCTGCTAATACTGTGCAACAGCAGTACTTTACTAACGCTATCACACGGGCGATTCTGCCGGAGTTTGCAGAAGACAGCAACCCCTTTGCGATCGTGTATTGGTCGCGAGATCCAGATGGCACCCAGCACAACCAGGGCGACAGCCTAGATAGTCTCACACCGGGTATCAACGGTCCTACCTCTAAGGCTGCTGTCAAAAATGCTGATAGCAACTTGGCGCAAATCATCGTGTCGCTGAAAGCGCAAGGGCTATATGACAATACGGATATTTTCATTACCTCAGATCACGGCTTCTCGACCATCAGTAAATCGGTCGTGGACGCGCAAGGAACCCACGTGAACGACTATGCCTCGACGCTAACCTTTAAAGGCGTAAATCCAGGTGAATTGCCGCCTGGATTTGTGGCGATCGACATTGCCAAAGCCATGAATTTGAACTTGTTTGATCCCGATCAAGCGACAAAAGCTACCAACGGCAATTATTCATATAAGCTGCTTGACCCGACTAAAGGCGATCGCCCCAACAACGGCAATGGCTTGATTGCAGGTAGTACAACGTTAAGTACGCCGAATGCTACCACTGCTCCTCCTGCAAAAGTCGTTGTGGCAGCTAATGGCGGTTCGGATTTGGTCTATGTGCCCGATAACGATCCAGAGACGGTGAAACAACTCGTCGATATCCTCACTAAGCAGAACTATGTGAGCGGCTTGTTTGTAGATGATGCCTACGGCGCAATTCCTGGGACGCTGCCGCTGAGTTCTATTAATCTCAAGGGAGATGCCCAAACGCCTACCCCGGCGATCGTGATCAACTTCAAAACCTTTAGCACCGACTCTAGTAACCCCAACCAGAGCCAAGTGGAGATAGCGGATACTGGCTTGCAGCAAGGGCAGGGGATGCACGGCTCCTTCGGGCGCGGCGACACGTTCAACAATATGATCGCCATCGGTCCCGACTTCAAACAGGGATTTACCGACACTGCTCCAGTCAGCAACGCTGATGTTGTCCCTACGCTAGCGAAGATTTTAGGCTTTAACCTTTCTAGCAACGGTAGCTTGGTGGGACGGGCGATCGACGAGGCGCTAGTGGGCGGCGCTGATGGGGTTGCATCTACCTCTGGAACCCTCAAATCCGACCAAGCCCTAAATGGACAGCGCACTTACTTGAACTATCAGCAGGTAGGTGACACCAAGTACTTTAACGCGGCAGGCTTCGCCAACGGTACGGTTGGACTGAATACAGGTGAAAAACATGTGCTATTGCTCTCGATAGATGGACTACGCCAAGCCGATCTGACTGATCCTAAGCTCCAAGTAGATATCCCCAACCTTCTGGCGCTTGCCAAATCCGGCATCAGCTTTACCAACGCCACTACCAGCAGCCCCTCGGATTCCTTCCCCGGACTGCTGTCATACCTAACAGGAGCGAGTCCTAAAACCACAGGTGTTTACTACGACAACTCCTACGCTCGTGATTTAATTGCGCCCGATGGCGAAGTCGGCGATCCGCTGGGAACCCAAGTGGAGTTTGCGGAAAATGTCGATATAGACCCCACCCTCCTCAGCGGCGGCGGCGACTTTGGTATCGGCAGCACTGATGTGTCTAAACTGCCGCTTGACCAGGATGGGAACCCGGTCTACCCCCACAGCTATGTCAAAGTCAATAACATCTTTGAGGTGGCTAAGGCGGCAGGTTTGTATACTGCCTATTCTGACAAGCATCCCGCTGCCTACGACATTGTTAATGGCACTAGCGGTAACGCCGTCAATGACTACTACTCGCCGGAAGTGAACGCGAAAGTGGCGATCGCCCCCCTCACAGGAAAACTGATTGACGCCTCGAATAACCCCAGCAATCTGTCATTAGCAACCACCACCACTAGCCCAGTGCTAACGGCTGCCTACGATGATCTCAAAGTCCAGGCAATCCTCAACGAAATTAACGGGCTGAACTCGCGGGGCACCACGTCAGAAGAAGTGCCAAACCTATTTGGCATGAACTTCCAGGCAGTCAGCGTTGGGCAAAAAGTGCTGACTGGTGGCATTGCCGCAGATGGTACGCCATCTGCAGCGCTGGCAACTGCGTTGAAGCACACCGACGACAGCATTGGGCAGATTGTAAATGCCCTTCAGCAGCAGAATCTGCTAGATTCCACGCTGATCGTGCTGACGGCAAAACATGGGCAGAGTCCTCGTGTCGGTCCGGGTACGCTGGTGAAGGATGATGTTTTCACCAATGCCCTAGAAGGCGCGGGTATCAAAGTAGCTCAGGCAACACAAGATGATGTAGCGCTGCTGTGGTTAGACGACTCTGCTCAAGCTAGTCAGGCAGCGGCAACGCTCAATAGCTTGAAGCAGGCTAATAACCCTGGCATTGATGAGGTTTATTACGGCGATCGCTTACAAGAAGTTGGCTTCGGCAACCCTAATGACGGACGCACTCCCGATGTAATTGTGAAGCTAAAGCCAGGAGTTGTTTTGGTAGGCAATCCGGCCAAACCCTCGAAGCAGGCAGAACACGGCGGCTTCAGCCCAGATGATCTAAACGTTGGTTTGATTGTAGGCGGTGGGTTGGTGTCAACGGCACTTCAGGGTAACGTTAACTCCAGTGCAGTCAGTACTCGGCAGATCGCGGTGTCAAGCTTAGATGCATTAGGATTAAACCCAGATCAGTTACAGGGAGCCGTTTCTGAAAACACTCAAGCCCTGCCAGGACTTGATTTCCAAAAAACTAATGGAGTAATGTCAGATGGAGAAAAACCCTAACACTATGCAAATAGAGCAGCGGAGTAGGTAACTGCTCCGCTGAGTTTAAAGCGATCCGTAAAGCTCAATCAAAGACTCCGCCGCAAGCGGACAAGTATGAAACAGCCCGTTTTCATGAGACACTTACGCCTCAAGGGGCGGGGAAATCTACCCTCTACAAGATTGAAGCAACTCCATTAGATCCTCCTCTATCTTCGACAACTCCGCTAATCCAAATCACAACAGATCTGCCAGCGCCCTCTCCAGAGGCAACTCTTACTCCTGCAAAGGAACTAAAACAAGAATGTATTCTATCTAGTCGTATAGCTCAAAGTCCAACGAAAATGGTTGCTGCTAGCAACAAAGCTGAAAGAGTAAGATCACAGTTCTTTATCTTTGAAAAGGAACCATACTCAATTAATTATAAGATTTTAGAAAATACAGGTGAGTTGTATTTAAATTATGTCATACCTAACAACTCTTCGTTAGTCCGGGTTAGTCTTGAAGTTTACCTTGATGGAACGATCAATAAGAGTTTCACTCTTGACCGAGGAGAAACCTTAAGAGAAAAGTTAACATTACAGGCGTATCTGAATATAAGCTTAACTTCTCACTCATCATGAACTAGGGAGCATTTTTATCCCTGGTTCTGTATATGTGCTTGAAGAGAGTTTCTAGCTACACGTCCCAAGTCCTTATAGAGCCGATTTGACATCTTTACAGGTCTAAATTAAGGTAGAGATAACCTTTTAATTCAGTCACTATGGCGTATTCCAGCAGCCTCACCAATGCAGAATGGGAAATTCTTGAACCGCTGTTGCTTCAAATATTACCTCAAAAGAAACGAACACGACCTGCCAATTGGACAAAGCGAGAGATCCTCGATGGCATCCTCTATCAACTCAAAAATGGTTGTAACTGGGAAGACTTAGAGTGTTCCCAAAAATAGATGATCCTGAGATACTGGGGACATTGAGATAGCAGGTAATCTGATGCCACCAAAACCCGCGATTGCTCTGAGTGAAGTGCTCAAGACGTTGTATAAGAACACCGCAAAGAAGCTCAAA
>JBBRCV010000065.1:0-23015 GCA_038204505.1 Elainellales cyanobacterium
TGACCATGTTGACCGGGTGGGTATGCCCGTCTCGGAGTTTTGCGGGATAAGCCAGGCAATTCGCCTAAGCGCCGCACAATTCTGAGGCGGGGACCTCTATATCGAGACATCTAGATTCCTCTGTAAAGTTGCCCAAAGGTACTATTCTAGTGCCTGATGACGCAGAGTGAAAGAATTTGAAAGCTTTTGTTTCATTAGCTCGACTTAATTTCCCTTGAACTTTAATGAGTATCAGTAATACCTACTGCTTCAGCCTGGGTTCCTATAGCACTCTTGAATTTGCTGTGCTAGCATAATTAACCAGGAACGTTATTCTGCAACGCCCTAATTCAGCCCCAGAAAGCTTCAGCTACAGAAAGCCGCAAATGAGCTGTTTTAACTTCAGGATGCAGATGACGATCTGAAAAGTAAACTATTTCACAACCCGATTTTTTTAATTGTTATGAACCAAACGGTTGCTCACCCCATGGGTAAGTTTCAGCGTCAAGTGCGATCGCTCGTAGATTCAAAAGTGATTCGCCCCACAGATCGACTGTGGAAAATTGCCCTCCTTTATGGAGATGAATGGAGTCACTTGAAAAAAGAACTCGAAGATTTTGAGTTTTCGATGCAAGATCCCATTAGTGCTCTACTCGCTGTTGAATCTTGGGACGACGACTAAAGTTGTGCCAATTGATAGAGCTAAATTACCCCGGCAGACAGGTTTTCTGTCTAGGGCTGTTCTTAACCTAATTCTCCACTGACCTGTGGAAAAACACAGCAAAGTCTGTGGAAAAGTGGGTTAGCGCTGTGGAAAACAATGGCAAAGTTAATAAAGTCTTAAACTTTGCCAGCCAAATTATTCAATTCAACTAACGCCCCATTTTGCGCTTCAGTTCATCTAGTTCTGCATCAGTTTCCCATCGTCTGAAGGTTTGCTCTAGCGGATCAGATGAGCTAGAAAAGGTGGATTGATAACGGGTGTTCCAGGCGCTTGTCTGTTTTTGTTGCTCAGCGCTGGCAGCTTGTGCCTCAGCAACTTTGACTCTAACTTCTTGCTTACGCAGTTGAATTTGCTTTTGCAGTTCGCCCGTCTGTTGAATGCGCGTCTTTAGCATTTCCATTTGTCCCCAAAGCTGGTTACCTTGGCGCAGAAGGGCGGCTTCTCGCTCCTCAGCAGGCTTTGACAAGTCGAATCGCTGAGCTTTTTTTGCTTTGTCGATGCGGATATGCCAACGCTGAATCTCTTGGGCGGTTGCTAGAATCTCGGCTTCAAGCTGCTTTTCGCGGATGCGGAGGTCGGCAATCAGCCGAATGGCTTCCTCCTCTTGTTCGCGTAGCTTTTCTTCTAATGCCTGAAGTTCTAAATGCGGATTGTTACGCAAAAATTCTTCCAGGCGCGTTTCTAAAAATTTGCTGAAGTCTTCAAAAATGCCCATGCGATCGCTCCTCGCTTACGTTCTTCCCAACAGTATTCTGCTTTCAATCTAAACAGACCAGGAAGTTGTTGCAATATTCATTTAGATGCAGTCCCTCGTCAATCGTTGTTCTTAAACTGCTTGCCTCTGAGCAGGACTAATGCCGGCTGAGGTATAAATCCCAGTGATTATCGCCTCGTTCTGTCATGCATTGCTCAAAGGTAAGAGAGCCATGTTCTGCGCTGCCATTGATGTAGCGCAGAATGAAGCCTTCGTTCAGTATTTCTTGCAAAAATGCTTTGCCATCGGGATAACGTGTGGCTCCAAACTCTAGCACAATGATGATATTAGGGTTACGGCGGAGAGTTTCGCGCATGCCTCTCCAGACAGATTCTTCTGCTCCTTCAGTATCAATTTTGATGAAATCGACGTGCTCCCAATCTGCGGTGAGGCGATCGATGGTAACGGTTTCGGTGGCGATCGCATCATCGCCTGTACTCACCTCACGGACAATGCTAGCCCCGCCAATTCGTCTCTTAGGAACGGCAAGCGTTACGGGCTCGCCGTTGGTATCAGAAGCGGCTTGCGACAGAACGGTGATATTTTCGGTTAGCCCGTTGACGATTAGAGTCTGCTGCATCATTCGCACGAGGTTAGTGTTGGGTTCTAGCGCCAGCACTTTTCCAGCTTTGCCAACAATACCTGCCATTAGCAAGCTGAAATAACCGTGGTTTGCGCCGACATCAATGCAGTTCCAACCAGGCTGAATGCTGCGGGCAAAGGCAAAGGTAACGTCGGGTTCCCAATAGCCATTCAAAAAGAGGTGGGGCGCAAGGCTCATATCTTGGCTATCGACGTACATGAGATAGCGACTGAGCACCCGACATAAAATCGTGCCGTCACCTATATATGTGCTTTGGCAAGCAGCCCGACAAAGGCTGACGAACTCCCCATGGGATAAGGTGGCGATCGCCTTAGTATCAAAGATGCGGTTTTTTCTCTGGACTGTTTTTTCTAATTGTTTGACCTGAGCATCTAAGCTTGCTAAATGTTTTAGGGTGAGGTCGAGTTTGTGGGAAGCCAGATCATTGTGAGACAGAAAATCCCTGACTCGCTTCAGCCAGGAGCGAGTCGGTTGAGGATTGGGAGTGAGCGCATCTAGGAAGGGCTTCAGGTGAACAGGAGAAGCGATCGCCCCTGCCAAATCTTGCTTCGCCAAAATTACAAAGACTTCGTTAGCAAAAACAGGTTTGAACGTGTTGATGGCTGCGGTCAGAAAAGTGGGGTTGAATTTTTCGATCATGCCCTTGTGAATCAGCATCCAGTCGAAAGAATCAACATTATCTCCATAGGAATAGCTGTAGGAGTAAACATGATCAAACTCTTTTTTAAGCGGAACGGGGGCAATCAGCTTTTCGCCTGAGTGAACATGCTGCCGTAGAAAACCTTTAGCATCTGACCAATAACTATCTTCTGGCATCCCCACATCCCTATGTCCTTAAAATTAGACTTTTGGCAATAGCTTACAGGATAAGAGGCGACAGCAGACCATGAGACGCTTAGAGATGCCTGTGGTTAGAATCGCTGACCGACATAGAGCGATCGCACTTCGCTGTTGCGCTGAATGATGGCAGTTTGGTTGGAGATAGACATAATTTTCCAACCGCTTGCCCCAATTTTTTCGCCCACTTGAATGCGCTGGGGAACGCCGTTGACTTCGAGGAGCGCGGCTGAGCGATCGCCCAGTTCGAGCAACCCAATTAGTGCATGAGTTTCGGACGGGTCAATGTTTGCGGCGATCGCTGCAACTGGACTAGGCTGGCTAGGTGCAGGTTGAATAGGTGCTGCTGCTACAACACGAGGTGCAGGCGGGCGAACGGACGGCGCTGGAGGCAACCTTGTTGGAGCTATGCCTATGGGAGCTACAGAAGTTGCCGGAGCCGCAGGGCTTGGGGCAATGCCCGTCGTCGCTCCGGCTGGGGTGGTGAAGGAGCCGAAAAGGGGCGGTTGATAGACTGGGACGTAGCGTTCGACGACTAAGGGCGATGGGGCGGCAGTAGGTGGAGGTACGGCGATTGTTCCGGGGGTACTACTGCGAGTGGCGGTGCGATCGATGCGATCGAGCGATCGCCCTACATACTCTAAAAACTGTTGGTCTTTTCCCTGCTCCGATGCAGTTACCGTGGCTGAGGGCACACTCCCTTCTACTACTCCAGGCGATGAGAAACCAGGAATCATTTGATAAAGCCGAAATCTAAAGGCTGCAAACAAACCGCCTGATAGGATTAGCGTTGCTAACACAGCCGGAAGGAGAAAACCACTGCCTGATTTGCGAGGGTTAGCTGCCTCTTGATCCATAACTAACAGTTCTTCAAGATCAGGGTCGTTGAGCAAGTCGTCTTGAGCCAAACTGTAGGTGACGGAGTTTAAGGCTGGAGGTGGGGGAAGTCCTGGTGATATGAATAAAGGAGCAGTGAGAGAGGCAACCCCTTGTGAGTATTCCGAAGAACTTGCGGGTTCAGGTTCGGGTTCTTCAGGCAGATCATTAGGCAGCACAGTTCCTCGCTCTAATGTCTGCTCTACACCTTGAAAAATTTCGTTCATCAGGTGATCGACATTGGTTAAGGCGGAAATGCCGAAGGGAGTTGGCTCGTAAATTTCTTCTGAGTCTGGAATGTCAGCCTCTAGGAAGGGATTAGCACCCTTGAGGACGGGTTGGGTAGTGCTAGGTTGCGGCATAGATCCATCGGGTAAGCAAGGAGGATGAGCAAGGAAATCACTAAAATTTAACAGGCTTATTCTAAAACGATCTTTCTTTCCTCAAATTTATTATCTAAATTAATAGCGGCGCGCTCTTCGAGATACCCGCAAGGGGTCGCTCCAAGATACCCGCAAGGATTCGCTTCTTAAAACTCCTGCTCAATGATAGATTTTCCCCGCTCATAAATCGTTTGGGCATAATCTGTCCACGAACCTTGTCCCCAATAACGGAAACAACTGGTTTGTAGCAATAAGTTATGCAGCAGGGCTTTACGATAGCGAGTTTGTTGAGTTAGCTCAGGGTTTTGCACCACTAACGGAGTGACTTTTTGGTGAAACAGCGTGCTGAGGTGGCTCATGGGAGTGAGGACGTTTTCGTAACCTTTGACCCAACTTAAATCGTTAGTCCAGGAGGCTCCGTCCATGTGGAAGTTGGGGTTTTCTTGTTGCAGAGCTTGGATGGCGGACTGGACGGCTTCGGGGGTGGAATGGTTGGGGTCAACTCGTTGCCAAATCAGGTGTTGGGCGATCGCCTGACATTCGGGATAGTCTTCATCCTCACAGCCCGCCGCCTCCATTAGCTCTAAATACTCACTGCCCGTCATTCCTGCAACGCTGCTATCTTGCGCGACCTCATGCCAGGTGCGCTTGAAGGCGCTGGGGAACTCGTTCATCATCACGCCACCATTTTCGCCATCGCCAATTTGAGTGACCAGCGGCGGCACCGAGATGCCTTTAATTTCTTGCCGAGAGAGGGTTTTTGCTTCGTAATAAGGCTGCATCTGCCCAACCAGTTTGGTATCCGAGCCTTGGGTTTTAATGAGGGCAGTAATGCTGACGGTTTCGCCTGCCGAGTTACGGGCAACCAGACGATGAGGCAAATGTTTTGATGCTAAGGGATGCCCGTCTAGAGTTTCGACAGAATGCTCTTGCACCATGACCCAGCGATAGCCGCAGTCTTTGAGGGCTTTGACAAACTCGTACAGCGTGTCGGGATGGTTGGGCAAATGCATTTCGGGGGGCGAGAAGCCTCTAACGCGAGCCAGCGCCTCCCAGCCAAAGATCGCAGCAAAGTGGTGTTGCCATGCCTGGATGTGGAGCTTCAGGTCGGGGATGGGAGTAGAGGGCACAACCGCATGGCTCCAGGTGGTTCCGAGCCATTCTACATAGGGCTGATAGGTGGAATCGCTGGTGATGCGCTTGAGGCGATCGAGGGCATCGAGTCCCATTTGCCCTAGTCCCCAGAGCAAATTTCCCGAATAGTCGAGCATGACTTTGGGACGACAGCCTTGATCGACCAATTCGGGGATAAACTCTGCCATGCGGGTGTAGCACCAGAGGAAGGTTCCGGCGTTGTGGTTATCGCCTTCGTAAGGATGCTCGAACATGCGCTGGAGGTTGCTGATGAGAGCACCGTGAATGCCAGCCGGGATAGTGGGCTGGTGCATGTGCAGGGCGATCGCAAATCCTGCCGAAATTTGCTCAAACTGCACGTTCGTTTTGGGCAACCAGTGCGCCTGATTGACCTGGGTGACTTTTTGCACCGCAGATTCCCATCCTGAAAAGTTGGGCAACCCATCGATTTGTTCTTTCAAGTGGGGCAGAGTTGCAAAGCGAGAAGGCTGGAGAGAGGCAGACATGGCAATTCACCAGTAAGGGGCGCTTATTCTTATTTTGACCGATCGCCGTGATGTTAAATGCTACGAATTACCATACTAGGCGGTGTCAACACGGTAAGATTTATAACGGACTGGACTATAAGGAAATTTAGGAAATGCTGAAGCGAATTGCGGCGGTGCTGCTGATTGTGCTGAGTTTGAATTTGCAGAGCTGTGCTTCGGCAACTGCTAATTTAATGAGCTATGCAGATAATTATGACGGGTACGAGTTTCTTTACCCCAGCGGCTGGATGGCTGTAAAAGTTGAGGGCGGTCCTGATGTGGTGCTGCATGACATTATTGAAGAAACTGAGAATGTTAGCGTCATTATTAATCCAGTGCCCGAAGGTAAGACGCTGAAGGATTTGGGCACGCCGAGCGAAGTGGGATATCGGTTGTCAAAAAATGCGATCGCCCCTCCCGATTCGGGTCGCACGGCTGAGCTGGTGAATGCGATCGCCCATGAAGTTGGCAACGAAACCTATTACATTTTGGAATATGCCGTTAAGCTGCCCGATCAGCTTCGTCATAACCTGGCAAGTGTTGTGGTGCGGAGAGGTCAGCTATTCACGTTCAATCTTTCCACCAGCGAAAAACGATGGGAAAAGGTTCCTGATTTGTTCAAAAGAGTCGTAGATTCTTTCTCGGTTTACTAAGGTTTGTAAGCAATATTTTGTCAGCGATGATTCCTTTTATTTTGGCTTCTGCTTCTCCAGCCCGACGACGATTGCTAAATGAGGCGGGGATTGCAGCTTTTGTGTGTCCTAGCGACTTTGATGAGTCGCAGGTGCAGATCAGTGAACCCGCTGAACTGGTCAAAGCTTTGGCGCAGGGTAAGGCTGAGGCTGTGATCAATCGGTTTTCTGATTCGCTGATTTTGGGCTGCGATTCGGTTTTAGCGATGGGGGGCAGAATTTATGGCAAACCCCTCAGCGTGGCAGATGCGATCGCCCGTTGGCAACAAATGCGGGGGCAGATGGGTGAACTTTATACGGGGCACGCACTGATTGATCAGACTCAGAACCAAACTTTAGTGCGATCGCAAGTCACACGGGTATTTTTTGCAGAAGTGAGCGATCGGCAAATTACCGCCTATGTTGCTTCGGGAGAACCCTTACAATGTGCAGGTTGCTTTGCCCTAGACGGTCGGGGCGGCTTACTGATTGAAAAGCTAGAAGGCTGTCATAGCAACGTCATTGGCTTGAGCCTGCCGCTTTTAAGAAAAATGCTGAGTGATCTAGGTTACGATATCGCAGATTTTTGGCAATTCGTGCAAGAATAAAATCTTCATGAGTTTTAGCAGACTCGTGAGTGTGTTTCAGAGTCGTCTACATTCCTGGTCTATAGGATATTTCAAAGTATCTCAGTGATCTTACTTTATGGCGGCTTTACAGGCTTGCAAATACTACTGATGCTAATTCGATGGTTATAACGAGACAATTTAATGACCAGGTTTACGGTCAAACCTACCCCTTTAGTTGAATCAGAAAATAATTGAATCAGAAAACAAATAAAACCTTTTGTAGAAGTTGATCTGAGTTGATCTGGAAATGCTCGGCAGATCTCATCTTCGCAAAAATTGTATCTTCGTTTTTTGAGCCATCCAGAATCGTTTCTACTTCCCCTGAATTTTGGAAGCCCCATGAATCCATCAGTTGCAAGGCTGGATAGTTTGCGTTTTTCGCCTCAACATCGTACTCAATTGGGTCAGATGTGCGGGTCTGGCGAGCTGTTTCACGATCGCTACAACATTCACCGGGTGTTAGGTCGGGGTGGCTTTGGAGTCACCTTTTTGGCACAAGATGCTAAACTTCCCGGCTTGCCCCTCTGCGTCATTAAGCAGTTGTGTCCAAAGGTTAACAATCCCCACATCCTCCGACGCGCCGAGCAACGCTTTGAGCGAGAGGCAACTATTCTAGGGCAGTTGGGCAGCCATGCCCAGGTTCCTCGTTTGTTAGATTACTTTGAGGAAGATCACGAGTTTTATCTGGTACAAGAGTACGTTAAAGGGTGGACTCTGGCAAAAGAGGTGAAACGAGAAGGGGCGCTTTCTGAGACAGAAGTGAAGCGTTTCTTGCTAGAAATATTGCCTGTTTTAACCTATGTTCACCAACATGGGGTGATTCATCGAGATATTAAACCTCCCAATATTTTGCGATCGCAGGATGATGGTCGATTAGTACTGATTGATTTTGGGGCAGTTAAAGAGCAATTTTTTGACCCAAACCTAGTGACCGAGCGGATCTCCACGACTCACTTTGTGGGCACGTTGGGCTTTGCTCCTGTTGAACAGTTAGCACTACGCCCGACTTATGCCAGCGATATTTTTGCTTTGGGAGTCACCTGCTTATATCTGTTAACGGGCAAGCCGCCAATGGAGTTTTCCTACGACTTTGCCACAGGCGAAGTGTGTTGGCGAGATGTGGTAACGGTGGGTGATCACTTTGGCAGGGTGTTAGACCGGATGCTGAAGGTTTCATCGCGCGATCGCTTTCAGTCGGCGGTCGAAATTCAGCGGGCACTAGAGCTAGAGCCGCATCTGGACGACCTTCAGCTCTGCATGAATTTACGTCCTGCCTGTGAAGATATGTCGGATGAGGCGTTGCTAGGTAGCGGCGCATATTTACCGCCAACTGTGCGGACGGCGATCGCCATTCGTCGCTGGAACAGCAAAGTTATCGTCAAGGAAAACCGTCAGTTGTTTAATTAAGTTTGCCTCAGCTTATAGTCAGACAGCCTGGGATTAAACAGCTTGGGGAATAGGGGTATCGCTGACCCAACCAGATTCAAAATCTACCAATGGCTCAGTTGATAGGTCAATCAATGGCTTCACACCTCTGCTGACCTGATGCACCCCCCACACAATTTCTGTACGAACATCGCCAAAACCTGCTGTCCCCATCCAAGCGTCTACACTGCCTTGAGCATAGGCACGGATATAAGGTTCCTCAAAAATGTGGGTCAGCCACTCGGTTTGGCGAAGAGCGACCTGGTTCCCATCTAAAATCAACACTTCCCCACCTGCCTTGAGCAACCGGAAGCATTCTTCTAGCACTTTGCAGGAAATGGCAGGTGGCATTTCGTGGAACAACAGGGAAGCAGTCACTAGATCAAAGCTGCCATCGGCAAACGTCAGTTGCTCGGCTTTGCCCTGCTGAAACTGAATAGCTAACCCTGCTTGCCGAGCTTTATCATCTGCTACAGCCAGCATATAAGGCGACAAATCTACGCCAATGACTTCTGCATGAGGAAATTTTTGCTTGAGCAATCGTGTTGTTGAACCCGTCCCACAACCTAAGTCTAAAATGCGTCGTGGCTGACACCGAATGCTGTCTATTAATCCTTGGCGCACCCATAATTCGTTGGGCGGCAGAACGTATTGGGTAACAGGATCGTAAGAAAAGGCGGCTCCTAGATTTAAGTAGCCGTTCTCGATGCCGTGAAAGTTCTGGGTGTAGTATTTAGGGTATTCAAAATTGGGTTGACGAAAGCGATCGCTCTCTATTTCCCAATCTCGGCTCTCGTAGTACCTTTTTATTTCTTCTGAGTTAATTAAAAAAGTCTTGAAGAAGGGAGCCAAGAACTGCTCAAATATGGTGTCTTTTCGAGGTGTCATAAGCGATCGCCCAGTGCATCTAAATTGAACAGTTAATCTTTTAAGCGGATGTTCTCACATCTTCACTAATTTTAATGAATTCAACAGAAAGTTATAATTCTTTCATCGCAAGTGAAATCATTCCCTGAACCTGTATATCTTTATTTTTTCTTCCTATGCTTAAAGCAGTGCTGTTCGATTTCAATGGCGTAATTATCAATGATGAGCCGTTGCATGAGAAACTGCTGGCACAAATTTTGGTCGAAGAAAATCTCAAGGCGAACCCGGATGAGTTTCGAGAGGTGTGCTTGGGAAGGAGCGATCGCGCTTGTCTAAACGATCTGCTTCTGCGGCGAGGACGGGTAGTGAGCGATGAATATTTGACTGGCTTGGTGGCGCGAAAGTCGTACTTTTATCAACAGCAGCTCGAAGTCCTTGAAGAAGTTCCCACTTATCCGGGTTTGACCGATTTAATCTTCAAAATTCGAGTTGCAAATTTAGCAATGGCAGTCGTTAGCGGAGCAGTGCGCGCCGAAATTGAATGGGTGTTAAATCATCTGAATTTGGCTCAATATTTTAGTGTGATTGTTGCCGGCGATGATATTACGACCAGCAAGCCCGACCCCGCAGGCTATTTGCTAGCGGTCGATCGCCTCAATCAGCAGAACCCTGAGCTGGCGCTGCAACCCGATGAATGCCTGGTGATTGAAGATACTTTTGCAGGCATTGAGGCGGGGAAACGCGCCGGGATGAAAGTGGTAGGAGTAGCAAACTCTTATCCGTATCACATGATGCAGCGGCAGTCTAATTGGGCAGTCGATTATCTGTCAGAGTTAGAGCTTGACCGAGTGCTGCAAGTATTTTCGGGTGGAGAGAAACCAGAGGTTAAAGACTAAGCTAAAATGGTTGCCTTGGGGGGTTAGCGCAGTTGGTAGCGCGTTGCGATCGCACCGCAAAGGCCACCGGTTCGAACCCGGTACTCTCCATTAGCTTGATAAAAATAATTCGATTAGCCATCCTGAGTGTGACTTAGCGATATGAAATCTAAAGTCAAGAGAGTATGGGAGTCGCGCGCTCTTCGAGATGTCCGCAGAGGGTCGCGGGGTTTGCCCCAATCCATCCGCCGCATTGAAAACCGGGATGGCAAACTCAGTATTGTGGGGTTAGGAGCCTGGTACATGTACTGGCGCGACCCCTACCACTTGCTGCTGACTATCCCTTGGATAGGATTTACCGCCTTGGTTTCGTGGGCTTACATTTTCATTAATGTCATTTTCGCATGTCTATTTCTGGCGGGCGGCAATTGCATTGTTGGGGCAAGACCGGGAAACTTTTGGGACGCTTTTTTCTTTAGCGTTCAAACGCTAGGATCGATTGGATATGGGGTGATGAGTCCGGGTACGCCCTATGCCAATGTTGTTGTAACTGCCGAGGCTATTGCTAGCTTGTTGGCGATCGCCGTCGTTACCGGACTTGCTTTCGCCCGCTTTTCAAAGCCCACTGCCCGAATTATGTTTAGCAAGGTGGCGGTGGTAGAACGATACAATGGCGCACCTACTTTAACCTTTCGTGCCGCTAACCAACGCCATAACCAAATTGTTGAGGCACAGACGCGAGTTTATTTGATGAAGGATGAAAAGACACAAGAGGGAAACTTTTTGCGACGGTTTCATGAACTCAAGGTACTCCGAAATCGCACACCTAGTTTTACCCTAAGCTGGAATATCATGCATACGATTGATGAAGACAGCCCGATGTATGGGCAAACCTTAGACTCTTTAGAGAAATCACGCGCTCAGATTACTGTATCTATCAGTGGTATCGATGAGACGGTTGCCTATACAATTCATGCCCGTCACATGTTTAGCCCCAACGAAATTTTGTGGGATCATCAGTTTGTGGATATGTTTTATAAGTTTCCAAATGGCGATCGCTATCTCGACTACACCTATTTCCATGAAGCTGTTCCTTTAGAATCCGCCCACCTATCTGTACCGTTCGAGCAAAAAATAGGCTAAGACTCCTCTTCTAACGCTTGCAGCACCGCATCTAACAAACCTGGAAACCTCGCCTCTAAATCTTCGCGGCGGAGTGAATTAATATACTGCGTTCCCTCTCTGCGAGAATAAATAATGCCCGACTCTCGCAACACCTTAAAGTGATGGGAAAGCGTAGACTTTGCCACCGAATCAGAAAGCGCACAGCAGGGTAACGAATTTTGACTTGCCAAACGGCGCACGACTTCTAGCCGCACCGAGTCTCCGAGTGCATACAGCACGTCAGCCAGCATCATGTCTTTTTGATGGGGATGATAGATCAATCGCATGGTTGCATTATGCCATAGGAGACGCTATAGTTCTGTTATTCGAGATTCTCGAACTAGTGAGCCTCGAACTCATGAAAAGTAACTCGAACTCATGACAAATAAAAAGAGGTTTTCGCCATGTCATCCGTTGCACAAGTCACAGACGCAAACTTTCAACAAGAAGTTCTGAGTAGCGAAATCCCTGTTTTAGTCGATTTCTGGGCACCCTGGTGTGGTCCTTGCCGAATGATTGCCCCATCGGTCGATGAGATGGCAACCCAGTACGAAGGTCAGCTTAAGGTGGTTAAGCTCAATACTGATGAGAATCCGGGTACAGCCAGTGAGTATGGGATTCGCAGCATTCCAGCGTTGCTGGTCTTCAAGGGCGGTATCAAGGTAGACATGGTAGTTGGTGCAGTGCCTAAAACTACGATCGCCGCAGCCGTCGAAAAATACATCGCCTAAAGTACATCGCTTAAAGTACATCGTTTCTAAAGTACATCGCTTAAATACATTACAAGCCCTAAAGATCATTACAAACCCTAAAAAATAGGAGATCAGCCCATGCCTCTCGATGTGCCCACCGCGATCGCCCAACGTCGATCGATTAAAACATTTAAGCCTGATGCGATCGCTCCTGAACTGCTCAAGCAATTGGTTGAACTAACCGTCGCTGCCCCTAGCAGCTATAACATTCAGGGATGGCGCATTGTTTTAGTGCAAGATGCTACCCAAAAAGCCGCTTTAGCCGAAGCCGCTTGGGGACAAGCGCAAATCGTGCAAGCCCCCGTTACGTTTGTGTTTGCCACCGATCTTTCAGTCGGAACTGGAGACTTAACCCCGGTTTACAAACAAGGAATAGAAACGGGCGCTTGGTCCGAAGGAACGGTAGATTATTTCAAAACCGCCATTCCGCAGTTCTACTCCGCCGTGGGTGATAAAGCGCGTGAGTATGGTATTAAAGATGCTCTGATTGCCGCCACGCATCTAATGTTGGCAGCAGAAAGTTTAGGGTTATCAACTTGCCCCATGAACGGTTGGATAGAAGAGAAAGTTAAAGCAGTCATAGGGCTGGAAGACAGGCCGGAAGTGGCGATCGCGCTCCTCGTCCCTGTCGGCTATGCGGCTGAACCCCGGAAAGATCCAGGTCGGCTCCCGCTTTCGTACAATGTCTTTCAAGACAGATTTGGAACGCCTTATGCAGGCTAGAGCGTCTGTCAGCGATTGCTTGTTAATGATTGCTTGCTAATGATTGTTTGCTAATGATTGAGGTGGGCGCGATCGCCTTCAAAAAATGGTGAACTGGGAAGACAGAAATAAGCGACAATATCGGGGTTAAAGTTCTTATTTCTTTGCCCAATGCGCCTACTTGCCCAATGACAGTCACCCGCGCCCGCTTTCTTGGACTCCAGCGCCTTTCTCAATATCCTCGCCTTTCCATTCAAATGATGGTGGCGGGGATAATGATCACCTCATTGTTTGTGATAGCGGCATTGTTCTCGCCCGTGCTGCAATCTTGGGGCGTTTTGCAAAGCCCCATTGAAGCCCTAGCTAATACGCCCCATCAGCCGCCTTCTACCGAGCATTGGTTTGGCACGAGTCGCCAAGGGTACGACGTGTTTTCGCGGACATTATTTGGTAGTCAAGCAGCGTTGCAAGTGGTGCTAGTAGCGACGGCAATGAGCCTGTTTGTGGGTGTACCGTTGGGGATGATCAGCGGTTATTTAGGCGGTAAGTTAGATAAAGTCCTGTTGTTTCTGATGGATACAATCTACACGTTGCCGGGGCTGCTGCTGTCGGTAACGTTAGCATTTGTAGTGGGAAAAGGGGTGTTTAATGCAGCGATCGCCCTCAGCATTGCCTACGTTCCTCAGTATTATCGAGTCGTTCGCAATCATACTGTTAGCATCAAGACGGAACTATTCATTGAAGCCGCGCGATCGATGGGGGCTTCAACGTGGCGCGTCCTATCCAAGTATCTGTTCTTCAACGTTATTCAAAGTGTCCCAGTTCTATTCACGCTGAATGCAGCCGATGCGGTTCTGGTATTAGGTGGCTTAGGATTCTTGGGCTTAGGATTGCCTGAACAAACACCGGAATGGGGAATGGATTTACGACAGGCGCTTGATGCGCTGCCTACTGGAATTTGGTGGACAGCATTATTTCCAGGATTGGCGCTAACCCTTTTGGTGGTTGGGTTATCTCTGATTGGTGAAGGCTTGAACGAGTTAATTAATCCTTTGTCACGAGGGGATAATTAATGGGAATTGAAGAAGTCATTGGGATCGATTTAGGTGGAACAGCTATTAAATTAGGTCGGTTCGATCGCCAGGGAAATTGCTCTCAATCGCTCACCATTCCTACACCACAACCGCCTGATCCTGAAGCAGTTTTGGCAGCGATGGTAGAAGCGATCGCCCAGCTCGATGAACAAACGGTGGTGGCGATCGGGGTGGGCGTACCGGGACCTGCTGATGCTACAGGACGCATTGCTATTCATGCAATTAACTTAGGCGGTTGGATCAATATTCCATTAGCAGATTGGCTGGAGGCGAAGACAGGTAAGCCGACTGTTATTGGGAATGATGCTAATTGCGCCGGACTAGGTGAATATTGGATGGGTGCAGGTCAACCCTTCAAGAATTTGGTGATGCTGACATTGGGAACGGGAGTGGGCGGTGCGGTTATTTTAGATGGCAATCTGTTTGTGGGACGGGCAGGTACGGCTGGAGAATTAGGTTTAATAACGTTAAATCCTGATGGGGCTAAATGCAATAGCGGTAATCATGGGTCGTTGGAACAGCATATATCAGTGCGGGCGATTCGGCGGCGATCGGGTTTAGAAGCAGAGGAGTTAGGGAGAAGGGCAGAGCAAGGGAATGAAGAGGCGATCGCATTTTGGCAAAGTTATGGGCAAGATTTGGGCATCGGGATTGCCAGCTTAATTTATGTTTTAACACCAGAGGCGGTCATTATTGGCGGGGGAGTTTGTCAGAGCTATGAGTTTTTCTTTCCAGCGGCTTGGGCGGAAATTGAGCGGCGGGTGGTTGGGTACTCGCGGTTGGATGTGAGGCTGTTGCAGGCAGAGTTGGGAAATCAGGCAGGAATGGTAGGAGCTGCAAAACTAGCCTGGAGTAAATTTGGACTCTCAAACTTATAATCTTCTTGATTGAGGATTGAGGCTAAGGCTGGTTTTGAGGCGTGGAGGGTTGGGCGGCGCTGCCGCGATCCGGGGGACTTCCCCCCGTACCCCCGCAATGTGGGGTCTTAACTCACCCACGCCCCCCGAAAGGGGATTATGGGGAAGCAACGAGGTCTTCGATCGCCTCTAATTTTGTTGGTAATTCTGCTGTTAATACTTCGTTTCCTGTTTCAGTAATCAGAACGTCGTCTTCGATACGAATACCGCGTACATCTGCAAATGCTTCCAGGCGTTCCCAATTCACAACATCTTTGTATTTATCTCGACGTTCTGAGTCTTGTAAAATTGCAGGAACTTGGTAAAAACCTGGTTCGATAGTAACGACCATTCCAGCACGCAAAGGACGATCGAGGCGAAGATATCCTAGCCCAAAGCGATCGCTTCTCAACCGCCCTTCTTCATATCCTGCCAAGTCTCCCAGGTCTTCCATATCATGCACATCTAGCCCCAGAACGTGCCCCACTCCATGAGGAAAAAATAATGCGTGGGCATCCATTGCGACCAAATCTTCAGGCTGTCCTCGCAAAATGCCAACCTCGACTAAACCTGTTGCGATCGCCTCACAAGCCATCAAATGCAACTCCTTATATTCCACTCCAGGACGAGCCGCCTCAATACATAAATCATGAGCCGCTAAGACAACCTCGTAAATAGCGCGCTGCGTCGGCGAAAACTGCCCCGATACCGCCCAAGTCCGCGTTACATCCGCAGCCCAGCCTGATTTTGTCTCTGCCCCAACATCTGCCAACAACAGATCGCCGGGTTGAATAGCATGATGATAATGGTTATTGTGCAAAACCTCGCCCTGCACGGTAACAATGCTGCTGTAAGCACAGGTCATGTTGTGCCCCATAATGGCGCTTTCCATAGCAGCACGAACTTGAGCCTCGGTTTTGGCGAGGGCAGTGGCCGCCATTCCAGCTTGATGGGCTTGTACGGTGACGGCAGCAGCTTGACGAATTTGGGCGATCGCTCCTTCATCATGAATCAAGCGAATTTGGGCGATCGCCTTTGCTAACTCTCGGTCTATTCCTGCTAAATCTTGGGAGAGCGATCGTCCTAGTATCTCTGACTGTTGCGATCGTGTTGCGGCATCTTGCACAGGTAAAGTTGCCGCCCCATCTGCTTTCAACTCCTTCAGTGGCAACGCTCCATCCGCCCCAATTTGTACCGCGATCGCATCCCGCTTAGGACTATCTCCATGCCAAAGAATGCTAGCAGGTGTTTCATCATCCATAAACAGCGTCATGCATCCCGCCTCCAGCCGAATCACAGCATTGAACAGCGGCAATCCTGCGAAGTACAGAAAGTGACTGTTGGCGCGATAAGGAAATACATTCGCTGGGAAATTTCGGGAACTGCTACATCCTGACCACAAAAGAACAGGATAGGTAATATGTTTAGCAAGCTGCTGACGGCGTTGATGAAGTGTTTTAGCTAAGGTCAGAGCAAAGATTGGTGGAGAAGCTTCAGTTTGAGTCGGCATAGTTACAAGGGCTAAAGTCGGTTAGATTCACTCTAGATCAGGTAGCAAGAATTTTGTAGGATGCAGGCACGCTCCCCTAGGAGTTTTCAGAATAACCTCAAATTACTTCAAAAACTATGAGCAAACTTGAGACTCCAATGACACGGTGGTACTGGCAACAGGTTAAAGGTACGTTGATTGAAGAATTTGTAGCTATTCGTGGGTCAGGAACGTCTGGGAAAAGGCTGCTCGATGGGGTCATCATTCAAGATGGCGAGTTTAAAGTTGCTCGTCAGTCTGAAATTTCTGTTGAGGGTAAAGATCTAATCATTATTCAGACCAAAGCAAGTCGATTAGGAATGTATTTAATGGGACAAACCTTATTCTCTATTGAGCTGATGAAACAATTCAAGCCTCGGTCAATGAAATCAGTTGCATTATGCAGTCAGGATGATGAGGTTCTCCGTCCGCTATTAGAACAATATCCTGATATGCAAGTTGTAATTTGTCCTAAATTTGCAGCAGTTTAATCAGAGCCACTACTTTCTCTGACAATTAGGGCAATAATACATCCGCCGCCCTCCCATCTCCTCCTTCACGATCGCCACTCCACAAATAAAACAAGCTTGCCCCTCTCGCCCAAACACATAATGCCGATAGTCCCGTCGCCGCTTCCCTGCCTGCTTCAACTGACTCGCCAACTGCAAATCATTCGTGATCCCATTAAATTTGTAGGATTGATACGTGACCGCGATCGCCCCCGCCGCCAACCTTTCAATCTGCTCTGCCGAACAATCCACTGGGCGCAACGCCGGATGCACTCGCGCTACGAACAGAACTTCGCTCCGCAAATAGTTACCCAGCCCACACAAAAAATGCTGATCTAACAACAGCGCTGGAAACCCCCGACGATAGAACCGCTTATCCTGAAACCGTTCGATAATTTGAGCAACTGTAGTAGCGGGATCAAGCACATCCAGCCCCAGCTTACTTAAGAATGGATGAGTTGCGATCGCCACATCGTCCAGCACCGTGATATCTGACGCGCTATACAGCAAAGCCGACTTCTTCTCATTGTGAATCGCCAGCCGCAACTGCCGTCCCGTCTGTGGATAATCATGAGCAACTCGAATCATCCACTTGCCATAAAGCTGGTTGTGGCTGTAAATGCTCAGGTCATTATCAAACCGAATCAGCAGTGCTTTCCCTTGAGGTTTAACGCCAACGATCTTTCGCCCCTCAAAGACCTGCTCAAAGGGCTTGAGATGATTGAAGGCAAAGAAGATGGACGTTACTGGACGAGGAATAACTGCTTTGGCGATCGCATCTGCCGCGCGTTTAATTTCGGGACCTTCGGGCATCGTTAGTCGGGCTATTGGTCAATAAACCGTCAATCACTACATCAATCGCTACATCAATCACCACAAATGTTTTACGCCTGCTGCACCTGTTGCGCTTGTAGCACTTGATGCACTAGCTCTGGAATCTGCCAAGGGCTAGTCGCTACGGAAACCTTCGCTTGCTTAAATGCCTTCAGCTTACTTTCTGCCGTACCAATATCCGCTCCCATACCCGCCATCCGTGCCGCAATAATGGCTCCGGCGTGACCAATTGCCTGCCCTTTGGGAGCCGTTTGTCCAGCAATATAAGCAATCACAGGTTTATCGATTTGTTCACTAATGTACTGAGCCGCCGCTTCCTCACTATCGCCGCCAATCTCACCCACCAGGACAATTACTTCCGTACCATCATCCTCTTCCAAAATTTGCAGCCATTGCTGAAAAGAAGAACCTGGAATGCGATCGCCTCCAATACTCACCACTAGCGATTGTCCTAAGCCTGCCTGGGTCAACTCATGCGCCACCTCATAAGTGAGGCTACCACTACGGCTCACGACTCCCACCGTTCCCGGTCGATATAGCGCCGCTGGGTGAGTGCCCAACAAAATCTTTCCAGGCACAATTACCCCTGGGCAACTGGGTCCCACTATCAAGGTTTCTGTTGCCTCAGCTTTGCGTAATAAATGAACGATATCTAACGGCGGCACGCCCTCAGTAATTAAAATAAGCTGCCGAATGCCAGCCGCGATCGCCTCTAACGCCGCGTCCAACACTTCATAAGGCGGCACAAAAATCACGCTCACGTCTGCCGCAACAGTTGCCAGTGCCTGTTCCACCATATCGAACACAGGAATGCCATCTAAAGATTGACCCGCGTGCCCAGGACTCACCCCAGCAACAACCTGGGTGCCATAGTCCCGCATTAGCGGCGCATAAACAGCACCTAGCGGCTCTTTGATGCCTTGGATAATTACTTTACTATCAGACGTGAAAAGCATGGAAATCTAAATGTGAGGAAGTTCAATCAGAGAGAAGTCTAGATCAGCCTAAAGCCTAGACCTGTGCCAGGATAACAGTTTTGGCGATCGCATCTTCTAAGCTATCGGTCATCGGAATTTTGCTCTTTGCCAGCAGTTCAGCCGCTTGCTCAACGCGATCGCCCACCAGCCTCACCACAATGGGCGGCGTATTCTTGCGATTCCGTAAGTAGAAGGTCATCCCCTCTGCCACCTGACGGCAAGAAATCACGCTTCCTAAAACATTGACCAGCACAGCCTTGACGGTTTTATCCGCAAGAATTAGATCCAACCCTTGCTGCAACCGTTCTTGCAACGTCTCAGGTGGGCAATTATGGCGATACTCGCCGCCAATATCGACAAAGCTGGCGGTTTTACCCTTGGCATTCTGAATCAGATCCAGCGTCGCCATCATTAAACCTGCTCCATTGCACAAGACCCCAATATTACCTTCTAGCTGAACCCGTTTCAGGTCAGAGGGTAACTTGCATTTCTCAGTTCCCGTTAGATTAGACAGGGCTGTGTCGGGAATCGTGGCAATGAATGCAGCAATGTTCGATCGCCGACCCAACGCCGCATCATCGGCAACAATCCTGCCATCTAGCGCCATCAGTTCGCCAGTTGTACTGACGGCAAGGGGATTAATCTCAATCAGATCTAAATCCTGCTGAATGAATAGGTTGTACATCTTCTCCAGCACCGAACTCACTGATTGAATCAACTCGCCTTCCAACCCCATTTTTAATGCCAAGCGCCGAGCATAAAACGACGAGAATTCCTGATCGACCACTACCTGCTGCATATGCTCTAACTTCGATTCCACATCAACTCCGCCTTGCCGTGACCCCAGCATCAACGGACGACGGGTGGAGCTGTCTAGCATAATTGCCAAGTAAAACTCGCGATCGGGATTGTATTTCGCCTCTGCCAGGAGTACTTCAGGATAGCATCCCATAATCGGCAGGTGAAAAATGGCTTGTGCTGCCGCCACCGCATCAATAGTATTTTCGACAAATTTTATACCGCCTGCCTTGCCGCGACCGCCCGTTCGGACCTGCGACTTCAGTACAACCGGGTACGAAATTTTCAACCCCTTCAAATCTCGCGGATGAGCGATGCGCTGCGACGGCAACACTGGAATGCCCATCTGGCGAAATAATTCCTTTGCTTGATACTCTAGCAAATCCATAATTTTATATTGTCAAGGGAAACAACCCTGAATTGAATAGACTAAAAGATACAGGTTAAGAGAACGTCAAGAGCTAGTCTCTCAGCGTAGCTGTTATTTGGAATATTGATTGCAACAAAAGATGCAGTCTACCGAAGATGACCAGCAGATTGCAGGCAGGGCGACAACCTCGTAGGGTTGAACTCAAATCTGCGCCATTCTTTACTAATGGGTTCAATTAAGGACAGGATCTCAGTTAACCCAAAATCGCTCTGCTCATTGCTAACCGATTGAGAGAGATTTTTTAAGGTAAATATAGAGAAGCGGGACGTTGTTTGCCCGTCATTCCCAATCACAGAATAATCGAGGTAATGCATGGAAATTGGTGTGCCAAAAGAAACCAAAGACCAAGAATTTCGGGTTGGGCTAAGTCCTACAAGTGTGCGATCGCTCTCTGATAGCGGACACACTGTAGCAGTGGAAACAGAAGCAGGCATTGGAGCGGGCTTCTCCGATGCCGACTATATTCAAGCGGGAGCCAAAATCGTTGCCGATGCGCCTTCAGCTTGGAACCGAGACTTGGTGGTCAAGGTAAAAGAGCCGCTGGTGGCTGAGTATCCTTTGCTTCAAAAAAAACAAATTTTATTTACTTATCTTCATTTAGCAGCCAATCGGGGGCTAACTGAACATTTAATGAATTCTGGGGTAACGGCGATCGCTTACGAAACGGTAGAACTTCCTAACCATAGCCTCCCTCTCCTTGCCCCTATGAGTATTATTGCCGGACGGCTCTCAGTTCAATTTGGAGCGCGTTTCCTAGAGCGTCAGCAAGGTGGACGGGGCGTGCTGCTGGGTGGTGTACCAGGGGTGAAACCTGGAAAGGTAGTAATTTTAGGCGGCGGCGTAGTCGGCACCGAAGCCGCAAAAATGGCGGTGGGTCTGGGCGCGCAGGTGCAGATTGTTGATATTAGCGTAGAGCGGTTGGATTATTTAGAAACACTGTTTGGCTCACGGGTCGAGCTACTTTACAGCAGCACCTTACAAATTGAGGCGATCGTCCCAGAAGCCGATCTCTTAATTGGTGCAGTCCTCGTCCCTGGTCGCAAAACGCCTACCCTTGTCCCTCGCGCCCTTGTCGAAAAAATGCGCCCCGGCTCTGTGCTCGTAGATGTTGCCGTTGATCAAGGCGGCTGCATCGAAACGCTACGTCCTACCTCCCACACCCAACCCACCTATATTGAAGCTGGAGTCGTTCATTACGGCGTGCCCAATATGCCTGGAGCCGTACCCTGGACTGCAACTCAAGCCCTCAACAACAGCACTTTCCCCTATGTGCAACGACTCGCAAATCAAGGCTTAGCAGCATTAACATCAAGCGAGCCTTTAGCAAAAGGCGTAACTGTCCAAGACTATAAACTTGTTCATCCTGCTATCCGTGAAGTGTTTCCTGACTTGGCAAACTGATATTTTGTATTATTTGTTACAGTTAAGAAATATGAGGATGCCTAAGCACTAGCTTTGATATTTCTCTACCATATTGGATATCTCCAAAGCAACGGAGAGTTAAGGGGCGATAAGCTCTAATACCAATGATTTTATGGAGACTGAGCTATGGCAGACCCAACCTCTTCGGCTTCAATTCCTCTAGTTCCCCAAACTTCTCAAGAACTAGAGCAGGCAATTCAGCGCTATCGAAACAGCGATCTCAGCGACTTCAGCAACAGTGAGTTGTTTAATCAGTGGCTTGCTATTCGGACAGCAGCGCTAGAACAAAAAGCCCCTGATATTGAAGATAAAGTCCCCGGAGAGGATAGCTATTAAGGGTAACTAAGACAAGTATTTAAGGATTATCGTCAAAAGAGGCGCGATCGCTGATCGCGCCTCTTTTAGTTTTCCTGAAAACCTACCCCGTGAAGAGACCCTTGATCATTTAATAAAGTCGCTACGCACCCACCCCGACGTACCCGATTCAAACTCCACCTTGTACCAGGTTTGCCCGTCATCGCCTTGCTTGCTATCGGTGATTTGAATGCGATCGCCCCCATATGCCACGTCCTGAACTTCTGCATTAGTCCCTGCCCCCGATCGCACATTAATCGGCGAGCCGGGATCGCTGCTGGCAATCGTTGCTGTACGTCCACTAGAGGCAGTTGAGGAACGAGTTGCCATTGTGGAGGTCGATGCAGGAGTCGAGGCAGCCGTTGTTGAAGGGCTAGGGGTTGAAGCAGGGCTAGCCGTTGAAGTAGGTGTAGAGGCGATCGTAGTCGATGCGGCGGCAGTTGTGGGCGAAGCTGCACCCCTGGTACTGCGTGTGGTGCTAGCACTGCTGGCAGATGCATCTGTAGCACTGCTAATCAAGTCACTCCGCACCCAACCCGATGCCCCAGAATCTAACTCAACCTTGTACCAAGTGTAACCATCAGTACCTTGGGTTTTAGAAGCAACTTTAATGGCATCACCTGAATAAGCCACTTCCTGCACCGAAGCATCAGTACTGGCACTTTGACGAATGTTGATGGGCGATCCTGTTTCGGCAGAAGCAAGCGTAGCAGTTTTGCCCGTTGTCAATTCCGGCTGGGTAGGGCTATTAGCTTGACTGCTTCCAGGCTTGGCTCCAGGCAGACTTCCCACCACGTCCACCTCACCGCCAACGGCTGCGGCAAACTTCTTCGCCTTCTCGTAGCTGGTAAAGCTGGCAACTTGAATCGTAGGCACACCCGTTTTGCTGCGTACCTCGCTGATAGCATTGCCACAGTACTGGCTACGAATCGCGCTCAGTTCTGCCCCATCAATAAAGACCGGATACCAGTTTTCGCTTGGCGTTGAAGCTTCCTCGCCACAGGTTGCCTGGGGGAACGTTAACTCTCCGGCTGCCGTTTTTTCCTCGGTTGCCCCCGTTGCCGCTGTTGCCTTAGAAGGCGCTTTTGCCGAAGGCTTATTCAGTGAGCTACAAGCTGCCAGCAGCGTTATCCCTAAAGCAGCGGGAAGCAGAAGCTTTGCGGCAAGCCATGGGCGGATGTTTGAATTTCTAGTTGCCATAGGGATTGTCTCTGTCGGCGAATAAAAAAGTAAAGATACTATCAGCTAAATGTCAGGTTAAGGATAGAAC
>JBBRCV010000066.1:0-22806 GCA_038204505.1 Elainellales cyanobacterium
ACGCTCTCAACGATTTGCGCTTAATCATGCGCTGGGTGAATGCATGGGTGATTCCTGAGCAAATTGGCATTGCCCAAGCCTGGAAAGCCTTCAGTGAAGACGGCAAACTGTTAGATGACAAACTTGCCGAGCGGTTCGATCACTTTACCCAAAGTCTGGTTGACAATACGCGCAAGCTTCGTGGCGTAGATTAGCGCTATCTATGGGCTAACAGGCGTTTTAAGGGATAGACGTTTAGCTAACATTAACCAGAGCAACCTGCGGTAAGGCAACAACCAGTAGAAAAACCAGAAAACTCCACCGTTTTCACGGCAAAAAGCCTTCCATTCCTGAAATGAATGTAGAGTGACATCTTCCATCGCCAGTCCTTTAGGTTGGTCAACTTGATTCAAGCTAATCTGAGTCAGTTCAGTTTTTACCATCCGACTGCTGGGAGGATTGGCAGAGCAAGTTCCTAGGTAACCGGGTGTCATCCACACAGAGCAGCCTTTTCGACGTGCCCTGAGTCCATAATCGTAGTCTCCTAAATTGTGCGTGTATTCTGAGCTAAAGTTTCCCACGAGAGCGGCAACGGCACGGGAAACCAATACACAGTTTCCGTGCAGAGTATCACAGAGACGGGGTTGGTCTGGGTCAGAGTGGACGTGGTGAAACTTGAGGGGATGCCACCAGTAGGTCTGGGTCAAACCGCCGTAGGTAGGGCTGTCAGTTTCGGGATCAACGGTCGAGCCAATGACGATCGCCTTGCCCTGTCCTTGACTAGAAAGTTTGGCAGAAACCTCCAGCAAAGTCTTCAGGGCGTGGGGGTAAAGCACCGTGTCGTCATTTAACCACAGGTAATAGTCGGGATCGCCTGTCTGTGCGACTTCAAAGGCCGATCGCATTCCTCCATTCCAAAACAGGCTTCCAGTTCCTTGAATCAACTGAACGTTAGGATATTCCTGCCGTACAGATTCTGCTGTTCCATCGGTGCTGGCATCATCGACCAGGTAAGGCTTCAGCTCAACATCTGTGGGAAGGCTCTGTTGGGATAGAGCTTGCAAGCATTGCAGCGTTTTTTCGCGCCGGTTGTAGCAGGTGAGGAGAACGGCAATGGTCGTTAGCGGCATAGTTTTTCAACCCTGGTCAACATTTCTCAGTCCTAGTAACTAAGCGTTTTCAATGCAGTATCTATACTGTACAGAAATTGAGTGTGCCGATTTTGAACCCAGGCTTTGACCGATTGTAGATCGCCTGGGGTAACAGGTTGAGCGATCGCGGTCTGTAAATATTCAGCAAATTGTTCTGGTGATTCGGCTAGCCGTACCGTTGTGGGTGGAGTGTCGATCCCACGAAAAGCAAAAGGGTTTGCCACAATAGGCAGACCCAGCCCGATCGCCTCCAAAGTCTTGATCTGAACGCCGCCACCCCGAATAGAGGGAATGGCAATTACCTTCGCTTCCGCCAGAAACTGTTGAGCATCTTCCACAAACCCCAAATACTGCACATTGGGATATTTGCCGTTCAGCCATTCTGCACCGCGTCCAGCGACCTGGAGAAACAGATGGGATGGCAGGTGGGGATAAACTTGCTCAAAGAAATAACGTAATCCATCTGCATTGGGCTTCCAGATCCAGCTACCAATCATGGCAATGTCATAAGTTTTACGATGGGCTGGATCGATTGGTTGAGTAACGCTAGCAGGTAATTCAAATACCTGTACAGAAGCTGTTCTATCTAGATGAATGAAGTAATCTGCATCATGCGAACTCAAAGTCCAAACTTCCCTGCTAGTGGCAGCAAGATCATCCTCAATCTGCTGGACTAATCGCGCCTCTCGCTGATATATCCACCGCGCCAGAATATTTGAGGAATCTTTGAGCCGCTCTAAGTAAATTTCATGTTCTAAGTTATGGGCTAAAACGGCTACCTTACCATGACCAGCAATGGCAGACTTCAGCCAGTAAAGCTGGGAGGAATGTTCTAAGACGATCACATCGTAGCAATGTTTAGATAACAATGATTTGACGGTTTGAATATAGCGATTTGAGTAATATTTAGCAGATGTGTAGGGCAGTTGCTGAAAAAGAGCAACCATAGCCCAAAGTAAGGGGTAATAGCCTGCTGCTTTCGTTTCAATATGGCGCTCTTCAATCTCGATCGTATCTTCGCTATAAGAATGACGATCGCCCCAGCGACGATAGCCCACTACAGAAACCGAATGTCCTAAAGCTCTCATCGCATCAATAAAACGCTGAGATGCAATATCTGCCCCTGTGCCATTTTTACTAGGAATTGCGGTGGTCAGGTTCAAAATGTTCATGCGGTTCCGTACAGCGTTGTCACCTATAACTTAGAGTGTTTCCGAGATCATTCTCACAGGAAGATCTATTGATAGGTATAGGAGAATAGGTATACAGTCATCAAAGCAACTCTTGCATAAACTGTTTAACCTGCTTAACAGCAGAAACCCAGTTTAAGCGCGACTCGTATTCATGGAACGAGGAAAGAGCAAGCGATTTATATTTTGTGTAGTCTGAAAACAGATCAAAAATGTAGGTGCAGTACTCTGAGATAGGGGACTCTAAGTCAAATAGCTGACCATTAGCGCCTGACCTAATGGTAGTAGAAATTCCTCCCACTCTAGTCGAAAGACAGGGAACACCAAAAGAATTTGCTTCACAAAATACATTAGGAGTGCAGTCAGCTAGTGATGGCAGAATCAGAAAGTGTGACTCAATAATCAATTTTTTGAGTTTATGCACTCCCTCCTTTGTAGACTTGTCGATGTATCCAATAGACTTGATGAAGTCTGGCAGACAATCATTCATCGGTGGTGTACAGCCCGCAATTGTCAACTCTGTTTTGAGTCCTGCTCCATTTAAAGCCTCAGCAATTTTGTAAGCAACCTCGCCTCCTTTACGAACCCAATCCGTGCCAAGAAACAGCAGCTTACAAGTGTGAGTTGGGCGAGAATCAATAAACGCTTTGACATCTTCCATGGCGTAACTCTGACTAAGGTTTGCTCCGTAAGGAACAACTTTCACCTTATCGGGGTCAGTACCATAGTCTTCGATCGCACTTCTTGCCGCCCAATCTGATGTGTAAATTGCTAGACCACAGCGATCTAACGCTAACTGGTCAATTAGATGACCGTTACGAATTGATTCTTGGCAAGTATTCTTAAAGTAGAAGTCTAGTAATCCCGTAAAAGTAGCATCAGTCCAAAAGACTATAGGCTGTTTACAGTTCAAATAAGCAAAGGGTAAAGTTAAAGTTCCAACGATGACCTCTGCTTGAATCGCTGCTAGTTTTTTAGCTGCATCTATTGCCATTTGGTGAGTAATAAATGGCACACGATGCAAAAGATAATCTTTCTTTTCAAAATATTTGTAATAGCGCCACTTCAATGCAAATAATCGTTTGAATCGTTCCTCTAACGGGCCAACGAAGGCGATCTCATCCCCCTGCTGTTGAAACTCTTGAGCCATGAAGTAGGAGCAACCACCTCCCCAACTTTTGACAGAGCTAGGGTCATAAGGTGCGACATAAGCGATTTTCATCATTAAGTCCCTCTGCTATTGAATAATGGATTAGACAGCTTGCTATGAAGCGATAAACAACTACGAGTTTGCCTAAATGTTGTTGTTTGCCACCGTTCTTTCGACCTTCCACAGATTTTTCGTGTCTGGTAGTGCGATTAATTGGTGTTGGCGTTCCCATGCCGCCCTCCATAAAGGAGTTAGCCCAAAGGGAGTGAATAAAAATTCTGCTTGAATTGAGGGAGAAGTTTCAGGAATCGCAGGTTCAACCATGAGCCGAAGTCGAGTCTCTGGGTGCAACCGATGGCTCAGGGATAGGATTTCAGTTGGGCTAAACGTACGACTACTGCCGATAAGCACAGAGTTATTCAATTGATTCACTATTTGGGGAAGATTCAGAGCAAAGTTAGGAGACTTACTCAAACCCAGTTCTGAATTGAGATTAATGATGCCAGAAATGACTCCTAGGCTAATCAAAATAGCAAAACTGAAGGTTGCAAGTTGTTTGTGGAACTGCCGCAGAGATGCCAATTGAGTAGCAATGGTGGCACCTACCAATAACTCCAATCCAATGAAGCTTGGAGTTAGATATCGCCCGATTATTGAAACCTGTTTGCCCCCTAGCACATCTAGTACTACTAAAATACCAAATGGAGCAATCATGAGACAAAGAATAAACAGCCATTCTTGCCTGGCTCGATAACGACACACACAGTAGATGCAGTAAGCTAAAGCAGTTAACACAATGAGGTTAAATAGCATATAACTCTTTAAAGCAGGAAAAGAGTATAGATTAGACTCAGGATGTAGAAGAAAAACATTTGCTATATTAACAAACCATAGCCTCACCAAGGTGATAAATGAGGATTTCTCCTCGCTCATCCATCCCATAGATGTGTTCACCTGTTGAAGGCTAAATAAATAGATGAGTAACCATGGAAAAAAAACTACTGTGCTGGCGATAAAACTACTGAGTTGAGCTAAAAATAGTCGGCTAAATCTCCAGTTGGAGAGTGCAAAGCAATAAATAGTGTGGGCGATCGCTACAAGAAGTGTAAACGGATGACAGTAGAGAGATGCGATTAACGAAAAGCAATAGCTGACCCACGCTGAACGAGTATTTTTCTGAATTGCCGACAGTAAGAGAGCACTTGACAATAGAGTGAAGAATGCCCACATACTGTATTCCCGTGCTTCTTGGGCGTAAGCAACGTGGAAGGGAGAAACCGCAAAGAGTGAAGTAGTGACGGTGCCTGCTGACGGAGACTTAAAAAGGAGCAAACTTAGCCAATAAATACAGGGTAAACAGAGCAAACCAAACAAGACAGATAGACTTCTTGTTATAACAATAGAACTCCCAAAGCATTGGTTCCAAACCCGCAGTAACCCGTAATACAGGGGTGGATGCTCTGGAGTTTCGGTTGCCAAGGCTCTAATTGTGTCAATTAATCCTCGTTCACGATTCAATTGCTGATAAGATTGCAGGTCTTTAGCGGAGATTGTTTGACCCTGAAAAGCTTTTTGGACAAACCCTGCTTGAGAATACCCAACTACTTGCAACGAAGTTAGCGCCTCATCCCGCCAGTAAACTTTCTTTTCTAGATCAGCACACCGAAAAAAAACTCCAAACAGCAAAATAGTAATGAATAAGATGTGCCATGGGGTAAGGTTGAGCTTTAGTTTTTGCATTTCTCGCTCCTGCGCTAATACGATAGTCCGGACAATTTTTTGAGCAAGCGCTGCAACCCTTGATCTCTCGTTAGTTTAACTAAAGTAGAAGAGGGCTGAAACCCGCATTCTGTCGTTGCCTATGAAAAACTGTCCGGAGTGTTGTTAATAGATGTCCTTATATCTAAAGACATATTAAAATCTTAAGTCTATTACACTGTTCTCAAGATAGGTTAAAGAGAATGAGTAGTCAGATTAGAGGATGAATTCTTAGCAATGATCCACCTTGCCCTTAGTAGTATACCTAATAGTAAAATCACACCCAAAAAGTAGGTAGAGACTAAAAGCTTTTGCTTTAAAGGCTCAAAAACGTGGAACTCTGGGTTATGAAGCATGACTGGCGAGGAGACGAGTGAAGTCGAACAAATTATACAAGCTTGCCACCATTTTCCCTGGGGAACAGCTAGCCTTCCGCCAAAATAGAGGGATAGAGGCAGTAAGAGAAATAAATAATAGTGAGTCCAGGTCAGTGGACTCACTATTAGCATCAAGCAAAGAACAATAGAAAACTCTAGATTCTCAGTTGCTTGAGGACTTTTTGAGGCTGGGCGAAAGCAGCACAAGATCACACTCCCCACAATCAGTGAAACGAGAGCATAGCGTAAGATCTTAAAAGGCCAGCCCACGGTTATGGGCTGCCAATTGTATAGAATATCCTGATTGGAAAGTAATCGAACTAGAAATGCATCGAGAGATTGAACATTAAAAGCACCAAGAGGTTTACCTGAAAACGGTTGAATACATTCTTTAAACCAAAGGATGTGAAGATCCCATCCAAACAGACCAATTGAGAGAGTCACAAGAAGCATTAGTGTAGCAGTGAACCCTAGAAGAACAGACCAGCGCCTTCTAGCAAGAAAATAAACGACAAATAGCAATAACGGAATTTTAATAAGTGCTCCGATGGCTAACAGGCTACCCCCAGTAAGATTTCGCTGAGATTGCAAACAGAGAAAAGCCACCAGAATCAGCAAAGCAATCAGGTGAGTAGTGTTACCAAGCTGAAAGCTATACCAGAAAGGGCCGTTGGTTGCGAACAAGCTGAGTATAACAATTCCTTTAACCCCTGAAGCTTGGGTAGATTTAATTGTTAGGTAGATAGTCAGAATTAGGGCTAAAACGGTCAACACAGAAAACAAACGATTAGCATTTGAGGGAGTTAAGAAAGAGAAAGGGGTAAATAATAATGCAACGATCGGGATATTGACAAAGCCAGAGACGGAAATTCCTCTCTCTACAGGGATATACAATTTCGTTGGAGCTTGTAATATTAGTTTCCCTGCTGGATAGTATGCCTGTAAGAAATCTGTAAAGTTGAATTTAAAAGACAATAGCAGGAGGACAGCAATACCTAAAATAGGTACAGCATATCCAAGCCATAAATAACGGGAACCTTGCTTTGTTTTTGTAAATAAAACAACGGCAGTAACTGCTGTCAGAACTAGATAATAGGCGATCATGTAAGTCTGCATAGGATTATTGAAAGCGATAACTATAAGAAAACATTGCTGATTAACGATGTGGCACTCACATCCTTCAACCTCTTTTCTACTATCTCAGTTGCGCCAAGATGGGCAATTAATACTGGATTAGTTGAATCAACCATCTAACCGATAGTAGGATTCGCGTCAGAGGGCTTTAGCAGGCAACCATAAACCTGATGCTCTTTGCTCTCGTCGCGCTGACCTTAACTTAATGTTTCACTTATCATGATCGACTTTTTAGAGGCTTTAGAAAACCTGTGACGCGCTCCTCATACCCTAAGCAATGCTTTAAGCCTATTAGCTTACATGTGTAGGTGTAGTAGTCAGCACGCTCTCAGTTGAGAAATACAGAAATTCATTAAAGCTACTTATTACCCCGACAATTTATAAAGAAAGGATGTTTAAGATTGATTTTTTCCATGAAGAGTGCTATTGGTAATGCTTTGATAGAGCGAAAAATATTGAGTTGCCTGATGCTGTAAGGTAAACGCTTCTTCCACCTTTGCTCTAGCCCGTTGTGATAACCGATTATGTCGTTCCCGATCTCTTAGCACCCAGCCAATGCCTTGAGCTAAATCATCAGTCTCGTAGGGTTGTGCCAGATAACCATTCTGTTGATGCTCAATCATATCGGGCATACCGCCAATATCAAATGCGACACATGGGGTTCCACAAGCCAGTGCTTCCATCACCGTATTGGGCAAGTTGTCCTGTAGCGACGGTACAACAAAGACATCTGCCGCTGCATAGGCTAACGCCAGAGTTGTATCATCTCGAAGCTTACCTAAATAGTGGACTTTAAGACCGATCGAAGAAGAGATTTCGGGTACAGATCCGCCAAAAATCACCGCTTCTAGAGGTTGACTATGTTGTTGGCTACCTAAACGTTCTAAAGCAGCTTCTAAGTATGAGAATCCTTTACGGGGATCGCTAGCATAACCAGCCCCGAACAAGATCAAGTGTCGATCGAGGGGTAAATTCAAAATTGATCGAGCGATCTGGCGCTCAATCGGTTTGTAAACTGTCGTATCTAGTCCGTTGGGAATGACCTCGACTGGAGTTTCTTTGAAGAGAGAACTAGCGATCGCGCAGCGTTTTAACCAGACACTGGGGGTAACAACCGTCAGATTTAAGCCTTGCCAACTTCGGGCTTTACGTTGCCAGACCCAATGAGACAGATCCCTATCAGAATGACTGTTTAATTGAGGACACTTGCCACATTGCTCTTGGTAACGATCGCAAGTCTGACTATAGTGGCATCCACCCGTAAAAGCCCACATATCGTGCAAAGTCCAGACCAATGGTTTATTGAATTTTTTGAGGAATTCAATAGGCAGAAATCCATGCCCTATCCAGTGGAGGTTGATAATATCTGGATTACATTGCTGAATATCGCGCCAGAGTTGACCAGGAACCCACTGCGGGGAGAAAGTTGTCTGCATCCGGTGTGGGTACAATTTCAGCGGAAGCTGATCAATTCGCTCGGTGAGCTTGAGGCGATTGGCAGCTATGTTAAATCGGTTTTTGGTCGTTACGGTTGCTTGATCATCACCAGATTTTATTTGCACCAACATCTGTGAGTGAAGATTGGTGTGACTATCATTATTAAAGCGCTTCAATCCTTGATGTAATCGTTGAGCCGCACGGCCTGCTCCATCACTATCTAACATCGTAAGGTGTAACACTTTCATAAAGAAACCTCGAAGAACTCAGATTTTGTCTCAGTAGACGATCGCGATTCTAAAGGTGAGGCAGCGATTACGCTAAATAGGTTTTCGATATAAATGTTTCCCCCATCTCGTTCGCCATCGTTCTGGATGAATATCTCAATCTTTAGTAGCTTTACCATCCCATCACCTCAGCACGGCACCATTGAGCATAGATACTGATCCCCCTCTGCAAGCTGACTTCAGGCATAAAGCCGAGCTGTGTTAGGTTTGTCACATTGGCTTTCCAGTTGAGTGGATCACCTGCTCGGATTACGCCGTCAAACTCAATTGAAATTTTTCGCTCTACATGCGCTAGCACCAAATCTGCCAACTCTTTGATCGTCGTTTCAACCCCGTTCGCCAGATTGTACACTTCTGCTTGACAAGGCGCTTGCTCAACTAAGAGATAAAGCGCTTTGGCGATGTCTCGAACATGAATAAAATCGCGGCTTTCAGTGCCAGTGCCTTGCAACTTCAAGATCGGTTGGGTCAATGCTTTGTGGCACATATCCCAAAGCACCTGTCGCCTTAATCCAGGGCCATAAGCAGAAAAAATTCGGACGATCGACGTTGGCAAACCATAAACTTTAAAGAATTCAGTACAAATCTGCTCGCTCATCAGCCGGTGAAAGCCGTAGGGAGAGATCGGTTGAGGCATTTGGCTTTCACTAATAGGGAGCGTCTGGGGATTGCCATAGACCGCCGCACTTGAAAGATAGATCAGATGACACTGCGGTGCATGGAGACGTAATGTGTTGGCAAGATTAAACGTAACGTCAACGCTAGCGCTAAAATCTCGTTGTGGCTCGGTGACTGAAAGATTGACCGATGCTCTGGCAGCACAATGAATACAGACTTTGGGCTGAACTCTTTGAACTAAATCAGCCAGGGCATCTGAGGGTAAAACTAGCTGTTCATAGAGAAATAAACTTTGCATGGGTGCGTTTTCAGCCGGGCGAGTCCCCAGTCCAGCGACCTGCCATCCTGCCTCAGCAAACTGACGAGCAACGTACCTTCCGATAAATCCTGTAACACCAGTGATTAAAACTGTTTTCAAGTTGCCATAACCTCGTTGTGCAATAGATCTTGAACTATGGATGGACTGCCATCACATCCTCAAATAATTGATGAATACGATCGCTCTGCGCTTCAAATGAGAACGATCGGTGAACTTTTTCCATGTTCGATCGCAAGACACTTAGCTTCTGTGAATCCTGCAACGACTCAACCAGATCATCCACATGACTAAACATGAACCCAAAAGGGGAATCTGCCCAGTATTCGTGAATAAACTGACTGGTTTGACTCACGATAATTGGACAGGTAGATGTCAGAGAAAATGCTAATCGTGTAGATAAGCTCCTTGCGGAGCGACGGCGGTTGGTGTCGTTATACTCCTTATAAATTATGAGGTGAGCATCAAATTGGGACATATAGCTGGCGAAGCTACCGCCTAGCATATCGGCATTGGTAAAAGCAGGATAATGATGTAGACCTTTAATTCCCTTTAAATCAGCAATTGGGTTGACGAAAACGTGAACTTCCTTCGAGGCTAATAGCGCTAAAAACTCACCCAAAGCATCTTTAGCATAGTTATCACGACGGCGATTCCAAAGTTTTCCGGCATTTCCTGTGAAAATGATATGTGGTTTCTCATCAAACCTCTCAAGCTTCAAATCCTCGGAGATGGCGACATCTTTAGAGTGGAATGCAGCTTCAAAGAAGGGATGTATCATCAATAAGTATGGCTTTTTTGCTGCTGCAACAATCCGCTGACAAAATACATCACGCATCGCATCTGAATAGAAGATGTAACCATCAATCAATGGATCGCTCATGCGATAACGAAGAACATGAGATAGCTCACTCCACAAATGTGGTGCGTTAGGATAAGCATCAATCAACAAAATCACCTTTGATTTTGGAAAAACTGGCGCAACCTTCTGAAGTGGCTTGAGTGGAGGAATCGATTCCCAGCAGAATGAAATGTCGGGTTCTCCTCCTAGGGTAGAGACAATCAATTGACGCAAAGATTCTGATAGTTCGCCAGAGAATTGAAAAATATGAGCACCCTCATCAATGCCCCAGTCGCGCAGTTGTTGATTCGTCAATTCTTGCTCTTCCCAACATAGGGTGACTACTAAATGACCCAATCGCCTTAACCCATTAATCCAATTACCACACATGGGATTTCGCAGGGCATTAGCACCGGGAATAATCAATATTTTAAGCGGGTGCATGAGAACTCCATTGGTAAACAAGACCGTTGACGAGGAGATCGCGCAGGGCAACGATCACCCAAGTTCTATCGATAAAATCATTGGCTTTGACCGGAACATCAAAAAACTTCTAGGATTTGAAGATCTTCCTGAATTTTCGATGAACATCAAAAAACTTCTAGGATTTGAAGATCTTCCTGAATTTTCGATGAACTCGATTCAAAAGTTTAGGATGCCAATCAAACAATGCTGCCTGAATTGCACTGTCCGCATGAAAGTTTCTTGTAGTTGCAATCGGATGCTTAAGCGGAAACTCCATTGCCTCAGAGGGAAGGTTGATATAGGGTTGATTTTCGAGTGTGGTGTGCGATGCTTCCGAGTCATAGCCGATGTTAGAAACCAGGTTGACTCGCGGCAACACAGCCAGCCCACCCTGATGCCAGCAGGTAAATTTCCATTGATAGTCCCAGCAGTCTTGATGATTTTCATAAACAGTTTGGAAAATCTTTGTCCAGTTCCTGATATCGTGCTTATTGCCGCATAAAACATCTTGCAAAAAGCTGGTTTCTCGGAGCTGCTGCCAGAGCTTGAGATCAAAATCATAATGTTGCCATGCCCGCCTCCAGGTTGCCCATCCCCAGCTCAATGTGTAGCGTGAAAAAGAATAGCTGTTGGCTACTTGTTCATCTCTAGTACAGTAGTTGCTGCCTGCAATATGCATAACTCGCTGATCATATCGATATCGCTCTAATAGCTCCTGACAAAACTGAAAGAAGCTCAGATCAGGCATACAATCATCTTCAAGAATGATCGCCTCTTCAACTTGACTAAAAACCCAAGTGATCCCGGCAGCAGGATTTAAGCCACAACCTAGGTTGACATCTGCGTAACGTCTGAAGACCTCACAGGTCCAATCAATTTTTTCAAAGACTGCACGGGTCATCTTACACTTTTCAAGATCATCCGGGCGATCAGGTCGCGGCCCATCGGCAATAATAAATAACTTCGACGGTTTAATCTGTCGAATCACTTTTAATAAGCGCTCAACTTTGTCTGGGCGGTTAAATATGATCAGGGCGATCGGTGTTTCAAATAGACATTCAGCCATCTGCAATTTCCCCTTTAAGTGTTAACCAGTTTATTAGCCCACGCAGGGTCGAGCGGACTCTCATTGAATGCCTCTGTCTTCAACCCTGACCCCTAGCAACGCTCCCAACTCCAACAGCCAATGCGGATGCCAGCCTCCACTAATTTCTGATGCCAGTACCGATACTCTGCCTGTTCGTCAGCTTGTGTCGCCAGATACTTTAATGGATTCGTTGTCCCAGTGACTTTATTGGTGCCTCCAACACTCGGAAAGTAGTTAGGGGCTGCCTTGCCATCCTTATCGACAACGTTAACCTTATTGTCGTATACACTGTTGTTATACCAGTGGCCATTTGCGCCGCCGTTATAGTAGTCCCATAAGGTAAGACCCGTTCTCCATTTGCTGCCCAGGAGCGATCCGTCAGATGCATGTTGGGCAGAGATAAGACGATTATGGTAAACCTTATTGTCATGCCCGGCACTGATGGCTATTCCTGAATTTCCAAAGCTGACGACTTGATTGTCGTAGACATGAACATGACCCACATCACCTCGATCGGGGTCATCACCGACGTTAATCATTCCACCGGTATAACCTACATCGGCTCTGGGATCAGGTGTATATCCCCCCTGCAAGTAGTTGTTATGAATGGCGATTGGGCTAGTCGGCATCCCGCTCGATTTATAGGTACTAATCAGATCTTCGACTCGACTAAGAAATGGTTGGTTGATCACCTGATTCCAGGCAATCTCGACCTTTGCCCTGCGTAGCGTATCTAGACCGATCGCACTCGCGCCTGATCCTTTCAAGTCAAACAGGTAGCCGCCTTGTCCATTTGAGAGGCGACCATCAACGTTTTGAAGTCGGTTGTAGCGAATGAGAACGGTTTGACCGCTCCACTCGGTCGCAGGGCCATAGTTCAATGCTCGGATCCCATGTCCGAAGGAAATTACGGTATTATTCTCAACGATCGCTTGAAGGAAGTTGCCAATATTGATAAAGTGCCCTTTTTGACGGTTTGCAATGTTCGGGTTTAGCCCTTGAGCTAGGCAGTTGCGAACCGTCAGTTGAGCCTTTTGGTCAAGGCTCCAGATTCCGTCCCCGGCGCTTTGGATCTGGCAGTTCTCGATGATGACAGGTTCGCTTGTCAAAACCTTTACTGCTGGAACATCTGGGGAAAGACTACGCCATTGGCCCGTGTATGTGCCTCCTTTTGTAATTTGAATTGGGGGACTCCATGCGTCTGCGGCTTGTGCGATCTCGGCCATAATAGTGTCTAATCTCCCAATATCTATAGGTGCCTGGACGAGTTTTGTTTCTATTAGAGAATCCAACAATGCCACGCCCAGAGTTGACAGAACTATTTGGTTGAGTTGATTCATAATTTAATCCTTACGTTTTCTTCCCTAACCTGCCTCTGTGCTTGCAAGAAACCAATTGCTTGTGGTTTAACTCTTTTGGCTCGATCGACTCAACCCGTCAGTGATGAAATCCACTTCCAAGGCTTTTGTCATAGCAAAGCCAATTTTATGGGATGGGAGTACAGAAGCAGAATCAAATATTCAGAGAGAAGACATGCAGTATTTTTAGAATAAACAACAGACTTTGACTACAACTGTCCAGTTTTGTCTCCATATCAGAACAATCGGAGTTTTCATATGGCTCTATCAGTCGTCATCAATTGGTGATGAGATTCAAAACTTGTGATCATAACTGAAGCAATCTCTGCCAGCTTTTGAATCTCCATCTGGTCTGGCAAGAAACGGTATCGGTAGGCGGCTAACCTGGGATCAACTTCTTGGTAGAGGATGTCTTGTGCAAAATTACCCCATCGATCGTCTGGCATTAAGTCAACAGTGATTCCTGCGTGCCCTGACGGTAGAAGCATATTCGATCCATGAATCCCGACAACCAATCGACTATCGGCATAAACTTTGCACAATTGCCTCTCACTACTCTCGTTAAATATATCTACTCGACAGTCCTCAATCCATTCAGAAAATTTGGTCTTTTTTCCCAGTCCAGCAACGACATAATGTGCTTGCGGCACCTTAATCTTTATCTGGCGCATCAATCTGTGAATTTTCCAATTTTGTAAAACTAATGCTAGATCAAGCAGATTTAGCTTTCTCAGAAGTCTAAATAACCCTGGGCGACACCAAAGACGATCTTCTCGCCATATAAATGTAATGTTAAACTGCCGCTGTGTAAAGTCGTGGGTTGGTACACCTGTAAATCGAGTAACATCAAATTGACTAGGATGTGAATAGGCCTCACTAACTTGAACTTCTGCAAATCGCTCCAGTTCTTTCATAACAAATCGATTAAAACTGGGGTAGTAATCTCGTCCTCGCTTCAAAGAGATATCAACCGTCCAAATCTCAGCGACTCCTTGAGGCACCATCCAGCGTAGGAACTTCGGCACAATTACGATCAGCCCATAATCTCTGTGTTGTTCAAGATGCCGCTGAGCATTCAGCAACTTCAATACGCTATGACCATATAAAATATCAATACAATTTAAGATAATGACTCGCTGGCAAAGTTGAAAAACTTCTTTCACTACTTCTACGGCTCGGGGATTAGGATTTTGCATTGCCCGTAACAGTTCCTTGCCCCACGTTTTTGCATCCTCCCTGTCTCCAAACATTTCTGCGGTTTTCAATACAAACTGGCATCCTCCTTGGAGAGAATGCCCGACCATAAGCTCTTCAATGATTTCAGCTCCACAGCCTAAACAACTCGATTCAAAACAAATATCTGTACCTTGCCAGATCGTACCAATTGGTGCCAAGGGTTTAGTGCAGTGAGGGCAAGTTGCCTGGTATTGTAGCTCTGGCTTAATCTCAATCATGATTCACCTGACTTTATCTATGTGCTCGACCCGCTTTAGAAGCCTCAATGTCTCTATTTCAACTCGATGTTGTCTTAAAATTTTGAATTAGCCGCATGAACGCTTGAGGAATAACCAGAGACTTCAGTAAAATCGGTACTAAAGGTTTCAAATCCCTGAAGATGAAGTTGGTAAATATTACTGCGAAAAAATAGGTAATTAGAGTTGCGATCGCTGCTCCAAGTTCTTGATAGAGGGGAATTAGGAAGAGATTTAACACTATATTTAATACTGCACCTGAAACACTAATCGCTATAGAGAGCTTGAGAACGTTTTTAATATTCATGTATAAGCTTCGAGCAACTCCAAAATTACTTCCAAACTGACCCCAAACATAGATTGTAAGAATTGAAGCAGAGCCTGAATAAGCAGTTCCGTAAAGAGTGGAAATGATCCAGGGAGACAAAACTGAAATCACTACAGCAATCCCAAACCAGATCACTGCCATCAAATCAAAAAACTTTTGTAAATTACTCAAAAAAGCAGCCTCGCTCTCTTCGTGCTGACGAGTAAGAGCAGGCAGAGCTGATTGTGCTAGTATCACTGGAATAAAATCCCAGAATTCGGACAATCGCACTGCTACGGAGTAGGTTCCAACGGATTTCAGTGTTGCCATTTGTCCCAGCATTATCTGGTCAATTCCTGCATAGATATAGGTACTAAATCCGGCAATAATCAGGGGCCAGCTATCTTTTAACAACATTCCAGCACGCTCCAGACTAAATTTCCAGTCCTTGATTTGTCCTTCTTGCTGACGATAGACAACCGCTAACCCGATCGCCGCTAAAGCAATCTCTGCTAAACGGGCCCAAGCAAAAGCAATCAAGGGAGCATGGAACTGGATTAACACGATTCTGACTAGGGTTAGCGCAATATAAGCAGATCGTTTGGCAAGAACAGTGTATTTTGACTGTGTTTGTGATTGAAACCAGAGATCAATGGTGTTGAATGCTTGAAACAGCGTCCCGGCAGATAGAATACCCACGACCCACTGGGCTAGAATACTATCCGCTTGCAAGTGAGCAATCAGAACAAGGCTGAGTAAGAAGGTTAGGGTTCCACTTACTAAAAGGAGAGAAAAGGCTGTTCCTAAGATCGTATTTTTGGAAGATGGATCTCGAGCAATGTCACGTACGATAATGCCGTCGAAGCCCAATCCTGCCAAAGGACTTAACAGAGCAATAAAGCTTGCAGCATAGTTGAGAATTCCAAGTTGCTCTGGGCCGAGATAGCGAGCGACCCAGACACCAACAAAAAAGCTTAATCCAGTTTGAAGAATTCGGTCAGCAAACAACCACATGGTATTGCTGAAGATTTTGCTCAATGTTGGACTTAACTCATGTCGAGAAGCGATCAATTTTTTGAACATAAGTTAGGTTAACCGAGGCGGCAGCTTAATTTTATCTATTCTTTAATCTCAAAGGCTCTTTGACCGATGCACCCTGAGAAGTTCATAAACTTATTATATTCCTCGATTTTCTATTGCATTTTTATTGAATACTTCAAAGCCTGATTTAGACCGAAACTCCTGGTCGCAGTGACTGCTTGATCCGTCGATCGCCAATCTTACACTAAGTAAGATGTATAGAAAAGAATCTTCCCCTAGATTCCACAGTCCTGCCTCAGAGAAATTTCTGACTAATAGAAAGGTCAAAAGCAAAAATGGAACGATCGCTTCAGGCAACCTGCTGCGCCTCGCGTGTGAACTTGCCTGGTATAAAACTTGAACTAGTGAAAACACAAACAGGGTTAGCCCTACTACTCCTAAACCTAAACCTAAATCCAGAAAACCATTGTGAGAATGTTGCGGAATAAAACCACTGGGATTAATAATCGCAGTAGCAGGATCGTCTGTACCGCGCCAAGGTTGCCAAAATCCGTTGTATCCGTAGCCTGCGATTGGGCGCTTTAAAATTGCTTCTACTACTTGGGGCCAGAAATCTGTTCGCCCAGTCAGTGTCATATCTTTTCCAATTAAACCTAAGACTAACTCCGTGTTGCTGCTTAACCACAGACTTCCCATAATGGTGAAACTCATTAGGAACACTAGCGCAACAAAGCTCCGTCGAAACCCCAAATGTTCGACCAATTTCTTCGTAAAAAATAGCCCTATCAAGATAACAAAATTTATTAACGCACCTCCAGAATTTGAAAGGATTAATTCAGTAAACGATATACAGAATAGTATTGAAGAACGGCGACGATACCGAGGGTATGCTAGAGCATTAAGCAGCCATAGAACGGTATTCAATGCCATTAAGGCCCCGAAGGGATTTGGGTGTCCCAGTAGCCCAGCCCATCCTACTTTGCTTGGTAGGACTGGAGGCAGCAGTAAAGAAACGGGAATGCTAGCTAATCCTATACAGGTCATTCCCCATCGCAGGAGCTGTGTTAGTCTCGTCCAGTTGTAGTAAGCACTGACATAGGATGCGAAAATAGCGGTGCCACACAGAACTATCCCTGCAATCAAGGTTAGAAGGGGGGTTGTTGACCATCCTGCAGAGAGAACTGTGAATACCAGAAGCACCAAAAGAAACGGTATTCTAAATAAGTTCTTACTTGTTTGAAATATAAACCGAAACCGGGAACGAATCATGAATGCCGCAGCTACATAAATACTAAGCTGTAATATTAGAGACCAACTCTTCTTATCAAACCCCGCTAGAGCAGAAGGCTTTAAATAATTAAGCGGAAAAGTTACGGCTCCAAATGCAGTCATCAGGAAAACAACAATAATTACTTTCTCAAAAATAGTACTGAACGATTGATCCTGAGAGAGATACAGAAAAAGTAGCAAATATACAATTAAGATGGCAGCAAGCACAATGAGAAACACAGAATAAATTTCTAACATAGGAGTGCCAGTCAGCTTCAATAACGTTCTAATTTTGTCAGTAGTTGATAATAATCTTCATGGTCTTACTCCTGAAGCAATCGCAAAAATCCCACTCAACATTAGCCCAATTCCTACCCAGTGAACAGTGGCTACCTTCTCCCCAAGATAAAAAGCCCCTACTATCGTAGTCGTCAAAACAGTCAACCCAATAATGATGGGATAAGCTACAGAAAGATTAAACTTACCTAAAACCACAATGTAAAAGACAGTGCTTAATCCATAAGTCAAAATCCCACCGCATAAATAAAGGTTCAAGGGGTTTTGTCCTGAACCAAGTTTAAGCAAGGCTTGCGCCAGGGTATTCAGCCCGACTGTGATTAAAATGAGAAGACCGGGTAAAAAGTAGGACAGCATAGAAAATCATGGGTTCCGATAAAGGTTTGGTGACTGATATTCCCAAAGCTCGTGTTCTTTGGGATAAGGAATTTGAACATGTTTCCCTAACAACTTTTCCCACCACCGGGGAGGATGGGGCAAGGATGCTACTTGAATGCTAGGGCAGCCCACTAACCAGGCCCCTAAAACATCAGTGTGGCGGCTGTCTCCTATCACGACCACTTGATTAGGAGCAAGCTGCATATACTGAATTGCTTTGTGAAAAGCACCAGGGAATGGTTTCTTTGCGGGGTTAATAGCGGGTATATCTAGGTGCTGAGACCAATGTTCAACCCGATAATGCCGCTTACCATTGGAGAGAATGAAAAGCTTAAGATCTAATTTTCTTGCCTGGGTTATCCAGCCTAGAGCATTAGGTGACAGATAGCGATCGTCCTCTGACACAATTGTGTTATCTAAGTCGAGAATAATCCCTCGAACTTTAGCTGATACTAGACAATCAAGCTCGATCGATGCTAGAGAGTAAGCTTGTTTAGGAAACAGATACGCTGATTTCTCAGTAGCGTGACCTACACGCGGAATGAGATGTAGTAAAAGGGAAATTCTCTTGAGCATTGAAATTAGTTGAAATCGCATAGATAGCTTTAGAGCAAGATTGATGCCCGTACTAATCAACCAGAATCTAATGAATGAACCCTTGATGTTTCATAAACAGAATGATGAAGACTACAACTAACCAACTAACCAGGTTTGATAACAGCGGCTTGTCTCCCAGCAAAACCTCCTCAGGACGTTCGGTTTTGCCACCTTCCTCAATCCCTGAGCTACGACGTGCAATTTCTTGTGGATCACTCAACAACTGATAACGGAATACACCGTACATTACAAAAGGCAGTGTTAATATCATCCAGGCCGTGGAGGCTCCATTCACAGTTGGGCCAGAACTCCAAAGAGCATAGGTAAGAATTGTGCCATTGGTGGCAACGTTCTCCATCCGATCCAACAACGGAAGAGAGTACCGCTCTAGAACCTGACGAGATTTGCTTCCCTTAATCTTAGATAGCCGCAGTTCTGCTTTGCGTTTTTCCACGCCTAAAAATAGTGCCAGCATCGCTGTACAGATGACAAACCAGGGAGAAAGTACTACTCCTGTGGCAGCGGCACCGCCACAGGCTCGCAGAATAAACCCAGTCGATATAGCTACTACATCCACAATGACTTTGTGCTTTAGCTGCAAATTATAGGCGACCTGTAAAAGGGCATATCCTAGAATAGCTGCTCCTAAGATGGAGGTTTTCCACCATCCAATAATCAATGCAGTTGTCAGTAGAGTAACTGCTATTGCAATAGCTGCTGGAACAGGAACTAAGCCCGCTGCAATAGGACGTTTGCATTTTACCGGATGACGACGGTCTGACTCGACATCCAGGATGTCGTTGATTAAGTAAAAACTGCTGGAGGCAAAGCAAAATAGGACAAACGCTAAAATGCTTCCACTCAGAGATTCAATGGTGAACTTGAAGGCAAACAGAGGTGCAGCAAAGACAATCAGATTTTTTGTCCACTGTCGTGGGCGTAGGGCCCGCAGATAAGCTGAAACTATGAACTCATTTCTTATAAGATGGATTGGTGTAAAACGGTCTAAAAAGCGGTGTGGACGCATAACTGTTAGTTTTGGCTATACTACTCAATTGTCTGTTTCGATCCTTCTCTGAAATCAATCTGAGCGGTAAGTCGAAGCGCCTGCTTTGTCCCTCTTTGTACTTAAAGGAGGAGATTGACCATTTAGGTAGGTTTATCGACCTTCCAAACAAGCTTGCCCTCAAACCCCATCAACTCATAAGTCAGCATAATCAAATCTCTAGTTGCAACCTCACGGCTTGTCCCCAAATTGACAGGTTCTGAACTACTACACAACATCGTTTTTAACAGCTTAATTTAACAGTTGAAATCGGAAGTAGAATTAGAGTCTTACAGTCAGAAACGGGAACGTTCAATTTATTTCAGCCAAGCTTTTGCTCTGGCGGGTATTGCTGTAAATAGCTGCTTAAAAGCCATCCATAAAAACATCGGAATGGTGCTACCGTAGCGCCGCCACAACCTCCCTGGCTCTTGAACGAGTCGGTAAAGCCACTCTAGCCCAGCCGTCCGAATGATCAGAGGCGCTCGTTTTTTCAGCCCAGCATATACCGGAAATGCTCCTCCTAAACCGATCATTACAGCCTGCACCTTACCCTGCTGTTTGGCAATCCAAGTTTCTTGCTTAGGGCAACCCAGAGATACCAACACAATGCCCGCACCGCTTTCATTTACCATCTGTGCGATCGCCTCGTCTTCTGTCTCAGTTAAAGGGCGAAACGGCAGTGGTTCAGCCCCTGCAATCCTTAAGCGAGGGAACTCTTCCTCAAGTCTTGTCTTCATTCGCTCTAGGACATACGGCTCTGATCCCAGAAGAAACACACCAATGGACTCTTCTACTGCTCGACTACACAAGGTAAACATAATGTCTAGCCCCGCAATTCGATTTTGGTGAGGATTTCCTAACCACCTCAGCATCCAAACCAGTGGCATTCCGTCAGGAGTAACCAGATCAGCATTCTCTAGGACATTGGCAAAAGCAGGATCTCGATGGGCCTCAACCAACATGTGGACATTTGCTACACAAACACTTTTGCTTTCTCGCATTTTTGCCCACTGCACCATTAGCTCGATTTGAACATCAAAATTTAGGGCAGTAACAGGAACACCAACAACTTTGAGAGAGGGAGGCTTATCTTTTAAATTCACACTCATGTTTTCTTCTTATCAAATTCACTAAAAACTTGAGGGTAGTGCTACTAAATGCGTAAATCGATGTTAGACGGGCAATCTAAACTAATAACGGTCAGTGGACAAACTAACGATCGCGTCATGCAACCAAATAGTGTTTAGGACAGAAGGCTTTTCGAGCGAGTCGCCATAATTCTCACACGCAAGGCTAGATTCATGCACGCGATGCTGAGTATTAACTTTGTTAACGGTACAAGACGCGGGTTCAAGGTATCGTTGGTATACCCCAGTCATTGATTTAGGACTGAGTGATGCCGAACGGTTTCAACAGCGCTTTGAATTTGAGAAATGCAGTATCTTTGCGGTCTGATAACACATAATCCAAAACTTCATCTTCGTTGTGGTCAATTGCTTGACACAAGCAACGCTGCTTGAAACTGATAAAACTATACATTCGATCGACTTTGACTTCTACCTTGTGCCATGGGCACAGTCACACAACGGTATGAATCTATCCAATCTCTGCTGAACAACCACCAAGATGTTCTTCACGGTATGCATATATAAAAGAAACAATTAACCCGTAAATACGAACCGCTAGGTTGTTCACTTTTGTGTTTACCCTTGCTAAAGAATATCATGCTTTAGTATAGGTGTCTATGTGTAAACCCTTAGGCTCACAATCTCTTCATAATAATGCTCTGGACAAAATTTGGGCAGGGTTTGAGCCTTAAACCCTGATTCAACCATGAATAGGACATTATTATCAAAGTCAGGGGTAGAGCTAATTTTGAGAAAATAGCTCGATTCTAGAACTGAAAGCCCTGCGAAGCCTTTCAAAAACTGTATCGATGCTGCCGCTATCTTTGCGACGTAGTTTTTCTAACGATATTTTGACTTCATTGCTGCGGATGAACTGGATGAAGTCTTCGGCAAGCTTTGCCTGGAGTTGATTGAGTTGCTGGATGCGATCGCGATCTTGTTTCGTGAGTTGAGCTTCTGGTTTATTCTGTAGTGTTGTCAACTCTTGAGCACAGCGAGAATGGCACCCTGCTGTTGGGCATTGAATTGTTTGAGTAATTCGAGTTCAACCTTGCGAAACGTAATAGGTTGGCGTTGTCCGCGTACTTCTTTAAATGTGTTGTCAAATTCCTGAATTTTCAAGAGTTCCACGACTTCTTACGCTTCTAGGATACGGTCTTGTTTGAGCAGGAGATCGGCGAGGCTACGGTAAGTACCAGCAACGGATTCAGTGTAGGATTCCTGCTCTGCACGCGGCAGGGTGCGAATCCCCGGCCGAATGCCTTCGCGCACATTCACCGATTGCTTATAGAATCCATTTGGTATCTTGAAATTAGCAGATACGTGAGACAGAGATGGCATATTCGAGCAGCTTGACAGACCAAGAATGGTCAATTATCGAACCCTTGTTGCCCCAGAAGAAACGAACCCGACCCCCACTTTGGTCAAAGCGCCAAATCTTGGATGGCATCTTGCATCAACTCAAGAACGGTTGCAACTGGGGCGACCTCCCAAAAGACTTTCCCCCCTACTCGACAGTATTCTGGCACTACAAGCAGTGGCGCTCAGCCGGAGTGCTGATTAAAGATGCTTTGCACAATCAGGTTCGAGCACAGGTCAAAAAAAACCAAAGTGGACAACCTGACTCCTGATCGACTCGCAAGCGGTGAAGAACACCTGTAATGCCAGTGTGGAATCGAAAGGGTTTTGCTTCTACAAAGCAACCCATGGCATCAAGCGGCATTTGGCGGTCGATACTCTAGGATTTCCGCTTTATCCACTGCACCCAAGCGAATGTGTCGGACGACCAAGGCTTGATTGAGATGCTGGCGAAAAACATCGATTACTTCAAGGATAAACCCAACTGCCTGCCTAAAATAACCATCCTGCTCGACAACGGGTATCATCCAGCCGTGCTGACAACGGCACTAGAGGAAATTATCCTCAAATCATGACCAAGATTCAGTTTGAATTGGCTCCTAAGCCCACCAAAGCCCAAAAGCAGGCGCAAGGGAAGACGGGATTTGTTGTGGTAGCAACTCGATGGATAGTTGAGCGCACAGCCCTGGAGGAGGGTTTCCCTCCGTAGGGGACTGTGTAAGAGAGCGCTCAAATGCTTGGATGGAACGATGTAAAAGCCTGG
>JBBRCV010000067.1:0-22595 GCA_038204505.1 Elainellales cyanobacterium
TCATGTTCCCATTTTGACAAACCTGAATCGATCGCAAATTTTGATGGATTTTTGCAAAATCTTGAATCAATTTGTGTTTTAATTGGCAGACGTTTAAAATACATACTGCCTCAAAGCTTGTAAAATACATACCCGCTCAAAGCTTGACCAATTTACGATGAAGTGGCAATATTCAGCCTATGTTTACAACTCGCCGTCGCTCCATTCGTTCTAGCAGTTGGTCCCGTAAAAAGACCCGTCGCTTTCCTCGCCCTCTCCCCCTACTAGCCATGGCAATAGGCGTGCTGCTGGGGTCTGAGCTGTTGCTGAGGGCGATCGCCAACTTCTCTGGCTTAAATGGACAGTTCGCCCATGCCCCTAACGAACTCGCCCAATCTTATCAACTGCGATTTCTCAGCCCCGATGGACAGCCCTACAAAACTCTGCCCAGCTCTGGCAAACTTTTAGCAAACCGCGATCCTTTAATGGGCTACCAGCTACAGCCCAAGCAATCGACTCAGTTCTGGACTGTCAACGCCCAGGGCTTCCGCGATATAGAGGACGTGCCTCGGCAAAAGCCTAGCAATGAAACCCGAATTTTTGTGCTAGGAGGTTCAACTGCCTTTGGTCAACTTAGCTCTAGCAATAAAGCGATGTTTACCCATCAGCTAGAGCAGCGCCTTAACGCTCAGGTGGCAGCACAACGCGCTAAACCCAATGATTTCCAGCCTGAGTTTTTACCTTACACCGCTGACGAAGTAGAAAAAGTACTTCAGCGATCTACCCGTCTGCCCGATCGCCAGTATCGCGTGATTAATGCTGCCGTTCCAGGATACGCATCAGGCAATGTGGCGCAGCTCATGGAGCGAGTTGCCGACTATAGCCCCGATGTTGTGATTGTGCTGGGGGGCTACGATGATTTGCTCTTGCCCAGCACTCGGAGTGCTGTAGAAATTCCTGGTTTAGATAACATTCTGGCAGGCAAAGGTGAAAACTGGGGCGCTCAGGTCACAGGCGCAATTAGCAATGGCTTCAATAATTTGTACTTGGTACGCGCACCCCAGGCATTTCAAAAAACAGACAAAGTTGATCCCAATGTGGTGCGATCGCTCAACACATCTGCCACGTCCCTGCCCCTTGCCCAGAGCCTTGCCGCCAATCCTTCAGAGCTAGATTTGCGCGTTGCCCATTACCGCGACCATCTGCTGCAAATGGTGCGCTGGAGTGCAGCCGCTAAAAAGCCGCTGTTCATTGGCATTCAGCCCGAAGTTACAGGCTATGGCAAAACTAAGCCTTCTGCCAATGAGGTTGAAATCATTGACCAATTGGGTAAAGGCTATCAAGAGCAAGTTCGCACGGGCTACGACAAGTTAGCCACAGTAGCCACGCAGGCTGCTCAAGGATCTGCCCAAGCTAAGGTGTTGAATCTTTATGGAATGTTTGGTGAAACGGGCAAGGGTGGCATGTTCCTTAGCTCAACGAATTTGACTGACTCAGGAAACACGGTTTTGGCAGAACGCTTTTATCAGGCGATCGCCACTGATTTAGCCATTAAGCCCAAGCCTTTTGCAACCCGCGAATAACAAGTCCTGCCTATCGTTGATAATGCTCGTATGGTTTCTCACCCCACGAGCCGCATGTTGATCTTGTCTCTTCTTGCCCAGATTTCTCTCGCCCAAGTTTCGCCTAGCCCCATCGTCCAGGCTACGCCCCAGCCCGCGACAGAAATTATTCAGCCCCAAGAGGTACGGGCACTGCCAGGACAGCTTGACCGCGTTCCCGTTTTCAATAGCAACAGTCCTGAACTCGTTCAAACCGAGGGCATTCTGCTCTCTACCTTTCCACCCAGCGGTAAACAGCAGCCTAGCGCTCACCTCAATTTTCCGTTTAACGGACTCTTTGACCTATTTGCTCACCATGCTTTCAAGGCGATCGATCCCGGACTCAGCAGCCTTTACTTAGGTGTCATTGTCTACAATCCAGGCGATCGCCCCGTCACACTCAACGTTCTACAAGCCGCCAGCTACCTCAGCCAACCCGATGCTCCCTTTATTCAACTAGCCCCTCAAGTCGATAATGCTCAGGGTGACGTTTATGCGGGTCCTGGCAGCCGTGTCATGAGCGATATCTTGCGCGGCAGACGGCAAGATATTTTTCCTGCCGAATTAACGATCGCCCCCCGGTCATATCAAATGTTGATGAACTTGCCCATCCCTGTGGCTAGTCTTGATCCGCCGCTGAATGGTCGGTCTACGCTATTGCGCCTACGGAGTGACGGACAGGTTTATCTAGCAAGTTTGGCGCTATTGGCGCGTAAAAATGCAGACGGCAGCGAACGATCGCCCACTTTAGAAGAATGGCGATCGCTCCTCGAAAACGGCGGCTTGTCGAGCGGACGCGATAAGGTGCCTACTCCCCTCGACCAAATTGCCACTACTAGCCCCTTCATCTACGGACGTGTCGCAGGCGTAGCCCAAGGTGCCCGATGGCAAGCCCAAGTCACCGACAGTCCCACCGCCACAACGCTGACCATCCCCGCCGCTGGAAAAGCCTTTTCCTACGGACTCAGTACCCTCATCGGCGGCAGGCTAGGCACTGACCAGATTCAAAGCGCTCCCATGCTAGTGCGATATCCCGATACGGCATATCAAGCACATGGCAACTACGGCATTGAGTACAATCTGGCGCTGCCGTTGCACAATCCAACCCAGCAAGCCCAGACTGTGACCGTTGCCGTGCAAACTCCCATTAAAGAAGACGAACTTACTACTAATGGATTACGTTTCTTTGATCCATTGCCCGCTCCCACATTCTTTCGAGGCACTGTGCGAGTCAGCTATCAAGACGACCAGGGCTTGCCCCGCACCCGCTATGTCCATTTGGTGCAGCGGCGAGGGCAACCAGGAGAAGCATTGGTGACGCTGAAGATGATAGGGGGCGATCGCCGTCTCGTGCAATTCAGCTTCCTCTATCCACCCGATGCCAGTCCACCACAAGTATTAACAGTCCGCACTCTTGCCGAGTAGCGCTTTAACACTCCATCGGTTTAGATCACCATCCCAGTCGTTGCCCTATGAACCTGCCCACCTGGATTACTGTTTCTCGACTCCTGGGAGTGCCATTTCTCCTCTACTTTTTGCATCAGCCAACTTCCCAAAACCGTTGGATTAGCCTGGTGATTTTTTTGCTTGCGGCTGGAACAGACTGGCTAGATGGATACTTAGCTCGACGGTTGAACCAGGTGACCGACCTGGGCAAGTTTCTTGATCCCTTAGTAGACAAGCTGCTGGTGTTAGCGCCGCTGCTGATGCTGATTGAATTAGGAGAAATTCCAGCGTGGGGCGTGTTTTTAATTTTGGGGCGCGAGTTAGCGATCGCCGGGTGGCGCGTTAACCAAACCAAAATTTCGGGAGCCAACATTTGGGGCAAACTCAAAACCGTTAGCCAAATCGTTGCGATCGCCCTTTTAATTGCCCCGCTGCCTACTGTTTGGCGATCGCCTTCCCTTCTAGCATTTTGGCTATCCGTCGCCCTAACCTTGATATCAGGCGGTATTTATTTAATTCCTCAAAGCGAAAAAAGTTCCTGAAATCCCTCAGATCCACTTGCTTTTAGCTCCTTTAAACCTCTTTCCTCAGACTTACACCCCTCGTCTAGCTCACTTGCAGACACCACTCGGAAAATACCGAAGTCTGCCAGTGAGCTTCATGTTGCTTTTACATAAAGGTGCTGAAATTACCGATCTCAATGATAAAAGCCATGCCTTAACTTTAGTTAAGTGAAGTTCCTGTTTAGTTTACCTGAAGTGCAGATAAAAGCACAGTTCAAGAACCATCGGTTATGAAGGTCGATCGCGCCAAGCATAACGACATCTTTGAGATCTCTGGTTCACTCAAGAAATTCTATATGACTTGCTCAGTCTCTTAACGAACTGCTCTTCCGGCTAGAGTCCTTTTTCCCATGCAGCAGCGATCGCAGCGCCATGCGCCTGCAATTTTCTGCTGCTCACAAATCCTTAGAGCACTGCATACCATGTCTACAAACAACGTTCAGGAATCCGTTCAAGAAACTATTCAAAAGACCGTTCAAGAACCCGTTCAAGGACGTTCTTTAGGTATCGGTTTAAACGGCATTTGTGATTTTTCAACTGAGCTTCCATTTGTCGATATCTTTAAATCCTCTCGCGTTTGGTTTCCCCAAAGTGAGGGCAAATGGGATTCAGGTGAAACCCTAGATTTAGACTCATCAGGATGGGTAAGGTCTTTGCCCAACAACGGTGTCGCTAGCACGCTAATGATGCGTGATATCCCCAACATCTATCGCACAGGGCATTACGTCGTTTCCTACGAAGGCACGGGCACCATTGAGTACGGGTTTGATGCTAAAAAAATAGACAGTGAATCCCTTGCCGGACGCGACGTTATTCAAGTGGATAAAGCCACCGCTGGCGGCATTTACCTCAAAATTACATCTACCGATCCCCAAAAGACCGGAGACTACATTCGCAACATTCACGTCTACCACGAAGACGACTTGCCTTTAGTTGAACTGGGTGTGCAATTTAATCCAGAATTCACTCAAAAGATTAAAGACTTTGGCACCTTGCGCTTTATGGATTGGATGAACACCAACGGTTCGCCTCAACAAAACTGGGCAGATCGTCCCACACTTGACGACTCGACTTGGGCAAGAAAAGGCGCTCCGGTTGAAGCGATGGTGGCACTTGCTAATGAAACAGGCACATCGCCTTGGTTCACCATGCCCCACCAGGCAACCGACGACTACATCGCCCACTTTGCAGCCTATGTCCGCGATCATCTCGACCCTAAGTTGAAAGCATATGTTGAATATTCCAACGAAGTTTGGAACTGGCAATTTCCTCAATCCCATTACGCCGTAGACCAAGCCAAAGCCAGGTGGGGCGAAAACCTTGTAGGCACTGCGGGTTGGATGCAATGGTATGGAATGCGTAGCGCCCAAACCGCAGACATTTGGAAATCAACCTTTGGCGCAGGAAAGGATCGAGTTGTTTCAGTCCTTTCCACTCAAGCCGCCTGGAAAGGGTTAGAAGACCCCGTCTTGAATACGCCATCCTGGGTTGCCGAAGGACATGCACCTGCCTGGAAATCAATGGATGCTTACTCCACTAGCGGCTATTTTGGTGGCAACTTGGGCAGTGCCGAAAATACTGCGACTGTTAAATCTTGGCTCACTGATGCCGATGGTGGTTTTGGTAAAGCATTGCAGCAACTCAGCGTCGGTGGACTTCTTCCTGGAGATAATCAATTTTCGGTTGCCGATGTGATTAAGAACTTTCAATATCATGCAGATGTTGCACAGAAATACGGGCTGAAGATGGTCGCTTACGAAGGCGGACAACACCTGGTAGGAGTGGGAGGGGTTGAGAATGATCAAGAATTGGCAAATTTTTTAGTAGAACTCAACCGCCGTCCCGAAATGCAAGCTCTTTATACAAAGCTTCTAGACGGTTGGAAGCAAGCTGGAGGAACGCTATTTAACCATTTTGTAGATGCGTCTACACCTGGCAAATGGGGAAGCTGGGGTTCATTAGAAAGCGTCACTCAATCTACTTCGCCTAAGTATGCAGCTTTAACCAACTTTATTGCTAATAATGATCGCTGGTGGGATGAGCCAACCTCATCAGCAAGGATGGGGCTATACCAACAAGGAACATCGCAAAATGATCGATTACAGGGTGGGCAATATGATGATGTTCTCATCGGTAAATCTGGAGACGATGTGATCATAGGGGGAACGGGTGGCGATCGCCTCCACGGCGGAGACGGTAACGATACACTCATCGGTGAAACTGGTAATGATATTCTCATTGGCGGATTTGGAACCGACATCTTAACGGGTGGAGAAGGCGCAGACCGCTTTGTTTACTCCAACTTAAAAACCTCGCTAGTCGATGCCCCCGACAAGATCACGGACTTTGATTCAAGTCAGGGCGATCGCCTCCAACTCGGTACCCTAAACGCAATTCTTCCTAAAGAGCTTGTCAGTGCAGGGCTACAGCAAGACAACACCCTCATTGAGGCAGCAACTTCTGCCTATAGCAAGTTCTCCCTAGGAGCCGATTCAGCCCTACTGTTCAGTTGGGGTAGCAAAACCTATCTGTCGGTCAACGACCAAACCCCAGGTTTCTCTGCCTCTCAGGATTTAATTCTGGAGATAGCGGGTTCCACCGGAGCGCCTATCGGCACGCTGAATGTTAGTGATTACTTTGCTTAAACTCAATGCAAAGTAATCAGTAGTTTTCTGTCCATAGGTTAAACAGGTAGTCAAAAAGGGAGGATGGAGCACTGCTCAATCCTCCCTTTTCTTTCTAATAATGAAAAACCACTCTAAGAGTTAAGTTGGTTGCCACGCTTGTACTGGAAGTAGGCAGCCACAAATAAACCTGCCAACGTTACTGGAATTAAACCTAAGACAATGCCCACTAGCAATGGTTCTACCACAACTGAATCTCTCCTTGATTAATGTCAAACATTTTAGCAAGTTTTCGGGGTTTACCTTGCCGCTCTGCTCTTATCATCTCTCATTGCGATCGCATTTGGAACATCATCCTGCCCCAATCGAGGTAGAGAGGCAAGTTTAACCAAAAGCTTGTAAAAGATTGACCTAAATTATTGCCTAAATTGTTGAAAAAGAATAAATTATGCTGAGTTTTGATAATAAATAGGTTACATTTCTCATATAGTGTTGCCTGTTACAGTGCCTCCTTTATAACTTTGCATACTCAAGAACTGTTGAATAAACCTATTACTCACACCGACACAGCCCCTCAAAAAGCTGTGAGAACTTTACTGGCAGTGCTATTGGCGGTTTTTACGACTGTGCTCGGTATTCACCAACTTCAGAGATCCGACCCCTACGTTCAGAGCGTCTTGTCCTTGTCAGGCGACCCAGTCCAAGGACGAGTTATCTTTCAGCTTAATTGTGCAGTCTGTCACGGCATCAATGGTCAGGGGTTAGTTGGACCAAACCTTTACCAGGTTGCCTCTCGCAAGTCGCAAGTGGGACTTATTCAACAGGTCATTAGCGGCAAAACGCCCCCCATGCCACAGTTCCAGCCTAGCCCTGAAACTATGGCTGATCTGCTGGAATATCTGGAAAACCTTTAGCAAGCCATTAAAAAAACAGCAAGCCATTTAAAAAACAGCAAGCTATTAAAAAACCGACCCTGCTCCAAAACGGAAGAAAGTCGGCGAAAGTGCTCTTCAAACTGAACTGAATCCAGAGGAATAGATTCAAGTAATGGCTCAATATAGCTCGACCCAGTTAAGAAGTCGGGGAGAAATCGGGGAGAAATCGGGGAGCGGCAGTTCCTCGTAATCCCTAAGCGGCGAAGTGAACTGATTCTATAGATGTTCAAATTCCAGAATGCTCTGCATTTCGGGTGATTTTGGAGCAGATCCTGTGCTATTCCTTCAGGCGATATCCTAACCCGTGCACTGTTTCAACAAAATCTTCTGGGGCACCTGCCGCTTTTAGCTTGTGGCGCAAACTTTTAATATGAGTCTTAACAGTTTCTTCCGTTGGCTGACTTTCCGCCGACCAAATGCGCTCAATCATCCCAGCGCGGCTCAACACCCGACGACCATTAGACACTAGTAACTCTAGCAAAGCGTACTCTTTAGGCGTAAGCTGAAGCCCAACTTCGTCATAAGCCACCTCATAAGTACTAGAGTTAAGGCGTAACTTTCCCCAAATTAAACTGGTCGTAATACTCTGACCTCGGCGCAGTAGGGCACGAATCCTCGCCATCAATTCCTGTAGGTCAAACGGCTTGACCACATAATCATCGGCTCCGGCATCCAGTCCATTAATCTTGTCAGTCACACTATCTCTGGCGGTCAGCATTAAAACGGGCAAGGTAAAGTTACGATCGCGCAATCGCCGACAAAAGCTAATCCCGTCCAACTTTGGCAACGTTACATCTAGCACTACCAGGTCATACTGCCAGGTCTCGATGCAACTCCAAGCCGCCGCCCCATCGCTCACCACATCGGCAATGTACTGGCGATCGCTCAATGCCTCGCTCAACACTTCTGCCAGGTACACGTCATCTTCGACCACTAAAATTCGCATGGTCTACATCCTCTTATGAAGCAATTGCCCGGAAAAAAATGGCTCATTTTAGGGTTAGGGGTCACATTTTTAATGATGGGCTGGATTAGTTGGATGGCTTATCAAAGCTCGGAGCGTTTGCTTGAGAGTACCAACAAATCAAAGCAAACCCATGAAATTATTAAGAACCTTCTTAATGTTTACGCCACCATGTCTATCGCTGAATCGGGGCGGCGGGGCTATGTATTTTTAGGCGATGAAAAAGAGCTATACCGCTATCAAACGGCAGTTCGAAAACTTGCTCTAGAGATGGAAACACTACGAGAGAATTTGGGCGATCGCTCAGAACAACTTAAACGCCTAGAAACACTTGAATTACTTCTTAATCAAAGAGTAAGCTTGCTGCAACAATCTGTTCAACTTTATAAAGCCGAAGAAAGAATTACATCCCGACAGATTCAGATTACAGAGCAAAGTATTAAGCTACGTGACAAGATTCAGCTAGTTATTGCAACTATGCAGCAGACTGAAGAACTTTCGTTAGAGCAATGGGTAAGCCAGTCTCGAACTAGGATTAGACATGAATTAGTGGTTAGCCTTTGGGTGATTTTTGCTGGTTTTGGAGTATTGGCGATCGCTTCTATCTTACTTTATCATCAGTTCACCAAACAACAGCAAACCGAGGCGCTTCAAGCTAAATTAGTCAACGAGAAAGAAGTTAGTGAAGCCAAACTAAAATTCTTTTCGATGGTTTCTCATGAGTTTAGAACGCCTCTCAGTGTTGTCCTAGCGTCATCACAATTACTAATCCAAGGCAGTCAGGATTGGTCAGAAGAACGAAAAAGCAAAACATTTCATCGTATTCAATCTTCTGCTAAGTTGATGACTCGTTTACTCACTGATATTTTGACTTTAACAAGAGCTGAAGCAGGCAAATTAGATTGTCATCCCGAAGTTTTAGATCTAGAAGCTTTCTGCCTTAATCTTGTCGAAGAGAAGCAACTGAGTGCGATACATTCCTCCATTCATTTTTTTAGCTCAGGACAAACTCATCTCGTGCGTCTTGATGCAAACTTGCTGTCTTCAATCCTGAACAACTTGCTAGAAAATGCCATGAAATACTCACCCCTTGATCAATCCATCTTGTTAAGCTCAACTCTTGAAGCAGAAGCTGTCGTTTTTAAAGTGCAAGACTACGGAATTGGGATTTCTTTAGAAGAACAACAAAAGATTTATGAGCTGTTTTACCGAGGAGAAAATGTGGGGGCGATCGTCGGAACTGGTTTAGGCTTAGCAGTGGTGAAAAAGTGTGTAGAACTTCATCAGGGCAAGATCTCCGTTGCTAGCGAAGTGGGTCAAGGGACAACATTTACGGTTCAGATTCCGCTGACGGTTGCAAATGGGCAGGTTAACCTAGGAAGGAATTAAGACAACGTCCGTTAGCCCAGTTAGCCTATGCAATCGTTTATCGCTGATGCCCTGTCTGCGCTGTCCTCAGCCTACAGTGGCTGGATCTTTTGGAATCTTTTTCTGGCGTTCATTCCCCTCGTCCTAAGTTTTTTGCTGTTTCGGCGCAAAAATGTGTCTAAGTCCTGGCTAGGATGGTTCAGCGGCATTGTTGTGGTGATTGGGCTGATTGGGCTTCTACCCAAGTTGCCTCGCATCCTCGGTAAAGCCCTAGGGCTATTGCAGAACGCTATCAACGGCGACACTTCGGCACTCATGAGCGTACTTTGGTTGGGGGCGATCGCCCTAATTACGTTGATTTTGAGTCTGATTCTCTTCAAACGTAAGCAAAACCTCCGGTCGGTGGGCTGGTGGCTAGGGTTAGTGGTATTTATTGCGTTTCTCCCCAATGCTACCTATCTGCTCACCGACATTATTCATTTAATTCGCGCCACCAGTTCAGGGCAAATTTCGGCTTGGGCGATCGCCTTAGTGGTTATTCCCATCCACGTCGCGGCAATTTTACTAGGGATGGAGGCTTACGTTATTTCCCTCATGAATCAGGGCTATTACCTCAAACATCATGGAGCCAAGCAGTACATTTTTTTAGGTGAACTTATCGTCCATGCTCTCTGTGCTGTCGGAGTTTATTTGGGGCGATTTGTGCGCTTAAATAGCTGGGATTTGGTCACTGACCCCAGCAATGTTTTACTGACCACCCTTGACACGCTAACTGCAACGCGCCCAGCGGTAGTGATAGCAGTGACATTTGTGGGGTTGGCGGTATTGTACTGGATGATGAAACAGCTCACCATCGGCATCAGTCTACGCTGGCAGACGGCACAGATGGGAGATGATGGGTTGGGTTAGGGCAGAGGCGCAAGCTTACTGAGTGACTAGCTGAGGAAGGGGAGATTCCTGGGTCTTTGCGCTGTGCTGGGCAAGACGATCGATCGCCCGATCGATCAGCGCTAACCCTTGCTCTAGCGTTTCCACTACCGCCAGTTGTCCCCGTAGATCCGATGCACCCATAAATCCTTTGGCATACCAGGTCATGTGCTTACGGGCTTGACGAATGCCGCGATCGCCCTTGTATGCCCACAGCATTTCCAAATGTTCCCGCGCGCACTGAAGCCGCTCAATCGGTGTGGGTGGCAAGCGCAGTTCCCCCGTTTTAAGGAAGTGATCCACCTCACCCACCAAAAATGGATAGCCCAAAGTCCCTCGTGAACACATCACGCCATCTGCCTGGGTTTCCTCTAAGCATCGCACCGCCGCCTCTACCGAAAAAATATCGCCGTTGGCTATCACCGGAATTGACAGGACTTCCTTTACTCGCGCAATCCACTCCCACCGAGCCGTACCGTTGTAACCCTGAGCGCGAGTGCGACCATGAAGCGTCAGCATTTGTGCCCCAGCATCTTGCATTCGTTGGGCAAACTCGACGGCATTGATTTCTTGATCTGACCAGCCAATCCGAGTTTTAACAGTAACAGGCACATCGACTGCGTTGACGACCGATCGCACGATCGCTTCAGCCAGTTCTGGCTCCCGTAGCAAAGAAGACCCGCCGCCATTTTTAGTAATTTTGTTGACCGGACAACCCATGTTGATATCTACCGTATCAGCGCCTTCCCCCACGGCTCGTTGAGCTGCCTCTGCCAAAAAGTCGGGACGACAATCAAAAAGCTGAATGCTAATGGGGCGCTCGTGAGGGTCAATCTCCATCAGCTTCGGGAGTTCTTTGACGTAATGCAAGCCTGTGGCATTGACCATTTCGGTATACATCATGGAGTCTGGCGCATAGCGGCGCACCAACCTTCTAAACACCAAGTCGGTTACCCCCGACAACGGCGACTGCAAAACGCGACTCTTGACCTCCAACTGCCCAATTTTGAGCGGGGTAGAAAGTCGAGCTTGAAGGCTAGGCGAAAGAGAAACCATGATATCGAGAAATGCTAGGACGTTCTAATTGTATCGTGGGGCTGTGCTGGAGGATGGCAGTCTAGGGGATGGCTGTTTATGAAACAGTGGTGGGGCGATCGCCATCCATTCTCGTCTCCGCCCATTCTCTTCGAGCCACCTGACAATCAAGCTGAATCTGAGCTTTGAGGTCGTCTAGCGTGGCAAACTTTTGTTCTGGGCGAAGTAAACTTTCTAGCTCAACGGTCAGCGTTTGCCCGTAAAGATCGCCCGACCAATCGAGCAGGTGAACTTCAACAGTCGGCTTGGGCGGTTCTTGACCTGCAACAGTGGGGCGATCGCCAATATTCATTACCCCCAAGCCATCTACTGTTGAGCCTTCTACTGTTGAGCCTTTTACCCTCACTCGATAAACCCCTTTCCGAGGCAAAAATTTCTCTCTAGGAAGATCCAAGTTAGCAGTCGGAAAGCCAATTGTTCTGCCCAACTGTTTACCTTGCACCACTTCGCCAACGAGGGCATAAGGTCTACCCAAAAGCTGGATGACTTGACGCGGATTGCCTTGTTCGAGGGCATAGCGAATCGCCGAACTGCTGACTCGTTCGTCTGCGGTAGTGTAGAGCGGGGCAATACTGACAGTGACATTGTGTTGAGCAGCGATCGCCTTTAGATCATCTGTCGTTCCCGCTCGGCATTTACCAAACCGAAAGTTTTGCCCCACGCTCACCTGTCTAACCTGGAGCTGCTGCACCAAAATCTCTTCAACAAATTCTTGCGGTGTCAGGCTAGCAAGCGCATCGTCAAATGGCAACAGCACTAACTGCTCTACTCCCAAGCTTTCGAGATGCTGCACTTTTTCAGCTAGCGGCGTTAGTAAAGTGCGACATCGCCCCGTAAAGAACTCCTGGGGATGGGGGCTAAAGGTGACAACGGTAGGAAATACTTTTTCTGAGCAAGATAATGAAAATTCACTATCAGGCAAAATGGGCTGAATAACTTGCCGATGCCCCCGATGGATGCCATCAAAATTTCCTAGGGCAACGCGTGTTGGTGTTTTGGCAGTGGTTAGAGAAGAGATGATCCACACGCTTTACATTCTGACACGAAAGGAACGTTTGGTTAAAATCATTCCGGTTAACCGGGCACTATTTAACCGGGCACTATTTAACCGGGCACTGTAGTCAAGACATCAGTAGCCGCTACGTTAGTAGCCAATACATTAACTTCCAAGCCTTCCCAAGCGATCAGGCTATTGGGATGAGCGCTCACCACGTCATCCTTAATGCCATCCATGAAGTCATCATCGTGCAGCGGATCATGGTGGAAAATTACGAGCTTTTTGACATTGGCGGCTTTTGCCAGCTTCACGGCTTCTTGCCAGGTAGAATGACCCCAGCCGACTTTGCTAGTTCTCTCACAATAGTATTCTTCATCGGTGTAGGTGGAATCGTAGATCATTACATCTGCATCTTTTGCCAAGCGAACCACGTTTTCGTCACAGCGATCGGGATAATGTTCGGTGTCGGTCACGTATGCCACTGCGTGTCCACGCCAGTTGACGCGGTAGCCGATCGCCTCTCCAGGATGGTTCAGCAAGGCGTTTTCGACCAGTACTTCTTCGCTCACAGAAACCGACTCACCAATGGCTAAGTCAAAAAACTTCAGATCAGCCCCCATGATTTGCAGCGGCACGGGAAAGTTAGGGTGAAGCATTTGGTCGTTAAGTCGCTGCTCGATAGTAGAGCCGTTGGGAGCGATCGCCCCATAAATATTAAAGCGATTGCCTTTCACAAACGCCGGAATAAAGAATGGAAACCCCTGAATATGATCCCAATGGGAATGGGTGAAAAACAGGTGCGCCTCTACCGGAAGCTGTCGCATGAGGGATTGCCCCAAGACGCGTAGCCCCGTGCCGCCATCAAAAATCAAGCGGTTGCCTCCCACACACATTTCCACGCAGGATGTATTGCCGCCATAGCGCACCGTACTGTGCCCCGGACAGGCAATACTGCCTCTCACCCCCCAAAAACGAACTGTGAATTGGTCTTCGACGTTAGACATTTGCAATTCTCGGCAGTTTCCACAAAACCCAAATCAACTGAAACTAATGAACCTGAAAGCCTTTTGAACTGAGCCTGATTTAACTCAAATAAGGGATTCAACCTAAATTAGAGTTAGCCCAAATTAAACGAATATTTTTCCAGGTATACAGCTTTCATTTCAGATTAGTCAAAGATCTTCAACAAAAGGCTTGTATTTATTATTCCCGCTAGTTGCAGACAATCCTTCAGGGGCAACCAGGATTTTCAAGAAACTGATGGGGCGATCGGCAAGTTCCAGGTTTTCAGACAAAATAGTCCCGAAACGCAGGTCATGTTGTATTGCAATGGCGTAATCGTAATGTAGTTCTGCCGAATTGCCTGCACGTCGGTAGGAGCCTTCTGGAACCACTCCAGGTCAGATTGCGGTGTTTTTAGCCCTGGCAGCGCTGTGGGGTCGAGGGCATGGTCAAACACTTCTTCCAAAACTTCGCCAGCCAGCCAGTAGTAGGTTTTTCCTCGTGGATCAACTCGTTTCTCGAACTGGTCGAAGTAGCGCCGCACGCCTTGGCGTGTCATCATCGCTCCGGCAATTTCATCGGGTGGAACAGGGGGGACGTTAACGTTGAGGAGAGTTGGTTGGGGCAAAGGATATTGGGCAAGATGCGCTACTAGCACTTGAGCGAAGTCAGCGGCGGGCTGGAAGCTCTGGTGGGTAAAGCTGGTGAGACTAAGGGCAATGCTGGGAATTCCTTCAATGACTCCTTCCATTGCCGCCGAGACCGTTCCTGAATAGAGCACATCGGTTCCCAGGTTTGCCCCATGGTTAATGCCCGATAGCACCATGTCTGGGGGAGCCTCAAGCAATGCACCTAGGGCAAGTTTGACACAATCAGCGGGGGTGCCCGAAGATGCCCAAGCTTTGACGGAGGGATGAAAGACGGATTCGACCAGTTCAGCCCGAATCGGGTCATGAAGCGTTAGCCCGTGCCCGGTGGCTGAGCGCTCGCGATCGGGACAGACGACGGTAACTTGATGTCCTGCGGCTGCGAGGGTATTGGCTAGGGTCCGGATGCCCAGGGCAAACACGCCGTCGTCGTTGCTAATTAAAAGGTTCATGGGTAAGGGGAAATGGTCGTCGGTTAGGATCTTAACTGTAGACTGTTAGGGATATCTCTTACGTGAAACCCCACTCCAGGCAATGACTACACAGCTTAGTGATCTTGAAACGCAATTGGTAGCGCTGAAACAAGAGGCGCAGCAGGCGATCGCCACCACAACTACTCTTGACGACCTTGAGCAACTACGCATCAAGTATCTAGGTAAAAAGGGCAGTTTATCCCAAGTTTTGGGCGGCATGGGTCGCCTAGATTCATCAGAACGTCCTCGCATTGGAGCCTCTGCCAACGAAGTCAAAGAGATCATTCAGGCAGAACTTGAGCAGAAGAAAGCCACGCTGCGATCGGCACAAATCGAAGCCAAGTTAATTTCAGAAGCTCTTGATGTGACGATGCCAGGAGTTTTTCATCCCCAAGGTCGTACTCATCCTCTGACCAGCACGATCGAACGAGCGCTAGATGTATTTGTGGGTCTGGGCTACACCGTGGCAGAAGGTCCCGAAATGGAGACGGACTACTACAACTTTGAGGCACTCAATACACCTGCTGATCATCCTGCACGAGACATGCAGGACACGTTTTATCTTTCAGACGGTAATTTGCTGCGAACGCACACTTCTTCTGTCCAGATTCGCTACATGGAGAACAATGAGCCACCGATCCGGGTTGCCGCTCCCGGTCGCGTTTACCGTCGGGATACCGTCGATACCACCCATTCGGCAGTGTTTCACCAGATTGAGATTTTAGCGGTAGATGAAGGGCTGACCTTCACCGACCTGCGCGGCACAATTAAGATTTTTCTAGAGGCAATGTTTGGTGATTTGCCGATTCGCTTCCGACCCAGCTTTTTTCCATTCACTGAGCCTTCTGCTGAGGTAGATGTGCAGTGGCGGGGTCGCTGGCTGGAAGTTCTAGGCTGTGGCATGGTTGACCCGAATGTGCTCAAATCGGTGGGCTACGACCCAGAGATTTATACTGGGTTTGCGGCTGGGTTTGGAGTTGAGCGGTTTGCGATGGTGCTACATCAAATGGACGATATTCGTCGGTTATATAACAGTGACTTGCGGTTCTTGCGGCAGTTTTAGGGCTGGATCGGGCACGTCTGATTCGGTCAACCGATCGCTCACCAAAAAGCGAGGCTGGGATGGATGGATGCGGGCAACCACTTCATAGTTGATGGTTCCCATCGACCCCGCCAACTGTTCCGCAGTAATCTGTTCTTCGCCATCCGCACCTAGGAGGGTAGCGACAGTGCCGACTTCGACATTAGGAATGTGGGTGACATCGACCATGAACATATTCATGCAAATGCGTCCTCTGATGGGCGATCGCGTGCCATTAATCAACACGTAGCCCAGGTTAGAGAGGCGGCGATCGTAGCCTTCGTGGTAGCCCAAGGGCAAAACTGCAATCCGCATGGGGTACGTTGCCCGAAAGGTGCGCCCGTAGCTGATATATCCACCTGTAGGAACCTCTTTAACCTGGACGACTCGCGATCGCCAAGACAGGACAGGCTGAAGATTAGGGACGAAGCGATCGCCTTCAGTTGCAGAAACCTGTAGAACCTTGGCATAGGTTTCTTTAGAAGACCATAGTCCATACGCTGCCAGTCCTACCCGCACTAGGGAAGCATGAGTTTGGTTCCACAAAATCGTGGCAGCGGAGTTAGCAGAATGAACCATTGGCACCTCAAACCCAGCTTCTTTAAATAGACGATGAGCCTCTTGCAACTGCGCCAGTTGTTCTAAAGCAAAGCGGTGGTCGGTAGTATCTTCAATATCGGCGTAATGGGTAGCGATGCCTTCTAGCTCAATGCCTTCTAGCTGATCGACGAGTTGGGCTAGTTTAAGCGCGTCCTTAGCTTGTAAGCCTTGACGATGGGTGCCCGTCTCAATTTTCAGGTGAACTGGGATGGCATGTCCTGCCTCTTGCCCTGCTTTTGCCAAAGCTAGCGCTACATCGGCATCATAAAGCACGACCCTAGCGCGGGTGGCAGCCACTAGCGGAGCTTGAGCCGCAGAAACGTTGCCACAAACATAGATAGGTGCTGCGATCCCTGCTTCTCGGAGGCGGACGGCTTCGTAGGCAAAGTTGACGATCAGCCAGTCTGCGCCTGCTGCTACGAATTCACGGGCACAGGTTGCCATGCCATGCCCAAACCCATCGCTTTTGACCACAACGCCTAACTTGACCTGGCGACCTACTCGCTGGCGCAGAAGCTGGATATTGGCTTGTATGGCGCGAGAAGAGACTTCGCACCAAGAGGATTCTGCGGGGATGGTTTGAGAGAATTCTAGGGACATGAGGAAAAGTTGCTCTTGAGTGATAATACTGCTATGTTTTCTCAGCGCTTCTACTGTTAACCCAGAGGAACGATTCCTTTGAGGATTTCTCTGGGTTGAAGCTATTCAAAAAGGAGACTTAAAAAATGTCAAGTTCTATTTGGAAAAGTTTTTTGGCGATCGCCGTCATTATCCCGACTTTGGCGATCGCCTCTCAAGCTCTAGCAGATCTGCGGCTGGGCGACAGAGGCAGTGCCGTCAGAGCTTTGCAGAACAGGTTAAACGTTAGTGCAGATGGGGTCTATGGTCAGGATACAAAAGACGCTGTTCTACTGTTTCAAGCTGATCAGGGTTTAGAGCGGGATGGCATTGCAGGTGAAGAGACCCTTAGATCACTAGGGTTAGATCCCAACAGTCGCGGAGAAGTTTTTCTCGGTGCGCCTGGATCTGACTTATCAGGTGGTCCTTACCGAGTTGTGATTCCAGGCAATGATGAGGATGATTTGTCGCGCGCCCGCCAGGTAGTTGGCAATGCGTCGATAGAGTCGGACTCACGGCGAGGAAAATATATTGATGCTGGCGGATATGCCAATCGCTCTGACGCAGACGATGTGGCGCGGCGACTGCAAGACCGGAATCTTGATGCCCGCGTTGACTATAAGAGAAAATAGTTTATGAGACTGGAATTCCAAAAAACTCGCAGGCTGCATCTTTGACGATCAACGCCGTCGCCGGAGAGAGCAAAACGCCGTTGCGATAGTGCCCGATCGCCAAGAAAACATTGCTGTAGCCTGACATTGGCTCAATGATAGGGGCGGGGCGATTGTGGGGACGGGGGCGCAGTCCTGTCCAGGTTTGCAGAATAGTGCTGTCCGCTAGAGCGGGATAGAGGGCGATCGCCCTTTCCAAAACTTGCTCCAGTAACTCCTCTTGTGCTACCACTTCCCCTGTCTCGTCGGGAAACTCTACCGTCGCTCCAATCCAGTACTCTCCCTGCCCCAACGGCACAACATGCGTATCGTCTCCATTAATGACCGGGTGAAACTGAGGAGTCGGTTGGCTAGTTTTTAGGCGCAATGCTTGCCCTAACACGGGAAGAATTTCGACTGGCTGGTCTGCTGCCTGGGTTAGAGCAGTCGAGCCAAGTCCGGCTGAAACTACCACCCAATCGGCGGCAATACTTTCTGTTTGAGTTTGCACCTGCTGACAAGTGGGAGTACCATTCAAACTTTCGACCTCTGCATCAAACCGAAAGGTAACGCCATTCTTCCGAGCTGCCGCAACCAGGGCAAGGGTGAGGGCAGTGGGGTCGATTTGAAAGTCTTGGGGAGAGTAGATGGCTCCACTCACGCGGAGAGGGCTGATATAGGGACAGGCATCGTTTAGCTCTGCCTCATTCCATCGTTCCAGTCTCCAGCCTTGAGCGTGGCGAGTTTCTATCAACGTTTCCCACCGAGATAAGTCTTCTCCGGCAAAGCACAATCGCAAAATGCCCTGCGGATTCCAAGGAATCTTTTGCCCGGTCAGCGCTTCTAGCTCAGGAATTAGGGTGGCATAGCGGCGGATGCTGGTCTGCCGTAAATTCCAGGCTCTGCCTTTAACTTTTTGGCTAATAATGCCCATGAGAACGCCCAAGGCGGCTCCGGTTGCGGCTTGGGCGGGGGGAGCGTGGTCGAGCACAGTAATGGTGAGATGGGGGATGCGGCTGAGTTCGTAGGCGATCGCTGCCCCTACCACGCCACAGCCAATCACCACAATGTTCTGACTCTTTCTTTCTACGCTCATGCGTTCTGGTCTAGCTCATGCGTTCTGGCTCATTCTAAGAGGCTGAGGGCAGATATTTTAGATAAACCTCGAAGTCTTGGATTGCAGCATTGTAGTTCTTCAGCGCTTTGGAAGGATTGCGCTCAGTTGCGGCTTCGTCAATTTCGTTGAGATGTCCAAACACGTCTTTAGCAGCAGCTAGAGCAGCGGTTTGAGTTTTTTGGGGCGCAAGATTACGGGCTAAACCCGACATTCTGGTGCGAAGTTCGCCCAGGTCGCCATGAATGAAGGAGCTAACTTCTGTCCAATCTTCGGCTTGCACCTTAGCCGGAAGTTCGAGGAGGCGATCGCGCAATGTATCAACGCCCGCCTTGTAAACTTGAATTTGCTCAAGCTGAGCATCGCTGTACAAAGGACCTTTTGCCACAGGAGAACCACTACAGCTCACCAGGAAAACAGTAATCGTCGCTAGGGCAAGAGCCAGAATAGACCTGAAACGGAACATAAGCATGATTAGGGGCTAGGGGACAAAACTTGGGAAATCATCAGGGGATGACTCCTCAGATCTTATCCCGTTTGGGGCGCGGTTGAGGCGAGGCGATCGGGGGAGATTCTAGATGTTTGACTAGATGTTTAACTAGAGCACGTTGCTTCGATCACAGCCGTCCCTATGGAGTAGAAGGAGGAGCCGAAGGATAGGATTCTTCGTGGTCGATGCCGCCGATTCGAGGGAGGGGCCAAAACCGAAATGCTGCCCGCCCAATCAGGTTTTGGCGAGGGACATAGCCCCAAAAATGGCTGTCGTAGCTGTTGTTACGATTGTCGCCCAGAACTAAATAGGAGTCAGCAGGAACAATTTCAGGTCCCCATTGGTAGTTAGGCTTGGCAGCAATATAGTCTTCGATCAAGGGCTTATCGTTGATAAAAACCTTGCCTCCTTTAACCTCTACCTTGTCGCCCGGTAAGCCAATGACCCGTTTGATAAAAGCGTCCTTCTTCAGCTCTGGGTTTTGCTGCTTCAGGCGATCGGGCGGCCAAAACACTACGACATCGCCCCGATTTGGCGGATGAAACAAGTAGCTGAGCTTTTCGACCATGAGGCGATCGTTCACCTCTAGAGTTGGCACCATGGATTCAGAGGGAATATAGCGAGGTTCGGCAATAAACTGTCGAATGCCAAATGCTACAAGTAAACTTAACCCCAGTGTTTTTGCTGCTTCGACCCAAGAATTTTCGGTTTTTTGGTGGGAGGGTCGATCCGATTGTTCAGACACATCAAGGCTCATAGATTTATGTAGATTTATAAGTAGGGATTTCGCAGGCTTGCGACCCAGATTTATTGCGGGGGTTGCTTTTCCGGATTACTGTGCGGTGCTGATTGACTGCCCAGGTTGTCTGGGCTGATTGACTGTCCTGGTTTATAAAGAGTTTCGTGGTCAACATTGCCCACTCTTGCAGGTGGCCAAAACCGAAATGCCGCGCGACCAATGATATTTTCACGAGGAACATAGCCCCAGAAGTGGCTATCATAGCTATTATTGCGGTTGTCGCCCAAGACTAAATAGGAGTTGTCTGGAACAATTTCGGGACCCCATTCATAATCCGGCTCAGCTTCAATATACTGTTCCCGCAAGGGCTGGTCGTTGATGTAAACCTTGCCTGCTCTCACTTCCACCTTTTCTCCAGGCAGACCAATGAGGCGTTTAATGAAGGCATCTTTGAGCTTGGGTTGCTGTTGTCTCAGGCGATCGTTGGGCCAAAACACGATGATGTCTTCGCGCTGGGGCGGATGGATGAGATAACTAAGCTTTTCGATGATGAGGCGATCGTTGATCTCTAAAGTCGGCACCATCGATTCGGAGGGAATGTAGCGGGCTTCTGCAACAAATTGCCGAATCCCCAACGCTAGAAAAAGGCTGAGTCCGATCGTCTTTAAAGCTTCTACCCAAGAATTTTCATCTTTTTGAACAGACGAGGGTTTTGTCGGCAACTGAGCCTCTTCAGGAATGGGAGGCGGTGGATTATCGTTAGGTTCAGAATGATTTGACATAGGTTGCTTGAAACGATTCAGTTCCAGTCGAAAGACCCAGAACGGGACGACCAGTTTAAGTAGACAGGCTGGGAAAATTTGCTAATGCGTCCTTCAGACATACGCCATCCTAGCTCTAACATAATAGAGGTTTATCAAAAATACAGACGTTTAATCTGTATAGCCTCTCTTCTTTGACTTGCTCATATCCTCTACTTCTTTCCCTTATGACTACCTCCCACTTACTGATCCGTCATGCCCGCATCCTGTGCCCCAATGGCGAATTCCTAATGGGGGATGTTCAAATTAGCGGACAAGAAATTATTCAAGTTGCGCCCTCGATCGCCCTAGAACCTGGAGCTATCGAGATTGACGCACAGGGTTTAACTTTGTTGCCGGGAGTGATCGATCCGCAGGTGCATTTCCGGGAGCCAGGGCTGGAGTACAAGGAAGACCTGTTTACAGCAAGCTGCGCCTGCGCTAAGGGCGGGGTCACGTCTTTTCTAGAAATGCCCAATACGAAGCCCCTAACGACAACTCAGGCAGCATTAAATGACAAGTTGCAGCGTGCCGCTTCTAAGTGCTTGGTCAACTACGGCTTTTTTATGGGGGCGACGGCAGAGGATTTGCCCGATCTACTGCAAGCCCATCCTACCCCCGGTATTAAAATTTTCATGGGTTCGATGCATGGGGCGTTGTTGGTGGATCAGGAGTCGGCGCTAGAACAAATTTTTTCGGAAGGAAGCCGTCTTATTGCGGTTCATGCCGAAGACCAGGCACGTATCCGCGATCGCCGCATCCAATTTGCCAACCAAACCGATCCAGCCGTTCACTCCCAAATTCAAGACAATCAAGCCGCGCTCCTAGCCACTCAACTCGCGCTCAAGCTTTCAAAGCGCTACCAACGGCGGCTTCACATCCTTCACCTATCCACCGCTGAGGAGGCAGATCTGCTGCGCCAAGATAAACCCGCTTGGGTCACTGCCGAAGTTACGCCGCAGCACCTATTACTCAATACCGATGCCTACCGAACCATCGGCGGATTTGCCCAAATGAACCCGCCCTTGCGATCGCCCCACGATAACGAAGTTCTCTGGCAAGCTCTTAAGGATGGCGTGATCGACTTTATTGCCACCGATCACGCGCCTCATACCCTAGAGGAGAAGGCTCAGCCCTACCCCAATACGCCTTCAGGAATGCCAGGAGTAGAGACTTCTCTGCCGCTGATGCTAACCCAGGCAATGCAGGGAAAATGTACGATCGCCCAAGTTTCTCACTGGATGTCTACGGCGGTTGCCAAGGCTTATGGGATTCCTAAAAAGGGGGCGATCGCCGCTGGATACGATGCCGACTTAGTTCTAGTCGATCTAGACACCTATCGTCCCGTCCTGCGGGAAGAGCTACAGACCAAATGCGGCTGGAGTCCATTTGAGGGCTGGAACCTCACTGGAAATCCAGTCATCACCATTGTGGGAGGTCAAGTGGCATACGAGCGCGGTACGCTACATACGGAAGTGCGAGGACGAGCGCTGGTGTTCGAGAGTGCTAGTAATTAATGCTTAACACCTGACCTCTCAACACCTGACCAACAGGGCTGTCCAAAGCGTGGGCGAGTCGCCATAGTACTCAATGATCTCTACCTGATACCGAGTCGAGCCAACCTCGTCATTCAGCAAAATATAGTCGTGGCACTTAACGCTGCCATCATCTGCGGTCATGTAGACCTTGTTGCTATCCTCAGCAAAATTCAAAAAATAATGATGACCTTGAACTTGCTGAGTAGACCTCTTGCGTGAATGGGAGATGAGGCAGTAAAAGTAGGTAAGGGAGGAATCTACCATGACCTACGAGCAACTCAAACATCTAAAACCCAGTGCCTTCAAACGGAGATGTGGCGTTCAGCCCGAGACATTTGAGCAGA
>JBBRCV010000068.1:0-22586 GCA_038204505.1 Elainellales cyanobacterium
AATGATATCGTTGCAGCCCAGACTATTTATGTGCCTTCTGACGAAGTGTTTGCGCGGGGACAGCGATATTTGGCATTAACAATGGGCATTTTTACCTCGATTTTTGCGATCGTGGTGTTGCTGATTAATTGGCTGCTGAAGCGGCGAGTGATTCATCCGATTAAGCAACTGACGGCGATCGCCCGCAGCGTTGAATCTGACGCTATGACAGCAGAGCAAGTCAGCGAATTTGATTCCTCTGGTATTACTAAGGTGGCTCGACGAGCAGACGAACCAGGGCAACTGGCTCGTGCGTTTCAGCATATGGCTCACGAAGTTGCAGCCCGTGAGCAAAACCTCAGTCAGGCGGTTGATCAGCGCACCGCTCAACTGGCTGAAAGCATGAAAGCCGCCCAGCAAGCCACCATTCAAGCCGAGGAAGCCAACACAACCAAAAGTAAATTTCTGGCGAATATGAGCCACGAATTACGTACGCCGCTGAACGCGATCATTGGCTATAGCGAAATGTTGATCGAAGAAATTACTGATCTAGGGACACCAGGTTTGATCCCAGATGTGCAGAAGATCCACGGTGCGGGTCAGCATCTATTGGGGCTGATTAATAATATTCTGGATCTGTCGAAAGTTGAAGCGGGCAAGGTGGAACTCTTCCTGGAAACTTTTGCGATCGCTCCTTTACTAAAAGAGGTCACAGATACCCTTCATCCCCTGTTAACGAAGAACCACAATACCTTAGTCGTCGATTGTCCAGATAGCATTGGCTCTATGCGAGCGGATATTACCAAACTGCGTCAGAGCCTGTTCAACCTCCTTAGTAATGCCAGTAAGTTTACAGAAAATGGCACAATTACGCTGGCAGTGGAGCGGAGAGAGGCGGACTGGATTACTTTTTGTGTGAGCGATACGGGTATTGGCATGACTCCAGAACAGCAAGCAAAGCTGTTTCAATCTTTCACTCAAGCCGATGCATCGACCACGCGCAAGTATGGTGGAACCGGATTAGGATTGGTAATCACTCAGCAATTCTGCGAAATTATGGGGGGTGATATTCAGGTCGAAAGTGAAGCAGGAAAGGGAACAACTTTTACCATTCGGTTGCCAGAGCAAGTACAGCCTCTTCAACCTGAACCAGCTATTTATAATGGACAGCCTATTCAAAATGGGCAGTATCAAACCAGCGCTAATTCCTTAGTTAGAGGTGGCAGCACTATTCTGGTGATTGATGATGACGCTTCTATACATGATCTCATGCAACGCTTTCTGAGCCGGGAAGGATTTAACGTGATCGCAGCCTCGACTGGACAGGAAGGATTGCGTCTTGCCAGAGAACAGGCTCCAGATGTGATCCTCTTGGATGTGAGAATGCCCAATCTCAATGGCTGGGAGGTCTTAACTCGGCTGAAGTCCGATCCAGAGTTAGCCAACATTCCAGTAGTGATGGTGACTATTGAGGATGACCAATCCCTGGGCTGCGCTTTGGGAGCCACTGACTATCTGGTGAAACCCGTTGACTACGATCGCCTCCTAACGCTCTTGCAACCCTACCGTACAGACTCACCTTCCACATCCGTCATGGTGGTGGAAGATAACACGGACAACCGGGAGATGATTTGCCGTCAACTGACCAAAGCTGGGTGGCACGTTCTGGAAGCTGAGAACGGACTTAAGGCGCTAGAAGTCATGCAGATAGAACAACCTGGGATTATCTTGCTTGATCTGATGATGCCAGAAATGGATGGGTTTGAATTTATTCGTGAACTGCGTCAACATCCTCAGTGGCGATCGCTCCCAGTCATTGTGCTAACCGCCAAAGATTTAACGCTCGAAGAACGTCAATGGCTAGATGGACAGACTCAACGTATTTACCAGAAGGGTACTGGCAACCGACAACTTCTGCTAGACGAGATCCACAATCTACTTGCACTACATCCGTCCTGAACAAATGAGAGGTTTAACACGCATTAAAAATAACGAAATTATCAGCGAGACTACATAAAAAAGGTGCTTTTACAATGCTACAGAACAGCCAAGTGCATCATAGATTACTCGCCTATTTACGCCACGAACTCTGCACCCCGATCAATGGCATGATTGGTTACAGCGAACTACTTTTGGAAGAGCTACAGACTCAGCAAGAGTCAACGCTGTTTGGAGATTTACAAAAGATTTACACCTGTAGTCAACAACTATTAACGCTAGTAACCGTCATCTTAGACCCAGCGCAACTTGAAATGAGCCAGATCGATGGAGATCTAAGTGGCTTTAGCTCCACGCTGCGGATGGAATTGCTCACGCCGTTAAGTACTATCATCGGCTACTGCGAGATGTCGTTAGAGGAAGCCCCGGCTGAACTGATCCTAGATCTGGATAAGCTCTACGCTTCAGCACAGCAGCTAATGAGCTTGATTAACGACATCATCCATCTAGCTCAACAGCAGCTACAGACTTTGAACGCACAAGCAGATAGCACGTCTCAACTCTTACTTGAAAGCCCCCTGGCTCAGAGCGCTACCACCACACTTGAAGCTCTCACTCAGGAGTCTCCTGAAAAGCAGTCTCAGGGCGGGATGATTTTAGTAATCGATGACAACCCAACTAACTGTGACTTGCTCTCTCGGCAATTAAAACGGCAAGCCCATACGGTAACGATTGCCACCAACGCGCAACAAGCCTTACGTCTGCTGAAAGCCGTACCCTATGACCTGATTCTGCTGGATGTGATCATGCCTGGAATGAATGGCATCGAATTGCTACAGCAACTCAAGCGCCATGACGATTGGCGGCACATTCCGGTCATCATGATCTCAGCTTTAGATGAAATCGACGGTGCAGTTAAATGCATTGAACTAGGAGCAGAAGACTATCTCCATAAGCCTTTTGATCCAACATTGCTGAAGGCGAGGATTGGAGCCTATTTAGAGAAGAAGCGACTTCGCGATCAAGAAGTTCTTTACCTACAACAGGTTCAACGCCTGATCACGGCGGCGGCAGCGGTTGAAACAAAGACCTTCAACCCCGATAGTCTGGATGATCTAATCCAGCATCCTAACAAGTTGGGGCAACTGGCTCGCGTCTTCCAGCACATGGCTCAACAAGTCAAGTCCCGCGAACAGCACCTGGAACAGCAGGTACAGCAATTACAGGTAACTATTAATAAAGGTCAGAAAAAACGATTAGTTGCCGAGATTGCTGCAACAGATCATTTTCGACAGCTTCAGAAACGAACTAAAGGAAGTAGAGATATCGAGAATTTATATCGCTCCTCTCTGTATCCTTCCCTATCCCCATCCTCCCCCGAAAGCGATCGCTCCAATTCATCTTCTGAGGAAACTCAATCGCCGTTTCAGGCTGCCAGGAGACTAGCTGCCAAGAGACTAGAGCAGCCAGCCGCTTCCACTGATCAGCCCATTAGCACCTCTAAAATTGTGGCTGTTAATTCCTTTCGAGGCGGTACAGGTAAGTCAAACCTAACCAGTAACTTGGCGCTCAGTGTAGCGAAGCAGGGAAAGCGAGTGGGGATTATTGATACAGACTTGCAATCTCCTGGCATTCATGTGCTGTTTGGTCTGGATGACGAGGCGATCGATCGCACCCTAAACGACTATCTATGGGGTCATTGTGCTCTCTATGAAGCTGCTTATGATCTGAGTCATATCTTGCCGCAGCAACCGTCTGATAGCACCCCCGATGGTAGTATTTATCTGATTCCGGCGAGTGTCAAAGCTAACGATATTACACGCATTCTGCGAGAGGGATTTAATCAAGAGATGCTGCTCGACGGATTCTCTGAGATTATCCACGATCTGCAACTAGATTTTCTGTTTATTGATACCCATCCTGGCATTAATGAAGAGACTCTACAGGCGATCGCTGTCTGTAGCCTTTTAGTTGTGGTATTGCGTCCAGATTACCAGGACTATCAGGGCACTTCTGTGATCGTAGAATTGGCACGGATGTTATCAGTTTCGGAGATGTTGCTAGTCGTTAACAAAGCACTTCCTGCTTTTGATGTTGAGACCTATCGACAACAGTTAGAGACAGCCTACGAGGTTTCGGTTGCTGAAATTCTGCCATTCTCAGAGGAGATGATGCATCTGGCAAGCAGCGAAATTTTCTCAGTGCGCTATCCCGATCATCCCCTAGCAAAAGCAGTCGATGCCATTGCCAATCATATTATTGAGCAGAGGGAAGCCCCATGTTCTTGTTAATCTCAATTCTTGAACCAGCTTAGCTGTAAAACTTTAACGACCTGCCTGATTAAATTGCCTGATTAGATTACTGCGTGATCTGCATTACTAAACTCTCTATAAAACCTATAGAACGAACAATGACTAAGATTCTTTTAGTTGAAGATAATGACATTAATCGAGATATGCTATCGCGTCGGTTAGAACGAAAAGGATATGAGGTAATTGTCGCTGTTAATGGCGCAGAAGGTGTAGCCAAATCCCTCTCAGATCAGCCTGATCTGGTCTTAATGGATCTGCACTTGCCTGTTTTAGATGGTTGGGAAGCCACCCGACAGATTAAAGCCAATCCTCAAACGCGAATGATTCCAGTTATCGCTTTGACGGCTGATGCGATCGCCGGAGTACGCGAAAAAGCCCTAGCTGCGGGTTGCGATGAGTATGATACTAAACCTGTTGATTTCCCTCGATTGCTAGAAAAAATTGCCAAGCTTCTAGAGCCACCAGCATCGCCACCAGCAGTATTACAAACACCAGAAGCTCTAAACTTGCCCTCAGATCAACGCCTACAGCGAATCTTGCGAACCCGTTTACGTTGCGAACTTGACCCACCTATTCATAGCATCATCGGCTACAGCGATATGCTTCTCGATACACTGAGCGGACAGCAGAACCTAGCCCTATATGACGACCTACGGAAGATTCACACTTCTGGGACGCAATTGCTGAAGCTAATTCATGCCATTCTGAACCCAGTGCTAGTGGAGATTCAACAGCAGGAAATTAACCTCCTCGCTCCGGTGCTGCGCCTAGAACTTCTCACGCCACTCAGTACAATCATTGGTTACTCTGAGATGTTACTAGAGGAAGCAACCGCTGACCTGATTCCAGACTTGGAGCAGATTCATGTCTCGGCTCAGGATTTACTGAACAGGGTGAACAGTTTAGACAGCCTAATGAAACAACATCTTGAATCGATTTCTACTCTCGATACTAACGAGCCAAGTGCAGTAGAGCAAACGCTATGGAGCACAAATATAAGGGTTTTGGGACGGCACGCAACTCTAAAAACTCACCGATCGCCAGTTGCTAAAGATAGCCGAATTCTGATAGTAGACAATAACGAATCTAACTACACGTTGCTGTCTCGTCAGCTAGAGCGTCAGGGCTATCAGGTGGCGATCGCCAGCACGGGTCACCAAGCTTTGCAGGCGATCGTAGTAATGTCCTACGACTTAGTTTTGCTCGATATCAGCTTGCCAGGAACCAGTGGCTTAAAGACATTGGAACAGATCAAGTGTCATGGGGAATGGCGACATATTCCGGTCTTAATCATGGCAGCACCCGATGAGATGGAGTCTGTTGCCCAAGGTATCGCAATGGGAGCAGCAGACTATTTGACCCGTCCGTTCCAGTCGGTGTTGCTCCGCACTAAAGTTATCGCTTGTTTGGAGCAGAAGCGGCTTCAGGATCAGAATGGCAGCTTTGATAGCCTCTTAGCAAACGCTTCGGTCGGTGTCTACCAGGCTACCATTGAAGGGCGCTTTAGATACGTTAACCCGTCCTTAGTACGATTGCTGGGATATCCTGCGGCTGTGACTCTCATAGAAACAGTAACGGATATTCCTCATCAGATCTACGTTGATATGAACCGATATGTCGAGTTCAAATACCTGTTGGAGGAAGACGATCAAGTGACAGGATTTGAATACCAGGCGTATCGCTATGATGGCGATCTAATATGGGTTTCGGAACACGCTTGTGCAGTCCGAGATACCAGCGGACAGCTAGTCTACTATGAAGCAATTGTAGAAGAGATCACCCAACGCAAGCTAGCTGAAGTCGCCCTTAGCCAGCAATTGACAGCCTTACAACGTGAGCTAGAACAGATCAAACATGCTCAGCAAGTTTCAGAGATTGTTCAAACGGGTTATTTTCAGCAGTTGCAGCCCAATGGTGAAGCACAAATACATCAGGACTCTGATCAGCAAGCAAGTTTACCTCCAAAAGTCCTGTTAGTTGAAGATAATGAATTGAACTGCGATATGCTATCTCGTCGCCTAAAACGCTATGGTTATGACGTTGTGATTGCCAACGATGGCGCAGATGGCGTAGAAAAGGCATTATCGGAACGTCCCCATGTCATCCTAATGGATATCAGTCTGCCCGTGATGGATGGTTGGGAGGCAACGCAACAACTTAAAGCTGATCCCCAAACTTGTCACATTCCAGTCATTGCCTTGACCGCTCACGCCATGGCTGGCGATCGCGAAAAAGCGATCGCGGCAGGCTGCGATGACTACGATACTAAACCTATTGATCTGCCCCGTCTGCTCGACAAAATTGAGGGGTGCATAAAACGCTCAAACACCAACTAACTTAGACTACTAGCTCAGCTAGTAACGAGTTAAAGAAGTATTAATAGCGTCAATAATGATTGTGCTAATACTTCTTTTTTGATACAACTATTAACGGTCTGGTGTTCACTTCAGAAAGTCTTCTACCCCACTAAGGATAGGTTCAATGACTATTTGGTTTGTAATTTTTAAGAACTTAATTCCAGAATTTATAACTGCTTTTATTCTGACCTTAGCTAACATAAACACATCTAATCTTACTCTAGTTGTATTACTATTTCTTACCAGTACTTTCCTGCTTAGAGCAACATGGAATAGTTCGGTTTTGATTCATGGATTAGGACACGTTTTGTTGACGGCTATTTTTGACCAAGATCCTGGTTTTGTCAAAGTCGTTAATATCCTTGAAAATAGAACTTTATCCAGCACGTTGAAATCATTGATACCCTTCAATCCTATCTTTTTACCCTTGATCCACGACACGACCTATCCCTGGATTGCAGTTGGCAAAGTAGATTCTGAGGGCATACGCATCAAGGCGTTGGGCGGTATCTTATTTAACGCAATTGCTTTAGGATTAGTCCCGTTAGTAATATCTTCAATTGATAGTCTTTTAAGTATTAATAGCGACACGGGCACCCTAATTAGTCAGTTTTTCATTAAAATATTTATAGGTGCCAATCTTTTAGTTATTTTTAGTTCGCTGTCAGATATAGTGGCTGTGGTGACAGGTGAGGCAAGTTGCTTTAACTGCGGAAACTTTGGTTTTTTAGGGAAACGGTTGCCGAATGATAGTAATGATCTTCTACCAGCAAGAGTAGTAGAGATCTTTAAAACAATGGGCAGCGAAACCGAAATTCGCGGAGAGCAAGCTGGAGGAGGGATTGTCTTTGCCCGCGATCGCGCAAACCAAGTTATGTTTATCGGTAAAAAAGTTGTAAACCAGAAGCGGCGGAACCTGACTCAATCTCTAGAAACCGCGTTCGCTCCGGTTAGGAAAAAAGCCACACTCGCGGGTGCCAGGGCTTTAGATACGGCAGTCATGGGAGTTTGGCACTATCGTTATGCCACGAGCAGTCTGCCTGCTATTTTAGAAACTCATTGGCATGAGTGGATGCCCGCTAGATTTGCCGATGTTTGGAATGTTGAACAAGGAAAATGGAGATGCGATCGCCAAACGGTCAATCATCGCATTACTCATAATGGCGACTTCGATGCCTGGATACTGTTTGAAGATCCTGTCGATAATGCTCATTTGGGTCTATGGCTCGAACGAGTGTTGCATACTCCAAATTCGACACTCGGCGACTCTCCCAAAATCGCTGGCATGATGGATTTATTAATCACTCAAGGCATGTGGGATGCCTCGTTAAGATGGGCGTATCAGCTTGCGGTCGCCGAGTCGATTGAAGCAGCATTTGGTGGAGAAAACCCCTCTAAAGCAGCACCTAATACCGCTCCTTCTGAATTGGAAGTGAGAGAGTGGACGGCGATCGTTGAACAGGTTTTTTTAAAGCACAAGGACGCTATCCTACTGCCCTATGCCACCTCAATGTTGGAGCTATCTAAAAAACACTTAAGTCATTTTGAACAGGAGATCCTACAAGCCCTCAGCCAGAATAGTTCGATCAGTCAATGGTCTATTTTGAAGCAAACCGCCTTTGTGAAAACCGCCGTCCATAGTTTCTTCCATAACAATCTGTACCAGGCAACGAAACTATTTATGTCGAGAGCCAAAGGCAGTTTTGGGCTAGTAACGGCTTCAACACTCAGTGAGGCAAGTCTTGTCCTCAGTGCTTGGGGACAGCCGATCGCCACAGGGTTCAACGTCCAGGACGAGTATATGGTCTACGCCTCAGAACCAGCCGCCGTTGACGCTGTGTTGTCGCATATTCCCAGATCCTATCGATTAGATTTAGATCAAAAAGCGGGTGAAATTGCCTGGGTAAGCGTGAAGCACATCACGGTTTATTCAATGCTAGAAGACCGGGAGTTGCTCGGTTCAGAATTAGAGCAGCGCTGGATTCCGCTACAAGGCAATCCGTATATTGTGCCTCCGAAAATGAATGCTCCAGATCCCGTCGAACACGACATCCAGGAAATTCCAAAGGTTCTTAAAGCTATAGAAATATCCTGGAGCAATTCAGCTTCATTTAATCGCCAAAGTGCAGACTATTTAGCCGAACTACTGATTGAAAAAGCAAAGAGATGGGAACAGAGGCAACGCGCAACCATTAATATCAAACTGGATCAGATGGCGTATGAGCAATCTCTGGATCTTCTGATTACGGGTGTTGAGAGCAGCCTCTGGTTGGGTGAACAATTTGCCCAAGATTTAACAACTTTATTTCCAGCTTTAAGTGTCAAAGCGTTATCTGCTAATCAGGTTTTACGGAAATTGCAATATGACTTGAAAGGACTGCATTTAAGCAAAACCTCAATCGTGCTGGCGATCAGTCAATCTGGACAGACGTTCCCAACGCTGCAAGCCACTAATGCATTTGAGCAGTTACGTTGCCAAGAAAGAATCGGTGAACTATTTATTATGACGGGAGAACTCTGTAGCCTCATGGGTACCGCGATCGCCCAGTACTATTATCAAGAATCTAGTTTTACCCGCCGAATTTTTATTAATGATAGTGGCAGACGAACGGCTGAACCCACTACCGTAGCGATCGCTGCGGCTCAAGCAACATTGACAGAGCTATTGCTATATCTGGCAAAACGACTCCGACAAAGATTTCCTGCCCATCAAGGTTCATTTGGGATGACGCTAACCACAGCCGATCTTTTAACGCTAGAACGCATCAAGGATGATTTTCTCAATCAAAGCATTGTATCCATTATTGGCGTGACAGCGAGTGGCGAAACTATCCATTCTCCAGAACATCAGCAGCTCATTCGTAGCAGTCAAAAATGGGCTTTACACGTTACAGAAACTCCTCTAGCTTGGGGAATTCATGCTCTCTATATTCTGATCGCCGTCGGGTTTCAAGCTCCATTAGTGCTAACTATTTTTCGCTTAATAGTTTTCTTCGCCAATTTGCCAACATCTGTGTTGCTGCTGCTGCCGATCGTTACGTTGGCAGACGTTATTATTTACATCTTTGGCCCCTGGTTTTGGACATTAGGGCTGCGGTATTTTCAGGGCAGACCACTCCTGGCACGGATGGGTAAACGCACGTTAGTTATTGGAGATGTACATTGGGTTCATCAATTGTTAAAAGTGTATGTCAGCAAGCTGTTCTCACTCAGTTATGGCATTGCTTCATTAGATGTGCATGGCGCTAACCCGCAGGATCATATGCTGCATCATTTTGGACATCGAGTCGTGAGAGGAACGTTAGTGTTTTTAGGAGTGCCTGATGGTCGTCGTAATCAAACGCAAAAAGAGGATGAAAGTGCAGTCATCATGACAGGTAAACAAGCCAGTGGGGTTCGTAATATCAATGCTGGGGCAGAAATTATTGCCTTGGGACACAACCCGGCGATTGCCCATCAAGGCTTTCAAGACACCATTATTCTATCCAGTCCCTCGACTCCTCTCGTCGCAGCCAATGACCGTGCCAGATACCAACAGATTGTCCTTGAGAAATTACGAGAATCTCGGTTTAGCTCGTTTGAGCGTTTGTTAGCTAGCTATGTATTTTTCTGGGCGTTAGCGAAGCGAGTAGCGTCCTTTCCTCTCCTCCGGTATCAACACTGGAAATCTCAAAGCCGAACCCGAATTATGACCACTGCTGCACCTATTTCACGAGTGACGCTTGATTCGAAGTAGTGTTGCATTTAATGGGGAGAATTCAACGTGCCCGATTCTAAAACTCAAATTATCAGCCAGTTGAAGCACCAATGGTTGCCCAGTATCTTGGTCAGTTTGGTGGTCGGTATGATGGGGGTAATGTTCTCGGTTTCGTTTACCATGCTGATTTTTTCAGAAGAACTGGCTGGCTATCTTCCGGCTGGCATTGCGATCGCCCTCCTCAGTGGCATGATTCTGAGAGCAGTTATTGGACTGATGAGTTCTTATCCCGGCATGATTGCCGATATCGATGCTCTACCCTCCGCCATTTTGGGGTTAAGTGCTGCCGCGATCGCCGCCCAAATGCCGCCCTCATCCACACCAGAAGATCTGTTTATGACAGTAATGGGGGCGATCGCTCTGACCTCTTTACTGACGGGTGCCTTCCTGTTTCTATTGGGTCTTTTCAAAGTTGGTGAATTGATTCGGTTTATCCCCTATCCAGTAATTGGCGGCTTCTTGGCAGGTGTAGGTTGGCTCTTGGTGCAGGGAGCAATTCAGGTCATGACCAACATTGCTCTGACTTTCTCCAATCTAGCTACTTTGTTGCAACCCCAATCGTTCAGCCAATGTTTTGTAGGGCTGGGCATTGCCATCATTTTACTGATCGTTTCGGCTCGTTCCGCAAATGTTTTGGCGATTCCGATCACCTTGTTCGCAGCGATCGCACTATTCTATCTGGTGCTGTTATTTACCCAGACTTCGATTGATACAGCCACTGTCCAAGGTTGGTTACTCCAATCGTCCGCAAAAGGAGAATGGCGTTTCTTTAATCTCTCAACATTGACGCAAATTAATGGGGCGATCGTCTTGACTCAGTGGGGCAGCATGGCAACGATCGCATTGCTCTCAGCAATCTCTGTTCTGCTCAACTCAACTGGAATTGAACTAAGCACAGCCCAAGACATTGACCTAAACCGTGAGTTAAAAGCTGCTGGAAGCGCTAACTTAATTTTAGGCTTGGTGGGCGGCATTACAGGTTATCAGATACTGCCTGATACGATCCTCGCTGATAAAATGGGTGCTAAAACCCGTTTGGTCAGCCTATTCATGGTCGCACTATATGCGGCAATTTTAATTTGGGGTTTCTCGCTGTTATCTTTATTTCCGCTACCGATTATGGGCAGCCTGCTGCTATTCATGGGGCTATCTTTACTCAAAGAGTGGCTGTACGATACCTGGTTCTCTTTACCCAAAACCGATTATGGGATCGTGTGGCTGATTTTATTGGTGATGGTAACGATCGGTTTTTTGCAAGGTATAGGGTTTGGTTTAGGGATGGCGATCGTTCTCTTTGTGATCAACTACAGCCGAGTCAAAGTTGCCAAACACGTTCTTTCAGGGGCAACCTATCCTAGCCATACAGCGCGATCGGTACAGCAAAGTCGGCTGTTGCGGATGGAAGGCGACCAAATCTATATTCTGGAACTACAAGGCTTCCTGTTCTTTGGCACCGCCAACAAGCTGCTCAACCAAATTCGTCAGCGCTTGCAGCATCCAGACCTGCCCCCGCTCAAGTTTGTAGTTTTTAGCTTTCGTGCCGTCACTGGATTAGATTCCTCTGCGGTACTTAGCTTTACCAAGCTCCTGCAAATTGCCCAACAGCAGCAGCTATCGCTAGTCTTTACTCACTTGTCACCCTCAATCGAGCGGCAGTTTCATCAGAGAGATGTTTTACGGGCTGATAATTCTTTCTGCCAAGTTTTTTCAGATCTCGATCGCGGTATTGAATGGTGTGAGAATCAAATTCTAGAGGCTATTCCCCAGCGTCGCCGCCGCTCGCTACCCTTGGCTTTACAGCTTGATGCTGTGTTTACCAATACCGATCATGTTCCAGGATTTATGCAATATCTGGAAGAACTAGAGATAGAAATGGGACAGGTTTTATTTCATCAGGGAGATGCTGCCGATTCTCTTTATTTCATAGAAATAGGACAGGTCAGTGTATTTCTAGAACTAGAAAAGGGACAAGCTCAACGACCTCAACGACTTCAAAGCCTTGGTGCTGGAAATCCTGTCGGTGAGATGAATTTTTATCTTCGTTCTCCTCACCAAGCTTCCGCGATCGCTGACCAGCCCAGCACTCTTTATCGCTTGTCTTGGGATGCCGTACAGCGGATGCAGCAGGAACAGCCAGAAGTAGCGATCACGTTTCAGGAGTTTATGATTCGGCTACTGAGCGATCGCCTCTCTTCCAGTTACAAAGAAATAACAGATTTGCTCAGAGATTAAGACAAGATGTGAACCGTCGGATGGTAGCGTTAAATTACATGGAAGTTTCAGTCATTCGCAAAAGTTCAGTTCTTAGACGAGTAGAGTATATCTCAGCTTGACCCCATCAGCGTTTCAGTCGCTTTACTAGCGGGGGTTAAGTTCATTTTCAGTCCAGATAGCTGGACTGGCGATCGCCAGCCTTGACCATTATTTTCCTAATGGTAGAGTTGGGTTCAGTAGATGCGTTCTCTAAATGAGGTGAGATATTTATGACTTATTTTGGGGTGATTTGCCCAACTGGAAGCCACCTGACCACTCTCTTTGCTTTGAGCTATGAACTCCGCCAACGTGGACATCGTGTAACCTTTATCAACATTTTGGATACACAGGAAAAGGTATTAGCGGCACACTTTGAGTTTAGGGCAATTGGGGCGGCTGAACGTCCACTTGGCTCGGATGCAGAAATCTTAGCTCACAGAGGTACACTCAGTGGAATGGGCGCTTTGAAAGATACTCTCCAGACTGTTGAGCAAGATATGAGGATCATTCTTCAAGAGGCTCCGAAGGTGATTCAATCTGAAGGGATTGAAGCCCTGTTGGTTGATCAATGCTCTCCAGCAGGAGGAACTGTTGCAGATTTTCTAAATATTCCATTCATTAGCTTGTGCAACGCCCTGCCTTTAAATCGAGAGATTAGCGTTCCTCCACTGTTTACTTCTTGGCAGTATAGTTCTACTTGGAGTGCAAAGTTAAGGAACCAAGTCGGTTATACATTATCCAACGTTTTAACTAAATCCATCAGGAAGCTAATAGCTGAGTATCGACAACAATGGAAATTACCCCCCCATTCTCATCTAAACGACAACTATTCTAAACTGGCTCAACTCAGCGAGCAGCCTGCTGAATTTGAATTTCCTCGCGCTAAATTGCCTTTACACTTTCACTTTACTGGACCTTACCACAGCTCAATTGGACGAGAGAATATCTCCTTTCCTTGGGATCAATTAACTGGGCAACCACTGGTCTACGCTTCAATGGGCACCATTCAAAATCGGCTTTTGCCAGCATTCGAGGCGATCGCCGCTGCTTGTGTTGGATTAGATGTTCAGTTGGTGCTCTCGCTAGGCGGCGGCATACCACTGGAGGCAATGTCAACCTTACCTGGAGACCCTCTAGTTGTTGGCTATGCACCGCAGTTAGAGGTGCTGAAAAGAGCTTCCCTCACAGTTACGCACGCAGGATTAAACACAGTTTTAGAGTCACTCACCCATGGAGTGCCAATGGTCGCTATTCCAATTGCCAATGATCAGCCTGGAATCGCTGCCCGGATTGTTTGGGCAGGCGTAGGAGAGATGATATCTATTTCCCAATTGACGGTTGCTAGCTTGCGCTCTGTAATTCATCAGGTGCTGACTCAGGATTCGTATAGGCTCCAGGCATTGCGCTTACAATCGGCAATTCAGAATTCTGGTGGAGTACATCAGGCAGCCAACATTATTGAATCGGTAATTGCAACCGGAAAACCAGTTCTCAAAAGCACAGACTAATCATCTCATCTAAACAGGACTTACGCAGAGCAGCTTAATAGTCACCGATCAAATAGGTGGAGCGCCTGCCTGGATAAACTCAAGCAGTGCCTGGGGCGGGATATAATCCTGGGCTTGGTCTAGAAACCAGACTCCTGTAATCTGCTTTTGCTCAGACCAATCCCTTGGCTTGGGCACTAGAGTCGGGCTAAAGCCGTAAAGAATAGGCAGGGGATACAGATGAGGAGGGGCGATCGCCGATAGCGAGTCCCCAACCAAGGTAAAGGCGGCAAGTCTAATTGGTCTTGTCTAAAACGATTGATCAACGGCTGCTTTTGCCGTTCACCCAAAAATTCTACTAGCAGATAGCTAGCGTAGTTCAGCATCCCGATGACGGGGTTAGTGGTCGCTTTTGCAAACTGAAGAAATGGAAACGATCGCGTTGAACTGACAGGAAAAGTTGCGACTAGGAAACTGGGCACCCCTAATTTTTCCGCAATATGGTAGCCCCAAACCGCCAATACCGAAAAAATGAACACCTCTGCTGATTGGCAAGCCTCAACTGCATCCGGCATTTGCTCAAGCAAAAGTTCATCACTAACGAGCTGATTAGACTGACCTGTAAAGAATTTTTGACCTGCTTCTGAATTTAAGAGTTTTTGATAATTCCCAGCGATCGGGGCAAAATCCAGTCCTAAGCTAGTCACTAAGGTTTCGTAATTACGGTTGGTTGCAATCCGAACTTTGTATCCTGCTCGTTTCAGCCCCAAAGCTAAAGCGCAGTAGGGCTGAACGTCTCTTCTAGAGCCAACGGTCAGTATCGTAACTTGAAGCGGCTGCATCGACTCCGGCATAGAATCAGGTGTGGAAGGGCAATAGGCGACCAGAACTACAATTATTTTAGGGGGTTGTTTCTCTTAAAAACTCTACCGAATTCAACTGCTTTTGCTGCAAGATTTGGATAATAGCGATTAAGTGTTCATTGAAGAATTTCTCCACTTCAAGAACTTACGTCTCAGTACGCGGCGCTCTTACGAAACCTGGCTGAGAAACTTCTCGGCTTGGACGGCGAAGCGCTGGCAAGACATTATCCAGGAAGACATCATTCAATACTGCGATTATCTGGCACAGCAAAAGAAAAAAGATCGATGGACAACTCGGTTAATGCCTCGTTATTCCCTCAATTCTCAATACGCGGCATTGATTGCCCTCAAGAGTTTCTTCGGTTGGCTGCAACAGCGTTCCTACATTGCTCAAAATCCTACCTACAACCGCTAAAGTCTTGCAGGTTAGGCTTACCGTTCTTGTTCTGTTGGGCGGATCAAAATTTCATTGACGTTGACGTGGAGCGGTTGAGTGACTGCGTAAACGATCGCTGCTGCAATGTCTTCACTTTCCAAATTTTTGAGCGAGCCGTAGAAGTTTGCGGTCGTCTCTTTTGCCTTTGAGTCAGTCACATGCTGTGGCAGTTCCGTTGCCACCAGTCCTGGCTCAATAATGGTAACGCGAATGTTGTGCTGGTAAACCTCCTTACGCAATGCTTCCGAGAAAGCTCCCACCGCCCATTTTGAGGCGTTGTACACGCCCGATCCGGCATTGGCGACCCGTCCTGCGACTGATGAGATATTGACAATATGCCCGCTGCTCTGCGCCTTCATCAGCGGTAATACTTTGTGCGTCGCGTACATCAATCCCAGCACATTGAGGTTGATCATTCGCCGCCAGTCTTCGGTATTGGCACCGTCAATCATTCCCAGCAGCATCACGCCCGCATTGTTGACGAGGATATCAACTTTGCCAAACTTTGTCTGCGTCTGCTCCATCATGTCCACAACTTGCGCCTCGTCAGACACATCAGCGGTGATCGCTAAGACCTGTCCGCCTTTCTCTGCAATGCGCTGAGCCAGTTCATCTAAGCGATCTCGTCGCCGAGCAACAATGGCAACCGTTGCACCTTTATCTGCCAGCGCCAGTGCGGTTGCCTCACCAATGCCGGATGAGGCACCTGTGACGATCGCCACTTTTCCCGTTAACTGATTAATCATGCCCAACATCTCCTAAATTCGCGTGTAACCGACATTTAACAAGCTCTGGCTCTGAATTCTGAGTTAGGGTTATGCGTTGCTTAACCTTAATATCATTGTCATCTCGCGATCGCCAGTAAGATTGCAAATAAGAGTAGAGATTACCGCAAGAAAATTCGGTTAGTATCCTGCAAAGGATAGAGTTCTGGGTAAAAACTGTGATGGAACAGTATGACAAAAAGCCAGATACCGATGATGACTGGGAACCGAGGTAGGCTCATGCCCTCATCAGTTGAGAGCTTATCTGTGAGTTTTCCAAGTGATTAGCGGCGAGTAACGGATAACGTTAATGTGCCAAAATTTAGAGGGTAGTCACGGGAAATAAAGGAATTAGAAATGGATGGAAATTGCCTTTGTGGTGCGATCGCTGTCAGAACGCCAGATAAAAAGAGTATCGATGCCTGTCATTGCGGGATGTGTCGGCGATGGGGAGGTAGCCCCGCGTTGGGTGTCCCTTGCGGCTCAGATGTTCAAATAGATGGCGTTGAACAGCTCAAAGTGTATCAGTCTTCGGAATGGGCAGAAAGAGCTTTTTGTGGTGAATGCGGTACGCATATTTTCTATAGGCTATTGCAAACCGATGAATATTTTGTCCCAGCGGGTCTTTTTCAGAATGGAATGGAATTTGAGTTCACGGAACAGATCTTTATCGACAGGAAACCGAGTTACTATGAATTTGCGAATCAAACCGTGAATTTGACAGAAGCGGAAGTCTTCGCCAAGTTCGCACCCAGCGGGGATATTCCAGACACAGAATAGATTCTCTAATGTAGATGGGAGTCCAATTCATGCATGAGCGATCGCCAGTCATCCAGGTGGGCAAGATGTTCAGGTAGGTAGCAATATTCTGCCGCCACTGAAGCTTATGCCCACCTAAAACCCTTCAGGCTGTGGGGTTTAATGAAATGAACGACAGCTTTATCATAACTAGACTTCATCGTCTTGGGGAATTTCTTGCCACAGTTGACTCTGTTGTCGGAAACTATACCATTGCTCTCCACTCAGAATTAAATGGTCGAGTAAGGGAATGTCCAAGGGTTGCTCTGCGATTAAGAGTGATCGCGTTAATGAAATATCGGAGGGTGACGGCTCAACGCAGGTGCTGGGATGATTATGGGCGACAATACACCGCGTTCCACTATGCTTCAGAACAGTCCGAAAGACTTCACCTGGACTGGTAATACATTCGATTTGACTGCCGACTGCAATGACTTCTTTGGCGATCGCGCGATGTTTGATGTTGAGAATAATGACGGCAACGCGCTCAACCTCAGAGTATGCTAAATCGTACTTGAGCAAGCTGGCAGCAACGGGTGGATCGTCCACAGTGGGCAAGGATAGGGGCGCAGTATAAACCCGTTTCCCGAATTCTAGTGCGGCTAGAATGCGGGCGGCTCTCTTCTGACTGATGCCCTTAACTTGCTGAAGTTGGGACGCAGTAATGTGGCGAAATCGACCCCAAACTTGTTGAGAGTCAAAGAGATTAGACTGACAGGCGATCGCATTGACTAAACATTGAGCCGTTTCTAGATCGACTCCTGCAATGACGGAAAGTAGTTCAACCGGGGCAGCACTGGCAGAGAGTTGAGTTGTGCGGTGCGGTGCCCATTCAGTTGAGGTTGAATCAGCAACGGTGAAAATCATAGAAGTTCCAGGAATGAAGGGGACTTTATAGCAAAGGTTTAGGGCGCTTGTAATGCGGCAATGAGTTGAGGCTTCCGCATCCGGGAGTAGCGGGGAATGTGGGCTGTTTTCGCTCGTTGTTTAAGTTGCCGGATTGTCAGGTAAGTGAGCGGTCGTTTGAAGGGCACAATCGCATCTTGAAAGAAGATTGGGGCGGGAATTGGTACGAGAATTGTTATCTGGCGAGGGGAGCAACGGGCGATCGCACCTAAGACAAACATCATCAGCAAATAGAGGATAAAGAAAACACTGATGAGGACAATCAAATCAGTGAGCAGGTCATAGATGATAGAAGTAGCGGATGAACTTGAAAAGAGTAGCATTATGATTCTCTTTGAGATAGAAATAAGATAAATTCGATCACAAAAAAGGAACTTCTTAACCTAGGTTAAGAAGTTCCTTTTTACTGAAATGCGTCAGCGTCAATCTTTGCCGCGCAACCAGAATAATAGGGTAGGCTGAAAGTTCAGGTTGCGCTCAATAATTAGTCTCATTAGATTAAAGTTTTCAGTTGATTCGTGCTAACGTATTCCAAGCCTTCTTCAAAGCCTTTAACCAATCCAAAGAACGTATGCGAAATGAACTTTGGGTATAGTGTGCTTGAGGACATTGTGTACACGGAGGGAGCAGAGTACGCTCAAACTCAAAGCGGATCACTTCAGTTATCTGGCTGTCTAGTGTACTGATAGCTCAAAAAGATAGATTCACTGGATAATACGCCCAAAATTTCTTCTTTTTAGAATCAGGACTTTATTAATTTTTCTTAATAAAACTAGAATACTCCCAGATTTTTACTGCGACCATGCTATTCAAATATCCAGTGGGTACGTGAGCAGGGTCTAATAACAATCCTTCTCAGTTGAATGCTAGTGCTATGGTCGGTGCAACAGGCTGTTTGCAGTAAATGCCTGTTCCTGTAAGTGTTTAATTTTCTCAGGTTTATCTATTCCAACTAGATAACTTCTCTTCCCTAAGCTTTTTGAATTAGGAAGGAGAAGAAGTTTTGTGTGAAAGAAAATATTTATGAGGAACTAGGATGTCTGAACTCAGTGAGTTTGAAGTACAGAATTTCGCCGCTACAGTTGCACTTCGGGATGCAGATGTGCCCTGTACTGCTGATATTGGAGCCACAGATCAGGAGCTAGAAGAGGATAGAGAAGGAACACGGGATCTGTTTACGAAAATAGCTGCTGAGGGTGTCGGGTTTTCCTGTTATGGCCCAGACCACAAACGCTATGGACGCTCTGAAGTCATCAAAGCGGTTAAATATGTTTGTGAGGAGTGGGGAAAACGTTATCCAAGTGGACCTCGAATTGGGGTGGGAAATCTTAGCCATTAGCAATGGCGGACCAATGGAACCTCATGTTTCTCACAAAGACGGTGTAGATGTTGATCTAGCGCCTATTGCCAGCACCAATGAAGAGATTGGATTAACTTGGCAGTCGGAAAAATACTCGCGATCGCGCACTCAGGAATTGGTTGATCTCGTTCTCAACAACCCTATTTTAGGGGTCAGAATTATTCTATTCAATGATCCTAAGATAAACGGTGTTAGTCCTTGGGCAGGACATGATAATCACGTGCATGTCAGTTTTTTGCCTTCTGTCGCTGGGAAGCAAATTACCTCTAGTAGTGATTTAGACGGTGATCTGCGATTCTTAACACCCTTTATGAAGGGCGATCGCGTCAAAAAGCTTCAGGAAGATTTAAACAAAGTCGGCGCAACGTTAACGGTTGACAGTATCTAAAAGTATTTGAAAAGATGCGGTAGAAGTCAGAATCAACACTTCTTGAAACGGGTATAAGGTACAGCATCTTGATGAAAAGGCGATTTAAGGGGTTCTGCAAATTGGACAAATTAAAACCTGTAAGAGTTGCGGCTGTTGAAAGCTAGAGTTAAGTAGGGCGGTCTTCAGAGCACCCCTATCTTTTATAAACCCTATCTTTTATAAACAATGAATCCAGCGATCGCATCTAACAACGCTTCCGGCTCATCTAATCGAACGAGGTGCCCGCTATTTTCAAAGATGCGTAAATCTGAGTTAGGAATGGCTTTGGCAATTTCTTCAGAAAACTCAGGCGCACAAATCCAATCGTGACGCGCCCCTATCACCAGTGTCGGCGCTGTGATTTTGTGGAGTTGATCGAGGACGTTGTAGGATCGCAAAAAACCGCCGAACGCTTCATTGATCGCATCGATCGACAAAATCGTCCGCGATTGAGAGATTTGCGTTGGATTAGCGGTAACAGAGTACAGCGGCTGCATGATCCGGAAGTAGTCACTGAGCTGCTGCTCTGTTTCAAAATTGCCGTTCCAGAGAAACTGAGCGATCGCAATCTGTTCGGGTGTGCCGCGATCGTTGAGAGTTTCCTGAGCGCGTTGGAGAAAGCGACAATCGGGAACGGTAGCAATCACAATCAGATGGGAAAGATTTTGGGGATAGCGAGTAGCGTAGGTGAGTGCCACCATACCGCCATAAGAGCTGCCGATCGCAATAATTTTCCCTAGTCCCAAATGCCGCCGCAGCGCTTCCATGTCCTCAACGTTTTGATCAAGTGTGTAGGTGGATTTATTGCTTCTTGCCGATCGCCCTTGTCCGCGATGGTCAAAATAGACAAGTTGCATTTTATCGCTTAATGCAGAAAAGGTTGGTTTGTAAGAGGTGTGATCTGCGCCGGGACCACCGTGAATCAGGAAGGCGATCGGTTTTTCGCGCATTTGGTTGCCGTGGGGAACCAGTCCAGCGCCTTCAATATCAAAGTAAATTTGAGTGTCTTGGAAGTTAGCGAACATAATTTTGCATCTGGGATAACTACCTATTCAAGTTTCCTCGATCGCAGCAGTTTTTTTAGCTCTTGAAGTAAATCATCTTCAGCCCCAAAAGGGTGTATTGCACATCGATACTGGGTAAATCGTGAGGTCAGGTATCCCTACAATAAATTAAGGGCGGACACTGCAATATTTCTGGCTGTGAAGCAGGATCAGCGAGGCATACCCGTATGATTCACCTTTCCAGTGACAATGATCCTAGCAATAAGACAACCGTCGAACCTGACTGAGTGGAAGGTGGTAGACAAGAGAAAGTTCTAGCGAAAACAATATGCAAAATTGCTAGAACTTTTGCTATCATCCTTCCTGGTAAGAGTAGAATCTCAAGGGAGAATCATGATTCATGAAGTCTGGATGCCGAATGGCGATCAACTAGCTAATCACGATGCTTAAATGATAATGCACCATGCGCTTGAACCAGATTGTTCCTTCCTACCTGATGATTTGGTTAAACTGAAAGAAGGTATCTTTGTTCTCAATAAAGATCTTAACCCAATGGAATTAGCTAGGATTGGGCGAACGCATACAATCCGTGACATCTCAACAAAGGCTTATTTTGAGCCTCTTAATAAGAAAAATGTCATTAAAGATTTCTTATTGACATCAAACTAGCGGAGAGAAAGCTTTATCTACCACAGATTTAGCGTGTTAAGAAACGTGTGCGTTCGCCCTATCCTATTAATATAGGATTTCTACATACCCTTCTGTTCCATGTACGCGAATTCGTTGCCCATCTTTGATCAGTTTGGTAGCATTATTCACTCCGACAACGGCTGGTAAGCCATATTCGCGTGCGATCACGGCTCCGTGGGTCATCAGTCCACCCACTTCGGTGACCAAACCTTTTATGAATACAAACAAGGCTGTCCAACTAGGGTCAGTAAATGAGGTGACTAAAATATCTCCATCTTCAAGATTAGCGTCTTCCATGTTTAGAATGACACGTGCTCGTCCCTCTATCACTCCGGAAGAAACAGGTAGACCGACGATCGCTGCGGCTGAGAGATTTTCGCGTTTGTACTCACCTGCAATGATTTCACCCTCAGACGTGATCACACGCGGCGGAGTGAGTTTTTCATAGAGCTTGTACTCGTCTTTTCGGCTACTGATGATCTGATAATCCAGTTGATTTGTGAGTACAACTTCGTGAAGTTCTTCAAACGTGAGATAGTAGGCATCTTCTTTTTCCTGAATAACGCCTGCTTGTACGAGTTGTTCGACTTCTTTAAGTAATGCCTGCTTATAAACGAAGTAGCGACTCACGATGCCGTATTTGGGATATTCACGATAGCCGATGAAATTCCGGATCAGGCTGATCATTCGTTTTGTTTCATTGACCTTTGGTTCGCCATCCGGTAGTTGCTTCAATCGCTCTAATAGCTCTTGTTCTTTCTTTAAAGCTGACCGTTGCCCTTGCTCAAATTTTCGATCGCTGGCACCAGGCTCTAAGTTTCTGATGTTACTGAGAATCATAGGCACAAGTGTGGTTGGTTTTTCGCTCCAACGAGTTCTCGTAATATCGATTTCTCCAACACATCGCATTCCGTATTTGTGAAGAAAAGTAGCGATCGCGTTCTGGGCTTCCTGTCCACCCTCAAGCTTCACTAATTCACCGAGAAAGTTAGCCTCTTTTACCTGTTGCAAATACTCAATGACTTCCGGGTAAGGACGAATCGCATCTGCAACATCTAATAGTGCCAAACCCATTTCCGAAGTAATATTGTTGGGTGCTGATTGAGAAAGCGTGTCCGCTGCATTTTTTTCGCCTAACCACTCGTTCATTTTTTCATTGATCCAGGAGGAAGCATTCATACCCGTCATCAGCACACCAAAACTCTGTGAATTAGAGTTGGTCTTCTTTAATTGCTGGATATCTTCCAGGATAAAATCAAACAGATCCGATCCT
>JBBRCV010000069.1:0-22509 GCA_038204505.1 Elainellales cyanobacterium
ACGGTCGCAAGCTTGAGAACAGCGATTTGCTGATGAAGTTCTTCAAGGAAGATTCTTCCTATCCCTTTAAGAGCCACGATACCTGGTTTATCACTGAGGATATTCGCTGGGGTAAGTTGCCTGGTGATACCGATGTGAAGACGTTAGTGGATCAGGTCAACCGAGAAGATATTTGGAAGGAAGCGGCAAAGGCGATCGGGCAAGAAGCGGCTATCCCTAAGAGCACGTCACGCGGCGTTGAAAAATTCTTTGATGGCACTAAGTTTGATCCTGCTGATCCGGCTGCTTATCTAAAGGGACTTCAGTTCAAGAAGGCTTAGAAATTTCTAGCGGTATCCTCTCGTTTCTAAACTTTGCGGGAACGAGAGGAGGCGATCGCCACTATTTGCAACATAGGTTTTGCTATCACCGACTGAATACTCTTACTGATTGAGTAACAGAGTAACAAAAGGCTCAGAACTGGAACATCAAACCTCATAACCTAAACAAGGTTCAGCAAAAATCCGAATCATGACAACCAACACCTCTCTTCGTCCTAACGCCTCTTCTCAATGGTCAGCTAAGCTCGGTAAACAGGCACAGTATATTCTACCGCCCATTATTTTCACGTTGGCGCTTCTCATAATCTGGCAATTGCTGTGCATGAGTCCAACGTCTCTGATTCCAGGGCCGATTCGGATGGTGAGCGACACCTGGAATTATATTATTGATCCATTTTTTGATAATGGTGGCACAGACAAAGGCTTGGGCTGGCAAATTCTGATTAGTTTGCAGCGGGTAGCACTGGGATATTCGATCGCCGCCGTAGTTGGAATCGTGGTCGGCGCAATTATTGGCAGCAACGTATTGATTCGTCGCGGTTCTGATCCTGTCATTCAGGTTTTGCGAACAGTGCCTCCTCTGGCGTGGTTACCGATCGCCCTGGGCGTATTCCAAAACAGCGATCCGGCAGCTATTTTTGTCATCTTCATTACGGCAGTGTGGCCGATTGTGATTAACACGGCGATGGGCGTTCAACAAATTCCCCAAGACTACAAAAATGTGGCGAAGGTTTTACGTTTATCACCGCAGGAATATATTTTTAGCGTCCTCATTCCCGCTACCGTTCCTTATGTATTCACAGGGCTAAGAATTGGTGTAGGTTTAGCCTGGTTGGCGATCGTTGCAGCCGAAATGCTCAAAGCCAATGGCGGTATTGGTTTCTTTATCTGGGATGCATACAACAGCAGCGGCAGCGACGGCAACAGCCAAATTATTTTGGCAATCATTTATATGGGTCTAGTCGGTCTGGTGTTGGATAAGTTAGTGGGATGGGTTGGTCATTTGATTTCTCCGGGTGAGCAGAGCTAATTTCATCGTCCTTTTATTCCCTATTTGCCATGACAACAGCATTCGTAGAAATTGACCACGTTGATAAAGTTTTTCCTCTGCCAGGGGGCGATCGCTACATCGCTCTTGCGAACATCAACTTGACCATTAAAGAAGGTGAGTTTGTCACCCTGATTGGTCACTCTGGCTGTGGCAAATCGACCCTGCTCAACATTGTGGCTGGGTTAGATAATGCTACGACGGGCGGCGTTGTCCTGGAAGGCAAGTTAATTACCAAGCCAGGGCCCGATCGCATGGTGGTGTTTCAGAACTATTCGCTGTTGCCCTGGAAAACAGTGCGCCAGAACGTTGCACTGAGCGTTAACGCCGCAATGAAACATCTCCCGGCTGCGGAACGGCACGCGCTGGTTGAGCAGAACATTAAAATGGTCGGCTTAGAACACGCCGCAGATAAGCGTCCGAACGAACTGTCGGGTGGTATGAAGCAACGGGTGGCGATCGCCCGTGCCCTCGCTATTCGCCCCAAAATGCTGCTGCTAGATGAACCCTTTGGGGCACTGGATGCATTGACGCGGGGTGGCTTGCAAGAACAGTTGATGCACATCGCCGAACAAACGGGCATGACTTGTTTAATGGTGACTCATGACATTGACGAAGCACTGATTCTGTCCGATCGGGTTGTCATGATGACGAATGGCCCGGAAGCGCATATTGGACAGATTTTAGAGGTAAAAATTCCTCGTCCGCGTACACGCATGGATGTCGTCAATCATCCTAGCTACTATGCTCTGCGTAGCGAGATGATCTACTTCCTGAATCAGCAAAAGCGCGCCAAAAAACGCAAGAGCAAGCCTGTGGGCGTGGTTGCTGGCAATGGACTGGAGAAGGTGAATCTAGAGATTGGATTTGCCGCTGTGACTGACTGCGCGCCATTAGTGGTAGCAAAAGAAAAAGGGTTTTTTGAGAAGCATGGGTTAACCCAAGTAACGCTGAACCGAGAACCAGGCTGGAAAGCGATCGCCGATGGTCTCGCAAGCAAGCGATTAGATGCGGCGCAGGTGGTGGCAGGAATGCCTTTGGCGATGACTTTAGGATGCGATGGCAGCCCACCGATGCCTATGGTGAGTGGCTTAATTCTGAGCCGGAACGGCAATGCGATTACGCTAGACAAACGGTTCTATGAGCAAGGAGTGCGATCGCTCCAAGACTTTAAGGCGGCGATCTCTCAAGATCCCGACAAAATTTATACTTTAGGCGTGGTTCATCCTGCCTCAATGCAGAATCTGATGACGCGCTACTGGTTGGCATCCGCAGGGATCGATCCTGATAAAGATGTCAACTTAGTCATCCTTCCCCCTCCACAAATGGTTTCCAACTTGCTGTCGGGCAACATTGACGGCTTCTGCGCTGGTGAACCCTGGAACTCTCGCGCTGTCAGTGAAGGTCATGGCTTTGTGATTGCCACAGATTTAGAGATCTGGCCTGGACATCCTGAAAAAATGCTGAGTGTGCGGGAAGATTGGGATAGCCAATATCCTCAAACCCATGTAGCCTTGGTTACAGCCCTGTTGGAAGCCTGTATGTATTGCGACGACCCTCGCAACCGGGAAGAAATTGCCAAACTGCTGAGCAAGCCTGATTACATTGGTACTAACCTAGAGTACATCCGTCCCGGTTTAGTCGGTCCTTTCGATCGCGGCACAGGTGAACCCCCGCAGATACTGCCTCGATACCACCAGTTCTACATCGAAAAGAGCGCCTGCCCCAGTCGCTTTGAAGGACTGTGGGTGTTGACTCAACTGGCGCGTTGGGGCATTACTTCCTTCCCTAAAAACTGGATCGAAATCTTAGAGCGGGTACGCCGAGTTGATATTTATAGTCAAGCAGCTAGAGCACTAGACCTACCCGACCAAGAACCCGATCGCCATCCGATTGAACTATTCGACGGCAAGGTCTTTAATCCTGACGCTCCGATCGATTATCTCAATAGCGTTGAGATCCACGGAAAAATTCAAATCGAAGAAATCCTCATCGACGAACCCGTTCCCACCGCTGTCAAGACCGCAGTCTAATGTGCCAATCATCCACTTAAACACCTCGCTCAGATCCCCTGAATCCTTATGCAAACATACTCAGAAACTGTGATTCATTCTCCGGTTCCCCCAGCCCAGCCCTTCCTGCACATCAATAACGTCTCCAAAGTCTACGACACGCCCAAAGGTCCCTATACCGTTCTAGATGGTATTGACCTGACTGTAGATGAAGGCGAATTTGTCTGCCTCATTGGTCACTCTGGTTGCGGTAAATCCACGTTGCTTGATACGGTTTCTGGCTTCCGTCAGCCCTCCAGCGGCGAAGTTAAACTGAAGGGCAAGTTGATTGAGCGCCCCGGTCCCGATCGCATGGTGGTGTTCCAAAACTACTGTTTGTTGCCTTGGAAAACCGTGTTTGAGAACGTGTATTTAGCGGTTAAAGCAGTTCATCCTACTAAGTCGAAAGCAGAAAAAACTGAGCTGGTTCACAAGCACCTGGCAATGGTAGGACTGGACGAAGCTGCGGATAAAAGACCCGGTCAAATTTCGGGCGGGATGAAGCAGCGGGTTGCGATCGCCCGCGCTCTAGCTACTTATCCCGAAATGCTGATCCTTGATGAACCATTCGGTGCACTTGATGCGATCACGAAAGAAGAACTGCAAGAAGAACTGTTACAGATTTGGACTGATCATCGCGTTACTATCATGATGATTACCCACGACATTGATGAGGCATTATTCCTTGCCGATCGCGTGGTCATGATGACCAATGGACCCAGTGCCAAAATTGGTGAAATCCTGACAGTTCCCTTCGATCGCCCACGCAATCGTGGTCAGATTATGGACGATCCTCGCTACTACACATTGCGTAATGAAGCGCTAGACTTCTTGTTCAGCCGATATGCTCACACCGAGTAGTGCTTTAGGGATGACATGCTATTCCAGAAGTCATGCTATTCCAGAAGTCATGGCATTCGATATGGGCGCTTATGGTAACTTCGGTGGCGCGGTTTCTTTCACCATTTATTTCACCATTTGCAGTTTAACCAACGCCCAAAATTTGTTTGCCACAATGGCGATCGCCGCTCTCATTTGCGCCAGCCTTTGCGCCTTTTTCCTTATAGAACCTAAAAGACTATTCGCCGATCATTATGGTAATGATGCCCTGGCTGTCGCCTCTCCTTATCCCAAAAACAACGTATTAGATCCATCTAAATCAACAGCTTCTTTTGTCAATGATTGCCGCTCTGTAATTTGACTAATGCAGGACAGCCTTTAATTTCATGCAGTTGTTGCATTGACTGCAGTTATTAAGGGAATTTTGTAGCGACAATAGCAGATATCGCCCATCTTTATCGTTAAGGTGCGGTTGTGACCGCAGAGTATATTCTTAGAGTTGGAGGCAACTCCGATGTCAACAGATTCAGTTAAAACATTGTGCCCTTATTGTGGGGTTGGCTGCGGTTTGGAAGTGATACCTCCGGCTCAACCTGGTAAACCCGTAAGCCGAGACAGTGAAGGCACCCCCATGTGGCAAGTGCGGGGCGATCGCTCCCATCCATCAAGTGAAGGCATGCTCTGCGTTAAAGGCGCAACCATTACCGAATCGCTCAACAAAGATCGGCTCCACTACCCCATGATGCGCGAGTCGTTAGACCAACCATTTCGGCGCGTTAGTTGGGATGAAGCACTCGATCGCATTGTCACTCACATTAAATCTGTGCGGCAGACCCACGGCGCAGATGCTCTCTGTATGTACGGCTCTGGGCAGTTCCAAACAGAAGATTATTACCTTGCTCAAAAGCTGATGAAGGGATGTTTAGGCACCAATAATTTTGATGCTAACTCTCGTTTGTGTATGTCTTCTGCTGTATCAGGTTATATTCAAAGCTTTGGTGCCGATGGTCCGCCTTGCTGTTATGACGACTTAGAAAAAACTGACTGTGCCTTTTTAATCGGCACTAACACCGCCGACTGTCACCCCATTGTTTTTAATCGCTTCGAGAAGTACCACAAAAAAAATCGCAACGTTAAATTAATTGTGGTTGACCCTCGTAAAACTATAACCGCCGAAGCCGCCGATCTACATTTAGCAATTCGTCCGGGTACAGATGTCGATTTGCTCAATGGCATTGGTAATTTGCTCTTGCGCTGGGGATGCTTCGACCAAAATTTCATCGACGCTAATACTACAGGCTTCCGCGACTTTGAAAAAATTGCTAACTTCTATCCGCCAGAATTAGTGGCAAAACGCTGCGGTATCTCCACGCGAATGTTGGAAACGGCGGCAGAATATTGGGCAAATGCAAACAATGTCCTGTCAATGTGGTCGATGGGGGTTAATCAATCTTCAGAAGGCACTGCCAAAGTTTGCTCTTTGATCAATCTTCATTTGATGACCGGGCAAATTGGTAGACCGGGCGCAGGACCCTTCTCGCTGACTGGGCAACCTAACGCCATGGGCGGACGAGAAACAGGCGGTTTATCCCATCTTCTTCCCGGCTATCGCTGGGTCAAAAATTCAGATCACCGCGCTGAAGTAGAACGATTTTGGGGACTGGAAGCCGGGGATATTTCGCCCGAACCAGGGCTAACCGCGTGGGAAATGTTCACAGGGTTGGAAACAGGAGCGGTGCAATTCCTTTGGGTGGCTGCCACCAATCCCGCCGTCAGTATGCCCGATATCGATCGCACCAAAGCTGCATTGAGGCGATCGCCTCTCACCGTCTACCAGGATGCTTACTACCCTGCCGAAACTGCGACATACGCCCATATCCTGCTGCCCGCAACTCAGTGGAGCGAAAAAACGGGCACAATGACTAACTCTGAACGCCGTGTTACCCTTTGTCCAGCGTTCCGTCCTGCGCCCAGAGAATCCAAAGCCGACTGGGAAATTTTTGCCGAAGTAGGGCGACGCTTGGGTTTTGAAAAACAATTTAGCTTCTGGCGATCGGCTGAAGTTTACCAAGAGTTTGTGCAAATTACCGCAGGTCGTCCTTGCGATATGACGGGGCTAAGCCACGATCGCCTGCGAGTCCAAGGTCCCCTGCAATGGCCCTGTCCCTTGGAAGATCCGCAGGAAAAATGGGACGCTGCACCCGTTGGCGATGCTTCCAGCCGTTTGTACACTGACCTCAAGTTTCATACTCCCGACAGCAAAGCGCGGTTTGTGGCATTCCATTCGCGCGGCTTGGCAGAACCACCCGATGATGACTATCCACTGGTGTTAACCAATGGACGACTATACGGACATTGGCACACCCAGACGCGCACTGGACGGATTGAAAAAATTCGGAAGATGCACCCTAACCCATTCATCGAAGTTCATCCCAAAGATGCGAGGGCACTAGGGATTAAAGACAAAGATTGGGTAGAGGTAAAATCGCGGCGAGGGAAAGCCCGCTTCCCGGTAACCCTTACTAAAGCCATCAGTCCGGGGACTGTTTTTGTGCCGATGCACTGGGGTGAACTGTGGGCAGATCACGCCGAAGTGAATGCCATGACTCATCCGGAATGCTGCCCTATTTCTAAGCAACCAGAACTTAAGGCTTGCGCGGTTCAACTCGTTAAAGTTCAGCCTCAGAAAAGTGGCGATCGCGCTGAAAGTTTAACCACTGCAAGATAAAGGCGACGGAGGTCATTAGCGATCGCGCCAAAACCGTTTATTCACTCTGTCGTTGAATTAACGTTTCAACAATTCGGGCGAGGCGATCGGTCGTTTGCACCTGGCGATCGATAGATTCAGTTTGGCGATCGAGCGTTGCAGCTTGACGCTCGCTGACTCCAACTAGGCGTTTAGTAGCTTCCGATTGCTCACGCACCATTATTTTGAGTTCGTCCATCCCTTCAAATAGGCGATCGATCGATGCCGATTGGCGATCGATGGACTCTGATTGTCTTCTCGTAATCTCCGCTTGATCTTGAATCGTGACCCTAATTTCGGTTAGTCCTTCGGTCAGCCGCCCAACTTGATCGATTAAAATATCTAGTTTTTGGTCGGAACCGTTGGCAAGACTCATAAGAATTTTGGGCTGTGTTTCTAATTGTGAGAACATTTTAGTCCAAAAAGTTGCGATCGCCCCCCCACTCACTACAATGGTTCATCAGTTCGACATTTCAAAGTTCGACCTCCTAAACCATGTACAAATACGACTCTGAAAACGGTTTTTCGGCAGGACTCAGAATGTGGCTGCTAGGCATTATCCTGTTGTCATGCTTGGGCATTCAACCTATACTTAGCGTCCTTTTTGGCGCAGCCGCAGGTGCATCTGTGTGGCTCATTGTTGCCTATTGGAACTTCGAGCCAATTCCTACAGAAGAAGGCAAAAACCCTGTCGATGAACCTACCCCCAGCGTTTTCACTCGCTTCCGTTTGCCCTTACTGTCCTCACAAGACGGCAAGATCCGCAACCCCTTTGCCCGCAAGCCTCGCAAACGCATTTAGCCCATGCCTTCTAAATAAACTCGATAGCCGACTCCATCTAACTGGGTCTGTTTTTTCATGACTGCATCCTTCAGGCTTTGGCGATACTTTAGCACCCGTTCTAATAGCTCAGGCTGATGGCTAGCCAGCATTTGCACCGCCAATAATCCCGCATTTTGGGCATTGCCGATCGCCACGGTTGCCACAGGAATGCCTGCTGGCATTTGCACAATAGAATAAAGCGAATCAATCCCCTGAAGATGGCGACTAGAAACAGGCACGCCAATCACGGGCAGCGGTGTTAAAGCTGCAACCATTCCTGGTAAATGCGCCGCGCCGCCTGCACCTGCAATAATTACTTTGAGTCCCCGGACATGCGCTTGCTGGGCGTACTCAATCATGCGCTCTGGGGTGCGATGGGCAGACACGATCGCCACTTCATGGGCAATCTCAAACGATTCACAAATGGCGATCGCGCCTTGCATCGTAGACAGGTCAGAATCGCTGCCCATAATAATGCCAATGAGGGGAGAAGACATAGTATTTTGGATTTTAGGTTTGGGATTTTAGGATGATGGCAGAGAGATCTGGATTAGCAAGATTATTGGTTCCGGTTGATCTTATCAACGGGCGGGTCTATGGTTACAACGGGTTGCAACGGATCTCGATCGATCGCACAGGAATGGTGCAAGAGATTGTGGCAATGGATACCGTTGAACGACCTCTTGCAGGTATCTGGAAGGGCGCGCCTCAGACTGATTTACAGATTTGGGATATGGCGGGAGATTGGGTTTCGAGGGGCGGAGTTGATTTGCAGATTAATGGTGCTTTAGGGTTGGCGTTTCCTGATTTGACAGAGAAAGATCAGGGGAAACTACAAGAGATTTGTGATTTTTTGTGGAGTCAGGGAGTAGATGATTTTTTGCCAACACTGGTCACGACGGCAGTGGAGAAGGTGGGGCGATCGCTTTCAATCATTACCGACTTCATGGCTCAGCAACAGACGACTCAGCAGAAAAATGGCGCAAAAATTCTAGGCGTTCATCTAGAAGGACCTTTCCTCAATCCTCAAAAACGAGGCGCGCATCCAGCAGAATATCTTTTACCCTTGACGATCCCCGAAGTGAAACGAGTTTTAGGCGATCGGGCTGCAACAGTTAAAATTATCACGATCGCTCCCGAATTGGATCAAACAGGCGAAGTGATCCCCTATCTCACATCATTGGGAATAACGGTGAGCTTGGGTCATTCTCAAGCGACTGCGGCTCAGGCGCAACACGCTTTTGAGCAGGGTGCAACGATGGTGACTCATGCCTTTAATGCGATGCCGGGGCTGCATCATCGGGAGCCAGGATTGTTGGGAGCGGCGATCGCCCATCCTCAAGTCATGTGTGGATTCATTGCCGATGGAGAACACGTTGTGCCGATGATGCTAGATATTTTGTTGAGAGCCAGTCGGGGCAGAGGCAATTTTTTAGTCAGTGATGCCCTGTCGCCGTTGGGATTGCCCGATGGCATTTATCCGTGGGACAGTCGGCAGATTGAAGTGACGCAGGGAACAGCGCGCTTGGCAGATGGAACGCTGTCGGGGACAACTTTGCCGCTGTTGGTAGGAGTCCAGAACTTAGTGCGGTGGGGCATTGTGGATGTGGGAGAAGCGATCGCCTTAGCAACCGTTGCACCTCGATTGGCGATCGGTTTACCGTTTTCTCTAATGGGGCAACCCGCTCATTTTCTCCGCTGGTCATTCTCTGAATTTAACAATCTAACGTGGCAACGCCTCTAAAACTGAAACTATAAAACTACAGCAACAGGGGGGAAATCGTAATAGGATGAAACACGTTAATCAAATATAAAACCCCTTCTCCATGACTGCGACCACCGACGATAAAACGATTGTCAAAGACTATTTCAACGCCACTGGCTTCGATCGCTGGCGACGAATTTATGGCGATGGCGAAGTCAACGTCGTCCAACGCAACATTCGCAAAGGACATCAACTCACGGTCGATACTGTTCTCAGTTGGCTGCAAGCCGACGGCAACCTGGCAGATTTAACCTTCTGTGATGCGGGTTGTGGTGTCGGTAGCCTCAGCATTCCTCTCGCCCAAGCTGGCGCAAAAGTTTATGCCAGTGATATTTCCGAAAAGATGGTAGAAGAAGCCAAAGAACGGGCGATCGAGCTAAATGTAAGCGATCGCCTCTCCTTTGCAGTCAGTGACCTCGAAGCCCTCAGTGGTCGCTACCACACTGTCGTTTGCCTTGATGTGCTGATCCACTATCCTCAAGCCGAGGCGACTCGCATGGTCAACCACCTGAGCAGCATGGCAGAATCGCGCCTGCTCCTAAGCTTTGCACCTAAGACGGCTGCCTATAGCGTTCTTAAAAAAATTGGCAGCTTCTTCCCAGGTGCTAGCAAAGCGACGAGAGCTTACCTACATCGGGAAGCTGATATTGTGAAAATCTTGGAAAATGCAGGCTGGAAGATCGAGCGACGAGCCTTGAACAAAGCGCCATTTTATTTTTCACAGCTATTAGAAGCAACTCGTTAGAGCAACTTAGGCAATTTCCAAATCAGAACATACCCGTAGGGCAGGCATCTTGCTTGCATTGAAAGCAATATGCAGGCAAGATGCCTGCCCTACAAAGGTATTTTAATTTACAGAAATCTCCTTATCTCCCGTCTCAAGATTTCAAGTTCTGAGCCAGTCTTTAAAAAACTTGTGAAGATTCTGACCTTGTTTAGCAAATTGTTAAGTAAAATGAAGGACACGTTTCTCAGTCATTACCTTCACTCACCCCAAAGCTAAGCATATGTACTCACTCTGGTCTGGCACACCTTACTCATTAGGCGCAGTCTGGGACGGTCACGGGACAAACTTCGCCCTGTTCTCAGAAAACGCGACGGGCGTGGATCTGTGCCTCTTTGACGCAGAAGATCACGAAACCCGATTGCCACTGACCGAAGTCACCAACTTTGTTTGGCATGGTTACATACTGGGCATTTCTCCAGGGCAGCGCTATGGTTTTCGAGTGGATGGTCCTGATGCTCCTGAAGACGGTCATCGTTTCAATGTTAATAAGCTCCTGATTGATCCCTATGCCAAGGCGCTGGATGGTGAAATTAGCTTTGGTAGCGAAATTTTTGGCTATTGCTGGGGCGATAAAGAAGAAGATCTGTCCTACTCTGATGCAGATAGCGCCCATCTGGTTCCCAAAGGTGTGGTGATTGATGAATCTTTTGATTGGCAAGGCGACAAGTTGCTCCAAACTCCTTGGCACAAAACCGTTATCTACGAAGCGCATGTGCGAGGACTGACAAAACTCCACCCAGAAGTTCCGCCCCATCTTCAAGGAACCTATGCTGGACTTGCCCATCCCGCAGTGATCCGACATCTGCATTCGCTAGGAATTACGGCGATCGAATTAATGCCCATTCACCAGTTTTTAGCACACCCTGGACACCTGGAAGGGAAAGAGTTGAAGAACTATTGGGGATACGATTCGATTAACTACTTTGCACCCTATTCTGGATACAGTGCAGGTAACGTGAATGGGGCAGAGGTTGTAGAGTTTAAGGAAATGGTAAAGACCTTTCACCGGGAAGGCATTGAAGTAATTTTAGACGTGGTGTATAACCACACGGGTGAAGGCAATCACATGGGTCCCACCCTGTCTTTGCGCGGCATTGATAACGCTTCCTATTACCGTTTAGTTGAAGATGAGCCGCAGTACTACATGGACTTTACGGGCTGCGGTAATTCTCTCAACGTTCGCCATCCCCAAGTGTTGAAGCTGATTATGGATAGCTTGCGCTACTGGGTTTTAGAGATGCACGTTGATGGCTTCCGTTTCGACCTAGCCTCGGCGTTGGCGCGGGAGCTTTATGCCGTCGATCGCCTGGCTGCATTCTTTGACATCATTCACCAAGATCCTGTACTCGCTAACGTCAAGCTAATTGCCGAACCCTGGGACGTGGGTGAAGGAGGCTATCAAGTGGGTGAGTTTCCGCTGCTGTGGTCAGAATGGAACGGCAAATACAGAGATACAGTACGCGATTTCTGGCGGGGTGAGAACCGTACTTTGGCAGAGTTTGCCTATCGGTTTACAGGCAGTTCTGACCTGTATCAAACCAACGGTAGACGACCCCACGCCAGCATTAATTTCATTACTGCTCATGATGGATTTACGTTGCGTGACTTGGTGAGTTACAACCAAAAACACAATGAGGCGAACGATGAAGAGAGCCGCGACGGAGATAGTCATAACCGCTCTTGGAACTGTGGTGCGGAAGGTGAAACGAACAAAGCTGAGATTGTCCAATTACGACAACAGCAACAGCGAAATTTTTTAGTTACGCTCATGTTGTCTCAGGGTGTACCTATGTTGCTGGCAGGTGATGAGATGGGGCGATCGCAACGAGGCAATAATAATCCTTACTGCCAAGATAATGAAGTCTCTTGGGTCAATTGGGATTTACAAGATCATGCCCTGCTAGAGTTTTCCCAACAGCTTATTCACTTTCGGCTTCAGCACCCCATCTTCCGACGGCGTAAGTGGTTTCAAGGTCGTGCCATTCACGGCTCGGAGGTGAGAGACATTGTTTGGTTTAACCCCGATGGGGGCGAAATGACCGATAAGCAATGGAACGACGGATTAGCAAAGGCGATCGCCATTTTCCTCAACGGGGAAGAAATTCCGACTCCGGGTTCTAGGGGTGAACGGATTGTGGATGATAATTTTTTCATTGTTTTTAATGCACACTACGAGGCGATCGAGTTTACGTTGCCTAAGATGCTCCAACAGTGGGAGTGGGTGACGCTAGTAGACACCACGAAGCCGCAGTTTGTGGAACAGGGCTATCGGTATAAAAAAGGTCAGCCTTTGATAGTATCAAGGCGGGCAAGTTTAGTGTTGCAGAAGGTTTAGTCTAACGAATAGGGCTGGAACGTGGTGTGAGAGGCGATCGCTCCTGAGCATTGCGCCATAATAGCAAAGGCAAGCTGAATAATCCGATGACGATAACAACCACGGTCATCATTCCGACTAGCCACCGACTAGGGCGATAGTCGCTCCGTTCAATTTGCCAAAATACGCGGTTGTATTGCCATGCAGCTAACACAATAACCAAAATGCCAAAGACTACTAGAGTTACACCTAGATTTTTAGAATTAAATAGGGGATGAACTAATACTTGTTGCTGCATTAGTGTGGCTTGAAGCTGCTGAAAAAATAACCCAAAACGGGCGATCGCAAATCCAAAGCCAATTAAAGCAATTGAGGTCCTCAGCCATGCCAAAAAAGTCCGCTCATTGGCTTGATGTTCTCGTTGGCGATCGATCTTAGGAGGTTTCATTAATTTTAGTGATAGAAAAGAAATGCCCAATTAGGTAAAGCGATCCACATAGCACTGTTGTTGAACTCTGCTCCGCCGAATTTTGCTCAAACGCTGCCTCTAAGCCCTCAATTACATCTGGATAAACTGTGCAATGCTTCAAGTTAGGACAGACCCTTTGAGCCACCTGAGCGAGTTCATTCATATCGGTAGGCAAGTGTTCTGGCACTGGTACTAAATAGAGGCGATCGCCCGCTTTCAATAATTCCCGAAACACATCCTCATGATCTTTGTTAGCAAGCATTCCCATCACCCAATTAACCGATCGCGTCGCTTGGTCAATATTCTGATCATCGGTATAACGACGCAACATTTTTGCACCCGCTGGGTTGTGTGCTCCATCAATCAGTAGGTTATGATTTCGCCACTGCGTCCACTGTAATCGTCCTCGCCATTGGGTAGTTGCCAACCCTTGAATGATGTGATCTTCGCTAATTTTCCAACCCTGCTGTTGCAGAATTCGGAACGTGGCGATCGCCAAAGCTGCATTAATGAGTTGATGCTCACCGGGCAAAGATAATGAATAGCTACGAGATACTTCTGGATCAACCCAAGTGATTGGACAATCTAATTCAGCTAACCTCAGTTTAAGAACGGCTTCGGCTTCGGCAGGTTGCGGCGCAATGACCGCAGGACAATGGGGTTTGAGGATACCTGCTTTCTCGTAGCTAATTTCTGCCAAAGTAGAACCTAGCCGTTGCCAATGCTCACGGCTGAGAGACGTGATAATACTAACGAGAGGGCGATTGCACACATTCGTCGCATCCAGTCTTCCCCCTAGTCCTACCTCAACGACCGCAACATCTATTTTCTGCTGTGCGAAATATAGCCAAGCCACCGCTGTAATCACCTCAAACTGCGTAGGAGACGAGTGATCAGGATCAATAGCAGCGACAACCTTTAATAAAAGATGATGCAGTTCAGAGGGTGAAATATCTTGACCGTTAAGGCTAATGCGTTCACACCAACTTACCAAATGGGGAGACGTATAGCGCCCCACCCGATAGCCTGCCGCAGTTAAAACCGACGAGAGAAATGCACAAGTAGAACCTTTGCCATTACTGCCTGCAACATGAACGATCGGCACTTGTAAATGGGGATTACCTAAATCGTTTAAGAGGCGTTCAATTCGCTCTAAGCCTAGCTCTACTCCAAACTGAGTAAAACGGTTGAGAATTGCATCAGGTTGGGTATCAGGAAAGAATGGCATTTAGAGTTTTTGAACCAGTTTACGGAAATATTGATAAGCGGGAGAATAGAGAAGATAAACTAGGAAGAACTAGGTTAAGCGATCGCCCAAACAAGTTAAATAAACAAGTTAAATATTCGTTTGCGCCCTAACCAGCCTAATCCAGCAACACATCCTCCTGACTATTCTCCGCCTCATGATCATAGTCATCCCATTCCACGTTCGGCATTTGCTCAAACGCTTGCCTGAGAGAACATTCCCACAAGTGCCGAATTTTTGCCAAATAAGGATCGCCCAACGGCAACCGCAACTGGTGGCGGATAAAAAAGCTATCGGCTTCATACATAGCAATGTTGATGGGAGGACCTACTGAAATATTGGATTTCATGGTTGAGTCAATGGACAGCAAGGCGCATTTTGCCGCCTCTTCTAGGGAAGTTTCGTAGGTGAGGGCACGATCTAAAATAGGTTTTCCATATTTGGTTTCGCCAATTTGCAGGAACGGCGTTTCGCGCATGGCTTGAATAAAATTGCCCTGACTATAAATCATGAATAGCCCCGGCGCATCTCCTCGAATTTGACCACCCAGCAACAGAGTGCATTTAAAGTCAATATTATCCTTAGCAAGCCAGGGGCGTTCATGCTCTTGAAGTTGACGAACTTTGCTGCCAATGTAACGGGCAACGTCATAAAGCGTGGGCAGAGTGTGGATGGTTTCGTCGGCTGACGAGTTTAGGTCTTGCTGGAGGGCATTCATCACAGCTTGGGTAATTGAGAGATTACCCGATGTGCAGAGCATAATGACCCGTTCTCCGGGGTTGGAGAAGTCGAATAGCTTTTGGTAGGTGGAAATGTGATCTACGCCTGCGTTGGTGCGAGAGTCGGCGGCAAGGACTAGCCCGTAACAGGTGAGAATGCCGAGGCAATAGGTCATAGCGAAGGGTGAGATATTATTAGTATGAGAATGACTGAACACTCTTCTGGATTTTATAGCGGGGATGGCGGCGATGGACAAGAGCGAGGAAACAATTAAGTTAGATCAGTTTTTGAAGCTGATGTGTGTGGTGCAAACGGGGGGTGAGGCAAAAATGCTGATTCAAAACGGCGATGTTAAGGTCAACGGGGCAGTTGAGGTGCGGCGGGGGCGAAAACTGGTGATGGGCGATCGCATCACCACATTAGGCGAGAACTTTGTCGTCGAAGAGGCAGAATAATTTGTGCCTGTTCCAGCCTGTCCTAAAACCTGTCCTAAAAAGTGATAATCTCTACCTTATAAAGCTGTGTTTATTTTGGACTTAATATGATTTCCGACGCATTGAAACTGGGAGGGATTTCAAGAATGAAACGCTTGGTAGGAATGATAATGGTTTTTGGGCTAATGCTGATCAGTTGCTTGGGCATTTTCAGCTTTCCGCAACAGGCTGAAGCCGCTCGCTCACCGCTGGTTGCAGAGTTCCGCAACAGCATGGACGATAAGCTGGCGACTGATTTTGGCAAAAAAATTGATTTGAATAACACTAACGTGCGGGCGTTTGCACAGTTCCCTGGGCTATACCCGACGCTGGCTCGAATGATTTTGAGCAATGCACCTTTTGAAGACATTGATGATATCTTCGATATGCCTGATTTGACGGAGCGTCAGGCAGAAATTTTGAAGGCAAACCTCGATAAATTTACGCTTTCTTCTCCCGATTCTGCTTTGGTGGAAGGGGGCGATCGCTTCAATAACGGCATCTATCGTTAAAGCTCAAGGCGTTAAAGCTCAATGCTAATTTTTTGGAGACTGAAGGCTGAGATTTAAAACTCGGTCTTCAGTCTTTTTTCGTTATTGTGTTTCAAATAACCCTTACTTTTCCCTCCTGTGCCTAACCCAACCTTGCCCGATGCCTTCGATGTCCTGATTGTGGGGGGCGGAGCCGCAGGACTGTATACCGCCCTCTGCCTACCCAAAAACCTACGAATTGGGCTAATTACCAAAGACTCGCTCTCCGTGTCAGCAAGCGATTGGGCACAGGGAGGCATTGCAGCGGCGATCGCCCCAGAAGATTCGCCCAAGCTGCATGTTGAAGATACGCTGAAAGCTGGAGCCGGACTATGCAACCCCGCTGCCGTTCAGCTTTTAGTTGAAAAAGCGCCTGAATGCGTGCGATCGCTCGTAGAAATGGGCGTGGCGTTCGATCGCAAAGGAGAAGACCTGGCATTGACCTTAGAAGCCGCCCATTCTCGCCGTCGTGTTCTCCATGCCGCTGATGCAACCGGACGAGCCATGGTTTCTACCCTGGCGGCTCAGGTACTCAGCCGCGAAAATATTCAGGTGCTTTCTCAAGCATTCGTACTGAATTTATGGATGGATGACCAGACCTGTCGAGGAGTCTGCCTATTGTACGAGAACCAATTGTGCTGGCTTCAGGCAAGGGCGATCGTGCTAGCCTCTGGCGGCGGCGGACAAGTGTTTGCCCAAACCACCAACCCTTCTATCAGCACTGGCGATGGCGTAGCAATGGCATGGCGCGCAGGTGCAGAACTTTGCGATCTAGAGTTTGTCCAGTTCCATCCCACTGCCTTAACGTATCCTGGCGCGCCCCGATTTCTGATTAGCGAAGCCGTCCGGGGTGAAGGCGCACATTTGGTCGATGACCAGGGGGATCGCTTCACCTTCGACTACCATCCTGCTGGAGAACTCGCTCCTAGAGATGTCGTCAGCCGCGCCATTTTCAGTCATCTCCAAAAAAATGCTGGCGGGTCTGGTCATGTTTGGCTCGACCTCAAGCCCATTCCCGAAGATACCATTCGGCATCGCTTTCCTAACATTATTAAAGTCTGTCAACAGTGGGGCATTGACATCTTCAAGCAACCTATTCCCGTTGCCCCAGCCGCCCACTATTGGATGGGTGGCATTATTACCGATACCCAAAGCCGCACTTCGATTCCTGGTCTGTATACGGTTGGCGAGTCTGCCAGTACCGGAGTTCATGGTGCAAATCGCCTTGCCAGTAATTCTTTGCTTGAATGCCTCGTCTTCGGAGCCCAACTTGCCAACATTACGCTGTTAGAAGACACGATCGCCCCACCTTCCAGCATCCAAAACCTGCCGCCCTTAGACCTGTCCTTAACGCCGCAAATTTTGGAATGGCGACAAGCGATCCCCCGCCTGATGTGGCAAAGCGCTGGCATTTGTCGAGAGCAACAGTCTTTGGAACAGGCGATCGCCCAAGTCAAAATCTGGCAAGAAAAATTTGCAGCCATTAGCCAATCGGCGATCGCTTATATCGCCAATCCCAGCGGGCAATCGCTTCCACTCACTTTATCCCAAGTCGCCGAGCTGCGAACCTGGAGCGAAACCCACAATTTGCTCGACTTGTCTTACTTAATTCTAAAAAGCGCTTTGTTTCGTACTGAGAGCCGAGGCGGACATTATCGCACCGATTATCCAGACACAGACAATTTTAACTGGCAGGTGCATACCCTTGTCCAAGGAAACACATGGAAGAAATCGCAGGTGTAGAACGACGCAGTAATGATGCGATCGGCGGATCTCTTGCTCAAGCCTCAATAGAAGGGAGAGAATTGTAAAGATTTCAAAAAGTCCTCTAAATTAGGGGCGATTCTTGCAATTTCCTCTTTTCAAGTGAGAGGGAGAGCGGTACAGTTAGGGCAGCATTTGCAAAGCTAGGCTGTCAGGGTGAAAACCGGAACAGTCAAGGGTTAAGTTGCAAAAGCTACATTCTGAGATGCGATGAATAATCACTACTATCATCGCTGCATAGGATCAAATATTTCCCCGGTAATCCGTTTCTTGCCCGTTTATTGCATTGACAAAGGATTAGAATTCCGACAGAAGTCCTGTGAGTAGGGCTGTAGACGTGGGGTTATGGGTCGGCTTTGAATTTTTTGAACAGAGTAGTCCTAAGAGGTAGTGCAAAGTCTCAATGGCTAAAATCTTGGTAGTCGAAGACGAGTGCGTTGCTGCTTGGAGCATTCAAGAATCTTTAGAAGGCTTTGGACACACCCTTGTTGCCCAGGTTACTTCGGGATCTGAGGCAATTCGGACTGCCGGAGAAACTCAGCCCGATCTGGTTCTGATGGATATTCAACTCAAGGATACGATCGATGGTATTTCTGCCGCCGAGCAAATTCGTAGCTTGTTGAAAATCCCAATTATTTATCTTATGGCACACGCCAACAGCCGCACCTTAAAACAAGCGATCGCTTCGAGATCCCCGCAAGGCACCTCCGCTACTGCCAGATATTTGGTCAAGCCCTTCAACCAAGCTGATTTGCACACCGCTATTGAAATCGCTCTCCTGCGTAACCAGTTTGAGAAGCGCCTAGAAGCCATTGAAAATCAGCTATCGACCCAGGTTGGCGATCGCCCCATCCTCGTCAATTCCATCAACCCGATCGCTGAAGATTTAACAGAATGGCAGCAGTCTGAGACATTATCTGAGACATTAGGAGGGTATCCTGATTCTGCTTTAGCTGAGGCTGTTTTAGCACAAAACCAAGAACAAACGGCGCAACTCCAGCGATCGCTAGAGTTTGAAATACTTCTGAAACGCATTACTGATAAAGTTCGAGACAGTCTCGATGAAAGCCAAATTTTGCAAACCGCCGTTCAAGAACTCGCCACCGAATTAAACACCAGTTCTTGCCATATAGGGCTATACGATCTCAATCTCCCCACCTCAACGATCGCCCACGAATCTATTCAAGCAGGCGTGCCCTCCGTCCAGGGCAGAGTAGTTTACCTGGAAGATGAAGAGGCTATTTACTCTCAGCTTTTAGCAGGAGAAACTATTCAATTTTGCTGGGTCAGTTCTACAGAAAAAACTCTTCGAGCCAGCTCAGAAGGTTCGACAACTTTGGTCTGCCCTCTCATTGACGACCAAGACATAATAGGTGACGTTTGGATGGATCGCGGCGGTGAAACTGGCTTCACAGATGCTGAGATTCGTTTAGTGCAACAAGTGGCAAACCAATGTGCGATCGCCATTCGCCAAGCGCGGCTTTATGCTGCTGCTCAACGGCAAGTTACAGAACTTGAAAGCCTTAACCAGATCAAAGACGATTTCCTCAACACCATTTCCCACGAACTCCGTACTCCCATCTCCAGCATTAAAATGGCGAGTCAACTCCTCGAAATTCGGCTAAATGGACTCGGATTACTAGAAACCGACGACGAACAAATCAGACGATATCTTCAGATTTTGCAAAGTGAATGCGATCGAGAAATCAGCCTGATCAACAATATGCTTGATTTATCTCGCCTTGATACCCAAATGGAGCCAATCCATCAAACTCCCATTAAGCTTCAGGACTGGATTCCCCACCTCCTGGAACCTTTCGCAGCCCAAAGGCAAAAGCAACAGCAGCAGCTCGTGGTTGATATTCCGGCTAATTTGTCTCCCGTCGTTTCAGATTTAGCCAGTTTGGGGCGCATCTTAACTGAACTCTTTAATAATGCCTTTAAGTACACTCCTGCTCATGAAACTATTAAAGTTTCCGCTGGCATTGAATCTAGAGAGTTTCCTCGCCTCCCAGAACGTCTGGGTCGAGGACTAAAAACGCATTTTCCTCAGCAGAACCATGAAAATTTTCCGTCTACCCTAACTGTTTTTGCAATTCAAGTCAGCAACTCAGGCGTAAAAATTCTTCCTAGTGAGCAAGCTCGCATTTTCGACAAATTTTATCGGGTTCCTAATGCTGATCCTTGGAAACAAGGAGGAACAGGGTTGGGATTAGCGCTTGTGAAACGTATAGTGACCCACATTAATGGGGATATTCAAGTGCTTAGTAAACAGAACTGGACTACTTTCACAGTTTATCTGCCCTTAAATTAGCCCTAAATTAAATACCCTGATCTCGCAGCAACCGTCCTTCTCGTTCAGAGCGGCTAGCCCCTGATATGCTGGATCTCGCCTCTACAAAATTTCTAGCCGAACTCCTTATGGAACCTATACTTTCAACCGACCAAGAAGCGATCGCTCTCAACGAAGAAGCCACCGCGACAGGGCTTTCGACTGAGCAGTATCAGCGGAAGATGCAGCGCCGAAAAGAAGTGCAAGAGCAGCGGCTGGCAGAGCGATCGCACCAAAAGGGCTTAATTATCGTCAATACTGGCACTGGCAAGGGCAAAACTACCGCCGCGCTGGGTATGGTGTTGCGATCGCTGGGGCACGGTTATCGAGTGGCGATCGTTCAGTTTATTAAAGGAGCCTGGGAGCCTGCCGAAAAAACGGTGTTCGAGCCTTGGACTACGGGTGAAACGCCTCTCTTAGAATTTCATGCGATGGGCGAAGGCTTTACCTGGGAAACCCAAGATCGGCAGCGCGATATCAAAAAAGCGCAGGAAGCTTGGCAAAAGGCACTGAGCTTTATTGTCAATCCTGAGTTTAAGTTGGTGCTACTGGATGAAGTGAATATTGCCTTGAAGCTGGGATATTTGCAAATTGAAGAAATTCTGGCAGGACTAGAGCAGAAGCCCGATGAGTCCCATGTTATTCTGACCGGACGAGGCGCACCCGCAGCGTTAATTGAGCGGGCTGATCTGGTGACAGAAATGACGTTGGTGAAGCATCCCTTTCGAGAGCAGGGAGTGAAAGCACAAGCGGGGATTGAGTTTTAGTACATATCTAAGCAAACAAAATGCTGGGCACAGAATGTTGAGATGAGAGCGATGCCCGCCAACCCCACACTCCATGCCCAGCAAAAGGCTTGTTGCCAACTAGCTTAACCCTGCATTCGCTCCAGGTCTGCCAGTTGCCAATTCTACCTTGACAATTTTGCCGCCCATCTTCATAATGCGCTGCTGCTCTTTGAACCAGTTGTCGTAAGGAACCAACTTGGTGAAATAGGTGTTCTGTAGTTCCCGCTGGGTGCGAATCCGAGTTTGGCTGGGAACACAGGCTGTAATTTTGAACATTCGCATTTTGTATATAGCTCCTGTGTAGGCTAAAAATTTTTTGCGCCTATTTTTTTGCGCCTAATACAGCAAGGCTGGGAGTTTGAGATCAATCTTAGACCGTCACAGCTAGCTCCCACGAACCGCCGTTGACTACCTAACACTCACCCCAAACTTCCCAGACCTCCAAAAATATTGAGTTTAAAATTGTCGAATTGACAATTTACTCACATTTAGCTCAAGCCAGAGCAGATGTAGTCGAAGTACACGCCCATTTCTTTACCAGCATCAGAACCGACCAAGCTAGAAGTGACTTCTTTCATGGCTTGGATTGCTTGGACGGTAGAAGAAACAGGTACACCTAGGGAGTTGTAGGTTTCTTTCAAGCCGTTCAAAACGCGCTCATCCAAAATGGAAGGGTCGCCAGCCAGCATTGCGTAGGTCGAGTAGCGGAGGTAGTAGTCGAGGTCACGAATGCAGGCTGCATAGCGACGAGTGGTGTACATGTTGCCACCAGGACGGGTGACATCTGAGTACAACAACGACTTAGCCACAGCTTCTTTGACGATCGCAGCAGCATTAGCGCTGATGGAGGTTGCAGCACGAACACGAAGTTCGCCACTGGAGAAGTAGCCTTTCAGCTTTTCTAGAGAAGAATTATCCAGGTACTTGCCCTGAACGTCAGCGGAATTGATTACAGAGGTAATTGCGTCTTGCATGATTTTGCTTCCTTAAATTAAATGAATGTCGATCAGGCTAAAAATGTTAAAAGCTTTGAACAGCGGATGATTCCTCAGTTCAATCTTTTACTACTGCATAGCACCGATGACGTAATCGAAGTAAGCACCTGCTTCAGCAGCATCCTCACCCGACATCATTCCAACGGCTACGTTTTTCATTGCCGCAACGCCCGAAGCTACTGCGTCGATAGGGGTGCCGAGAGACTTGTACATCTCACGAACGCCGACGATGCCGATTTCTTCGATGGAGGTAACGTCACCGGAAACTACTCCGTAGGTCACGAGGCGCAGGTAGTAGTCCAAGTCACGCAGGCAAGTTGCGGTCATTTCTTCGCCGTAAGCGTTGCCACCGGGGGAAACAACGTCAGGGCGCTTTTGGAACAGTTGGTCGCCAGCTTGCTTGACGATCCGCTCACGGGATTCACTCAAAACTTGCGCAATCCGCACGCGGCGTTCGCCAGATGTGACAAAGTTCTTGATTTGGTCTAGCTCACCGGGG
>JBBRCV010000070.1:0-22428 GCA_038204505.1 Elainellales cyanobacterium
TGGCAACCCCGATCGCACAGATATTGAAGAGTTCCGTCAGCAGTTTGTCCAGGGCTTAGGCTATTGCCCCGAAACGCTGGCTTAGATTGGAACTAAATTTTGGGTGGTGAACTTGAGGCGTACATTGTGCGCCTTTTTTTGTGCATTTTTCTAGCAATCAAATTTCTATCGATCGAACGCGGCGGGAATGTATTGTTTGAGCGTGAGGAAGTATCCGGCGATCGCCACTCCTTTCCCTAACTCCACTGGACTAGAAATCTGTAGCGCTCCCTGGAGCTGACCCGCTACTCGACGGCAATGCACTAATGCCACATCAAACGAGCAAGGCAGATCTGCCAATGCGGGATAAGTGGCTAAAAATAATTGAGCCGATCGCCATAGTTTTGCCTGTTTTTGGGCGTTTACAGCTAGCATCCCATCAGCGTCCCAATTGCCGCTGCTACGTGCCTTTACTTCAACAAAAGCCAGGTTGGCGGAAGCTTTAGGGCGGCTAGGGCGGCGATAAGCCACTAAGTCCAATTCACCCATGCGGCAATGCCAGCGTTTTTCTAAAATTTCCCATCCTTGCTCAACTAACCATTGAGCTACCAAAGCTTCTGCCAACGCGCCCTTAGCGAGAGATGCTTGCTTGGCGGCTTTATCAGCAGAGGGTTGGGGCATGAGGGAAGATCCACAAAGAAGTATGTGAAGGATACCCAGATTAAAGATTAAATTCTTATTTCACATGGGCATCTCAGAGTTTAAAGTTACGAGGGATAACTCTGATTCGAGTAGGATCAAAAGTGGAGATTTTATTTGAGCCAATCTTGTATTGCATATGATTTTATCGCATCAGAAAGTGGGTCTTATTCTCGGTTGGATGAGAGGCTGCGGGTTGCTCTTGGTGATGGCGATCGCCACCTTCTCCTTCCTTTGCGCCCCCGCCTTTGCCCTCGACTACAACCGCGAATCCCTCATCAAAGCCGATTTTTCAGGGCAAGTACTGACCGATGCTGAGTTCACCAAAGCCAATATGCGTGGCAGCAATCTCAGCCATGCTGACCTGCGCGGAGTTCAGATGTTTGGCACGAATCTTGAGGGGGCAAATCTTGAGGGGGCGAACCTGAGCTATGCCACCTTGGATTCGGCGCGGATGGTCGATGCCAACTTAAAAGATGCGGTCTTGGAAGGAGCTTTTGCTGCTAGCACTAAGTTCAATCGCGCCAATATTGAAGGGGCAGACTTTACCGATGTGCTGATGCGGAAAGATATGCACGATATTTTGTGTGAAGTGGCAACGGGTACAAATCCCACGACCGGGCGGGAAACTCGTGAAACGTTGGAATGTGACTAGGAACGCTCCAAGGCTTCTGCAAACTCTCCTACCCAAGGAATGAGCGCCAAATCACTGAAGGTGGTTTGGCGTTGCTGTTGGTCTAGTTCGGCAATACGCAATTTCTCGGCGTAGACTTGCTGCTGGTAATACTGCCTCAATTCAGGAGCCGTGGTGTCATCGGTTTTTTCCCAGAGGTTGAGCAAATGCCGATAGCGCTTTTCGCACATGACGCGCTCAATGCAGGCGATCGCGGCTCGAATCACTAGGGGCGCTCGCAGCACGTCTCGTTTAGTTTTTTCGTCAAGTTGAATCAGGTGATAAATGTATGCCAGCTTGTCAGGATAATCGGCACAACGGTCTTGTAATTGATCGATCAGTTCTTTAGGGTTGTGCAACTCCATTTCTTCAATGTTCATCATCTGCTGCCAGAAGAAACGGTGGTGCGCCAAGCTAAAGTCTAAGTCGCGTTCGTCTAGTGATTCGCGGATAAAAGAACGGTATTCGGATAGCAGCAGGTAGAGGCGCAAAAGCTGGGCTTCGGCTTCTTCTTGAAGGGTGCGATCGCCGGGACGTTGCCATTTTTGCGATCGCCCGTGCCAGCGTTGACCTCGCACTTGGGTACGCAGGTCGGCTTCTAACTGCATGGTTAAATGGGGATTGCCATGGCTTAAAAGTTCGGCACAACGATGGATGTAGTGGGTTCGCAGCGTGGCGTTGGGTAAATCGCCCAGCAGTTTAACGATCGCCTGAGTACTCTGCTGGAACTGATCGGCTTGGTTGAGATCTGCTCCATCTAACGTGCGCTGAATCTGCCAATCTAGCCAGAGCGGTGCATTATCTAGAAGCGATTGATAGACTTCCGCCGACTGAACTTTGAGAAAATCATCGGGATCTTTGCCTTCGGGTAAGTTGAGAATACGCAGCTTGACTTCGCCCTGGTAAGCCAAATCGCCGACTTCCCTGATCGCCCTTTCTGCTGCTTTATTCCCGGCTGTATCTCCATCAAAGTTGAAAATAATTTGTTTGGATTCGGTGTAGCGGATCAGCGATCGCACTTGGGGCAAACTCAGCGCGGTGCCCATAGAAGCGACGACGTTAGTAATGTTGACGGCGTGGAGGGCAATGACATCAAAGTAGCCTTCGACGACGACGGCTTTATCGGTTTTGGCGATCGCTGCCCGTGCTTTATCTAACGCAAACAGCGTCTTACCTTTATCAAAAAGTTCTGTTTCTGGAGAGTTGAGATATTTGGGCTGCTCATCGCCTAAAGAACGACCGCCAAAGCCAATGACTCGTCCTTGCAGATCGTGGATGGGAATCATCAGGCGATCGCGGAAGCGATCGTAGTGTCCACTGCCCTGTCCAGCTTGGCGCGGCACGATCAGTCCTGCTTGCTCGATTAGCTCTACAGGATATCTTTTGTGATCGACCAAGTAGCCGTACAGCGTTTGCCAACCTGCCGGAGCGTAACCTAGTTGAAAGTGCTGAATCGTTTCATCGCTAAGCCGCCGCTGGTCTTTTAGATAAGCCAGCGCTGCTTCGCCGGAGGGTTGCCGCAGGGCATGTTCAAAAAACTTGGCGGTGATAGCAACTACTTCATAGAGTTGCTCGCGCAGAGAGATTTGTCGCTGGAGTTCTTGCCGCTGGGCTGGCTCTAGGGTTTTGACGGGAATCTGGTAGCGATTCGCCAGGTCTAGCACCACATCGCCAAAGGACTGCTTGCCAATTTCCATGACAAATTTGATGGCGTTGCCGCCTGCCCCGCAGCTAAAGCAGTAGTAAAATTGCTTGGTGGGGCTAACGCTGAAACTAGGAGACTTATCATCGTGGAAGGGACACAGCCCCGTGAAATCCTTACCTCGCTTCCGCAGCACAACATGCTCGGAGATGACATCCACAATGTCAACGCGCTGCTTGACTTGCTCAATAGTGTCGGGGTGAAGGTGGGGAATGCTCACAGTCGTCTCAGATAGTGTTTCTGCTACCTTAGTTGTAAACTAATCCGCTACATCTGGCGTAATTTCTAATAAAGTAAACTAGACTCGATAGAAAATAAAGGCGGGCTGCTGAAAATAGGCGATCGCTCTAAACAGGTACACATGACCTATCCATATCATCGCATGTTCACTAATGCAGTGGGCAGAATTGGCAAGGCAGCTTGTCTAAATGCAGATGGTGTCAGGTGATATCAGGCGACCAGGCAGGCAGGCAGGCAGGCGATCATGGAGAGTGACTGATGGGAAGGATTATTGTTTCGGCAGCCCATGGCGGCATTGAAAACGGTCACCGCGATCCGGGTGCTGTAGTCGATGGCGTGACCGAAGCGCGAGAAATGATTTTGCTACGTGATTTGATCGTACAGACTTTGCGATCGCGCCATTACGAAGTCCTTGCCGTCCCCGATGATCTAAGTTTGCAGCAAACCCTCGATTGGGTTAACAGCCGTGCCACTGTCGGCGATATTGCGCTAGAAATTCACGCCAACGCCTTCAGCGATACGACAACGCGGGGTATTGCTGTCTTCTACCTCGCCAACAACGACGAGCGTAAAGCCCAGGCAGAACTGCTGCTACAAACCTATATTCGGCGGGTTCCCTTAATGCCTAGCCGAGGAGCCATACCCGACACGCAAACGGGACTGGGCAACCTGGCATTCTGTCGTCAAGTGGTCATTCCTTCTCTGCTGCTGGAAGTGGGATTGCTGACGAACGCCGACGATCGCCGCATCATTCAAAATCAGCGCCAAGACGTTGCCATCGGCATTGCTGAAGGTCTGGCAACTTGGAGCCTGGGCAGAGTTCCCCCTAGCACGTCGCCTGCGCCTGCCCCTACACCGGGACTTTACCCAGATTGCAATATCAACCTTAACAGTGGCATTTTTGAACACCGGGGCATTATCGTAGAAGGCAACGCTTACATTCCGCTAGATTTAGTCGATCAGCTAGGGATTGACTTGCCCTTTTCCTGCCGCCGCATTACCTATCAAAATATTGTTTTTATTCGAGCAGTTGACTTGAGGGACTTCAATATTTCTGTGGATTGGGACGGTGATACGCGCACTGTTTCATTGCGATCGGCGCTGTCGATTTGCGGTGACCAAATCGATCGCATTATGGGGCACGGCAACACTTCTTTGGTACAGTTGATAACTTTCCTAAAAAGCAAAAATTCTGATGCCCTCAACCGCTTCCCCGACTTGCCCAAGTTTTACCGCGAAGAAGGCAATGCAGAGGGCGTTAATTTTGATATCGCCTTTGCTCAGATGGGAATTGAAACGAACTTTTTGCGGTTTGGCAATATTGTTAAGCCGGAACAAAATAATTTTGCTAGTTTGGGCAGTATTGGGACAGACGAGGGCGGCGCAACTTTTTCTAGTGCGCGATTGGGAGTGCGGGCACATATTCAGCACCTCAAAGCCTATGCCAGCACAGAGCCACTGCGGCAAGCTGAGATTGATCCGCGCTTTCGATTTGTGCGGCGGGGCATTGCGCCATTGTTAGATCAATTGAGCGGACGCTGGACGGCAGATATTCAGTACGGCACGAAGATTTTGAATATGGTGCGGCAGCTATATGAGTTCACGGGGTTGCTGTAGAAAATGGGTTTAAGGCATGAATAGCAAACCGTTGAGCAGGGTTTATTACTGGCGATCGCTCGTCATTCTCCTACTACTCCTGGGTCTATTTTTCCGCGTCGCTAATCTCGATCGCAAGGTCTACTGGGTTGATGAAGTGGCTACGTCTATTCGAGTGGCAGGTTATACCAAAACTGAGATTATCAGCGAAGTTACATCAAGCAAAATCCTCCATCCGCAAGACTTACTTAACTATCAAAAACTTACGCCTCAGCGAGGTTTTCAGGATACTCTACAAGCTTTGTCTCAAAGTCCAGAACACGCGCCGCTTTATTTCCTAATGGTAAGGGCTTGGGCAATGGTATTCGGCAGTTCTGCGGCGGCAATGCGATCGCTCTCTGTCATATTTAGCCTCATTGCCTTACCCTGTCTTTATGGGCTGACGCTCGAACTTTTGCGATCGCGCTTTGCTGCTAGCCTTGCCCTCTCACTGGCTGCTATTTCTCCGTTTTTTGTAGCCTACGCGCAAGAGGCTCGTCCTTACAGTCTTTGGCTCGTTACAATTTTACTATCCAACCTGTTGTTATTGAGAGCAGTACGGCTAAATAAGCGCTTGAATTGGGGGTTTTATGCACTGTCTGTTGTCCTTGGATTTTATACTTCTTTGCTGTCTATTTGGGTCGCTGTGGGACAAGGAGTTTGGGTGATGATCATCGGACGATCGCGGGTAAGGAACTTTGCGATCGCTTTCACTGGAGCATTCCTCACATTTACGCCTTGGCTTTGGGTGATTTCCCAGCATTGGCAACGGCTCCAGGATAATACGACATGGATGCGAGTGCCGATGGATTTTCTACCTAGGGTGGCGATCGGGCTGTACAGTATCGTGATTGGATTTGTAGATTTTCCGGTTTATGTGCCGATTGATGCTGTGATCATTGCTGCAATTATTGCTGATATTGGGTTGCTAGCACTGGTTGGGTTTTCTTTCTACTTTTTGCAAGCTCAATCAGTTCGTCCAGTTTATCTATTTGTTTTCATCCTGGCGATCGCTACACCGTTATGTTTAGTAGTAATTGATTTGATTACCCATGGGCAAAGTTCGACAGCTCCCCGATATTTAATCCCTTGTCAGATTGCGGTACAGTTAGCGATCGCTTATTTGTTTAGCCAGAAGTTCCGATCCGAAAATTCACAGATCTGGAAATTGTTATGGGTTGTGCTAATCTCAATGGGGATATTATCTTGCGCGGCGAATTTGGAGACATCGCCCAAGTATCAAAAGATTCGGAGTTTGCATAACTTGGCGATCGCTACTATAGTTAACCAGGCGCGACCCCTTGCAGGTATCTCGAAGAGCGCGCCCCTAGTCATCGCTGAGTCAACCGAAACGATGGATTTATTATCCCTTAGCCGTGATCTTGCAGAGGACGTAGAAATTAAGATATTGTCTCAGGGTAGTCCTTTAAGCATTCCTAATCTTTGTCAAGATATCTTCTTATTTAATCCTTCAAAGGAGTTCCGTACCGCTATTGCCGCTGGGCGATCGATTGAACCCGTCTACCAACCCAAACTGTTGATACCGGGCGAGATTTCGCTCACGCTCTGGATGATCAGAAATAATCCTTGTTCTACTCGGAGGATAACCCAATGAATTCACTCTATACAGATCTGAAAGCCAAGTATCGGCAGTGGATTTTAACAGAAGGCGAGAAAGCCATCCGCCGTGCAGAAAGTTACATTGGGCGCAACTCTTTGGTGGGTGATACGCCCTTTTTGGCGGCAGAACAATTTAGTTGGGTTCCTGAAGTAGAAGCGAATTGGCAAGTTGTTAGAAAAGAGCTAGATGTATTGCTGGAAAAAGTGAATGAACTTCCCAACTTTCAGGATATTTCTAAAGACCAGTATGCTGTCACCACCGATAATCTTTGGAAGACTTATTTCTTTTACGCCTATGGCGTTAAAGCAGAAGGCAACTGTCAACAATGCCCCGAAACTGCCCGTCTGGTTGAAAGTATTCCTGGCATTAACCTGTCGTTTTTTTCCATCGTAATGCCCCAGAAAACTGTCCCGGTTCACAGAGGTCCTTACAAAGGTGTTGTGCGGATGCACCTACCTCTCAAAGTTCCAGAACCTGCGACCGGATGCGCCCTGCGAGTGGGCAAAGAAATTCGGCACTGGGAAGAGGGGAAAGTCATTCTGTTTGATGATACTTATCCCCACGATGCTTGGAATCATACTGACGGAATTCGAGCCGTTTTGTTCGTTGATTTTGTCCGTCCCATGCGATTTCCCGCCTCGCTGGTGAATCGACTATTGATTCAACTCATTTCTTGGTCGCCCTATATTCGAGGCGAGAAGCCCGCGTTTAAGGAGTGGGATCGGCGGCTGACGCAGATCTTTAAGCGCTAAAGTACTTCGCCATTGGGTGATATGCCACGAACGCTGTGGTCGATTGCTCAGGATAAATCTGCTCGCTCTCATCCATGTATAAGTTAATGAGATTACTTTTCAATAGTTCCAACTGCTTAAATTGATCCGAAATATTTGGACAAGCCGGATAGCCGAAGCTATACCGAGAACCCTGATACCGCTGCGCCAACATATCGCGGATATTATCTGGATCTTGGTCGCCAAAACCCAGATCTCGACGAATGCGAGCGTGAGTCCATTCTGCTAGCGCCTCTGCCAACTGGACTGCCATACCGTGAAAGTAAAGATATTCAGTGTAGTTATTGGCTTTGAATAGCTCCTGCGCCACCTCAGAGGCAACCTGTCCCATCGTCACCGCCTGCATGGGTAGCACGTCAATTTGTCCTGACTCTTTTGACGCAAAGAAGTCGGCAATGCAGTATCGCCGCATGGATTTTTGTCGAGGGAATTTCCAGGTGACAAAAGGCTGGGGACGATCGCCATCTGGTAGCTCGAAGCGATCGCCAACTGGGTCATAAACATGAAGCGAATTCCCTTCCGATTCGCAAGGAAAGTAGCCATAAACCACTTGAGGATGCAGCAGGTTCTCTGTCAAAATTCGATCTTTCCAACGTGCTAAAACGGGATATACCTTTTCTTCTAAAAAGGCATCGTACTCTTCGCGGGTTTGTTCACGAGGCTTGCGAAACTGCCACTGTCCGGCAATCAACGCTTGCAAATCAAGATGCCAGAATAGCTCTTCCCAAGGAATATCAGCAGGATTGAGAATTTGGATTCCCCAGAACGGTGGCGTAGGGCGAACAATATTGGCATCAATGGCTTCCGATCGCCGCGTATCTTCCTCTATAGGCTCCGCCGTTACCGCTACTTCTACTGTCGGCTCTTCTACAACTTCCTCATCCTTGATCAAATCAACCGGATTGCCTTCTTCATCCAAAAAGCCCTTCAGGTCATCCCAATGATGCTCTGTCTTAGCAGGCATTAGCTTATCCATAAAGTGCAAATCGGCGAAGGCATCCTTGCCATAGACCAATTTGCCCTTATAGACTCGCTGACAATCTTCGTAAACAAACTTGCGCGTCAGAGCCGCTCCGCCCAAAATAACGGGAACGGTAATTCCCTGCTCGGTGAACGTTTGCAGGTTGTCTTTCATGAACGCAGTTGATTTAACTAAAAGACCACTCATGGCAATGCAGTCTGCCTTGTGTTCTTTGTAGGCGTTGATAATGTTTTCAACGGGTTGTTTAATGCCTAAGTTGATCACTTTGTAACCGTTATTAGTCAGGATGATATCCACGAGGTTCTTACCAATATCGTGAACATCGCCCTTAACGGTGGCGATCAGGAAAACACCCTTCGAGTCACTGCTTCCTTCAGTCTTCTCCATCATGGGTTCTAAGAACGCCACTGCCGATTTCATAGTTTCGGCAGATTGCAACACAAAGGGAAGCTGCATTTGCCCCGAACCAAATAATTCACCCACCACTTTCATGCCATCTAGCAAGAAAACATTGACGATATCTAGCGGCTTGTATTGCTCTAGGGCGATTTTCAGCGCATCTTCCAAGCCAATACGTTCGCCATCGATAATGTGTTGCTTCAGGCGTTCCTCAATGGGTAAATCTGCAAGAGTGGCGGTAGATCGGGCATCTTTGACCGATACGCCTTCAAACATTTTTGTCAGTGCGGTCAGCGGATCGTAGATGCAGATACCATTTTCAAAACGACGGCGATCGTAAATTAAATCTTGGCAGACTTGCTGTTGCTCTGGTGTGATTTTTGAAATGGGCAGTAGCTTTGCCGCGCTAACAATTGAGCCATCCATGCCAGCGGCGATCGCCTCATGCAGAAACATCGAGTTCAGCACAATCCGAGTTGCCGGATTCAACCCGAAAGAAATGTTCGACACGCCCAACATAAAGTGACAGCCCGGAAGTAAATCCCGAATTCGACGGATGGACTCGATCGTGGCTTTTCCGTTCTCCCGATCTTCCTCAATTCCAGTTGAAACAGGTAACGCCAACGTATCAAAGAAAATCTCATGAGGTGGAATACCGTATTCCAATACCGCATGATAGGCACGTTCCGCTATCTTGACTTTTTGGTCAGCAGTTCGCGCCATGCCATCTTCATCAATCGTGCCAATTACTACCCCTGCGCCATAAGTTTTCGCTAGCTCCAGCACCTTCAAAAAGCGTTCATCGCCATCTTCATAATTAGTGGAGTTGAGAATGCACTTACCTCCCGCAACCTTTAACCCTGCCTCCATTTTCTGCCACTCCGTCGAGTCCAGCATCAATGGAATGGTTGCAGTGGTGACCAGACGCGATACCAACTCTTTCATGTCGCGTTCGCCATCTCGCCCCACAAAGTCTACGTTCACATCCAGAACGTGCGCTCCCTCTTTGATTTGAGAACGGGCGATCGCCACTAACCCATCCCAGTTCTCATCGTTCAAAAGCTCCCGAACCTTCTTAGAGCCGCTGGCGTTCAGGCGCTCACCTACAATCAGAAACGAGTTATCTTGCTCATAAGGCTGCGCCGAGTAAATCGATGCCGCAGCAGGCGTATAGCCCAAATTAGGACGAGGAATATCGGAAGTGTAGACCGCTCCATTCTTCCAATGCTGGCGATCGATTCTGACCGATCGCTCTTTTGGCGTTAACGTCGCCGCCACTTCTGCCAACTGCCGAATATGCTCAGGACGAGTGCCGCAGCAACCGCCAATTACCTGCACTCCCATATCTTCTACAAAGTGCAGCAACGACATCCGTAACTCCATCGGTGTCAGCTTGTAATGCGCGTGTCCGCCGACGTTTTCCGGCAGTCCTGCGTTGGGAATACACGACACCACAAAGGGCGCGTTCTCCGTTAAATATTGAATGTGGGGCTTCATTAAATCGGGCCCTGTGGCGCAGTTCAATCCCAAAATATCGATAGGATAAGGCTCCAGAATTGCCAACACGCCGCTGATATCAGTGCCCACCAGCATGGTGCCCTGTTGCTCCATCGTCACCGAAACCATGATGGGACGGCGATCGCCCTTCTTCTCAAACACTTCTTCAATGGCATTTAGCGCCGCCTTAATTTGCAGCACATCCTGACAAGTCTCGACTAAAAACAAGTCCACGCCGCCATCAAACAAGCCCTCTGCCTGCACCACAAATGCTGCTTTAAGCTCGTCGTAGCTCACATGACCCAACGTCGGCAGCTTCGTTCCAGGGCCCATTGAGCCAGCCACAAATCGCGGCTTTTCGGGCGTAGAATACTCGGCGGTACAGCGTTTCGCCAACTCCGCAGCCTTCCGGCTTAGGTTATAAGCTTGGTCAGCCAGATCATAGTCCACCAACACTAGTGGACTACTGCCAAAAGTATCTGTCTCAATTACATCTGCCCCCGCCGCCAAAAAGTCGCGGTGAACTTTGGCGATCGCTTCCGGTTTAGTAATTACTAAATACTCATTGCATCCCTCGTATGCTGCTCCCCCAAAGTCTTCAGCAGTCAAGTTTTGGGACTGAATGTTGGTTCCCATTGCGCCATCAAAAACTAGGACGGGGCGATCGGGACTGTGCAGACGAGCGAGAAAGGGATGGGTCATGGTGACGAAGGACGGGTTACAACGGATGAACTTGAGCCTAGTTTACAGATTATCAATCTTTTCTAAATTCTGCGGAAAATTTGGGCAGAAGACCTAATATTCTTGTTTAACTAATCTCTCTTAATTATAAAGTCCTGTGATACGCTAGAGGGTGTCTGACGCAGCAACGGGATGTAGCGCAGCTTGGTAGCGCACCGACTTCGGGAGTCGGGGGCCGCAGGTTCAAATCCTGTCATCCCGATTTTAGAAAAAATCAATGGTAGCAATGCTTTTAAGAGTCTAGCATCAGCATTTTGAGAAATTTCTCATAGATGGGTAGATGCGATCGTTGACTGATCTGGCATTTGAGCAGGTGAATATTAAGAATGTAGAATTAAGAGTACTAAAGAAGAGTAACCATGCAATCTGCTCTACACATCACTACTAAGGTTCTTCCCGGTGACAAAATCGAGATTGAAGTCCCCGCTGGTTCAATCGGTGAAGATATTGAAGTCATCATTATATTGCCAGACAAGCCCCAATCCCCAAATCGCAGAGTCTTAGAAACTCTAGCGGCGGCTCATAAACTTGGATCATTCAGAACCGCTGAAGAAATCGATCGCGACCTTCAAACAGAGCGCGACGCATGGGACAGTTAACCATTCCCTCTGACGCTACAGTTTACGTAGACACTGCCCCTGTCATCTACAGTGTCGAGTTTAACCCCGACTATTGGGCACTGCTTCAACCATTGTGGGCAAAATTTCAAGCCAACGAAATCAACATCATTAGCAGCGAATTGCTTTGGCTAGAGACACTCGTATTTCCACTCAAAACGCAGAATAAATCTCTCATCCAATCTTACGAACAACTGCTCAAAGATGACCTGCAACTTATCCCTATCACCTCAGCTATTCTCAAAGAAGCCGCTGATTTGCGGGCATTCACTTATCTAAGAACACCAGATGCTATTCATGCAGCTACCGCGCTCAATGTGGGCTGTACCTTATTCTTAACCAATGATATCGGCTTGCGAAATATTCCAGGCTTATCTGTAGTCGTGCTTAAGAATGTCTTGAATATGTAGGGCGTATCTTCTACGAAGATATGAACATCAACTGTTGTTTGCTCTAAGAATGGCGATCGCAAATCTGTTTAACTCTCTTGCCAATAGCCGTTTTAGATTTCGTTAGAATGGAGTATTCGCTCAGTTGCAGACAAGCAGTTTTCAACAAGCTTTCTCTAAGATTGGTTGTGTCATTATAACTATCACTAACAATTGTTTTGCCGCCAGCACTAAAGATGACTGGAGCAGTCTGAGAATCTTCTTCTTTCAGTTCATTCTCAGGTTCACCAGTGGTTGCATTCCAAGCACGTAAAGTATTGTCATAACTTTTACCCAAAATTGTCTCGCCATCGGCACTGAAGCCAACTAAAACGGGCTGAAAATTATCTTCGTTCCCTTTCCTTTTCGGTAGTTCGATATGTTTGCCTGTTTTGATATCCCACAAGCAAATTGTTTTGTCATCACTGCCGCTGACAATTCTGGTGCCATCGGGACTAAAGGCTACTGAAACTACCGAATATTGGTGTCCTTTTAAGGGCTTTCCAATGGGTTTTCCTGTTTTAGCATCCCATAAGCGAATTGTTTTATCAACGCTGCCACTAACAATTCTGGTGCCATCTGGACTGAATGCTACTGCCAGGACTGTTTGCTGATGTCCTCTGAAGGGTTGTCCAATGGGTTGCCGAGTGTTGGTATTCCACACGCGCACGGTGTTATCTTCACTGCCACTAACAATTCTGGTGCCATCAGGACTGAACGCGACTGAAATGATTTGATTCGACAAGAGCCTTCTTCCCTGGTCTACTTGAATGGAATGCAATAGAGTACTGGACGCGGAGTTGGCGATCGCATCATGGGTGAGATGAATTAATGCCGACTGACTGAGATCAACGGCTGCGATCGCATTGATCTGAGCCATGACGTTATTTTCGGCATTAAGCGGTTGGTTTGAGAGCAATGATTCTGCAAAATCTGCCAACTGTTTGACCTCTCGAACTTCTGTCTGTTGCTGTTGATAGAAAGCAAAACCAATGACACTAGGAATTAAAGTGCACAATGCCCACTTCTGGAGTTGTTGCTGCCGTTCCTTTTTCTGGTGCTGAGTCTTTTCTTGTTGCCGGATTTCTTCAGCTTTCTGAGATGCTGTAAAGAATTCCATTTGCAGGTGGGTGATGTTAGCCTCGACCCGATCTTGATACTGCTTCAGAAGGTTGAGTTCTGGAGGTCGCCAGAGGCAGCCTTCCGGGCGATCATTTTGCTCCCAGTACTGGGCATCTTCTTCTACGCGGCGTTGAAAGCGGAGGTCGTTGCGGCTTTGCTCTAACCACTGATTGAGCGATCGCCAATGATCGAATAACGCTTCATGGGTAATTTCGGCTGTTTCGATGCCATCATGGCTGGTTGCACAAGTAATTAATCGTACTCCTGGTTCTGCAAATCGATTGATGACCTGTTTGACCTGCTCCGGGTTGTCTTTGTGAGAAATGAGACAGTCTACTGCGACCCGACGGCGGGTGTCTCTGGTGCCTTCACCCAACTGCACTAAGCCGAGGAACAGGCGGCGAGCAATGGCTTGTTCTAGTGGGTTGAGGCTGTCATACACCTCTTGGGCTTCGCCTGCTAATGCGCCCCCGACTCCGCCAATCTGTTCTAAAGTTTGGGCTGGAGTGATGCCTTTGGCGAGTCCTTTCCAAATGCAACTGAGGGCGCACTGAAGCAGCGGTAAGGCTCCTTCTCGACCTTCTGTGTCTTCGACTAATAGATAAATGGTTGCTTCGTCGAGGGGATGCCCTGCCAGTTCTGCGGGCTTGGCAATAATTTGCCGCAACTCCTCTCCAGTCATTGCAGGCACCAAAAATCCTTGCCGTGAAAACAGACAATTCAACTCAGGATGCTTTTGGATTTCGCCTAAAAAGTCACTGCGTAACGTGATGACGATTAAAACTTGCTGGGATTGTTCTGCTGCTGCTTCTAATAGATTTTTAACGAAGCGATCGCGCGCCACAGCGTCTTTACAAAGGGTATAAATTTCCTCGAACTGGTCGACCAGCAAAATCAGCGGCGAGACTTCAGTTTCGGGCAGTACGTTGATAATTCGTCGCAGTCCGTCGTACTTTCCAGAGGAGTTTGCTTGCGCCAGTTCTTTGGCAAACTCACGAGTTTTGGTGACGGGCGTTGGGTCATTTGTGGCGACTCGTGCCAGCACGGTTGCTAAAGATTCGAGGGGATACGTTCCGGGCACTAAGACGGCAACTCTGGCGCGATCGCGTCCTGGCAAGGGTCGGCGGGCGAGTTCTGGAATGAGTCCGGCTCGTGCTAGGGAGGATTTTCCTGAGCCGGATGGTCCGAAGATGGGCAGGACGCTAGTGACAGAGGTTTCTTCATGCAGGATGCTGAGCTTCTCCCAGAGAATCGTAATCTCTTTCTCTCGTCCAAAGAAGCGATCGCCATCGGTTTCTTGAAATGCCAGCAGTCCTTGATAAGGATTTGCTCCAATTTTTGAGGTCGAGGGCTGAGTTCCCGCTGGGCTGGGGCGATCGAGTTGAGACGGGTAGATGGTGATTTGTCCACCTGTGACGTTGAAGATGGTGCTGCTAACGGCTTGACCAATAATTTGGTTTTGGTTGCCCTCAGATTGTTGGTCGATGGGGCGATCGCCCTTGCTATCCTGCGGAGTCTCAGGCGGTGGTGAATAGGTTGGGTTGGGGGCGGGTTCTGTGGGAGGCATGGTTGGGGGCGATCGAGGGTGAATGGCTTGAGTCTGCTGTGGAATTGGGTCATTGCTTAGCGTCGCCGCCTGCGTTGCCATTGCCACCCGATGAGTGCTATGCCACTGAGCAAGGCAATGAGCCAGTGACCGCTGACCAGGTTCCAGGCGAGGAATAGGAGAATGTCCAGGGGTAAGAGCCAGTCTAGCCATACTGGACGGCGGGGTTGGGTGGCGGCTTGTAGCCATTGGGTGACGGTGGCGTGTTCGGGAGAGTCAGGATGGAGTCTAGTTAAGGCTTCGCGCCAGAGGTGCATGGCTTGATCTAGGTGTTTTTGAAGTTTATACACTAAGCCCAAGTTAGCCAGGGTGTGTCCTTCGCCGTGGACATCGCCGATCGCCCGAAAGATCTGTAAGGATTGCTCATAGGCGGCGATCGCCTCGTTCCACTTGCCCTGAGCCTTGTACACAATGCCCAAGTCGTTGAGGGTTTGTCCTTCGCCGTGGACATCGCCGATCGCCCGAAAGATCTGCAAAGATTGCTCATAGGCAGCGATCGCCTCGTTCCGCTCGCCCTTGGACTGGTATACCATGCCCAAGTTGGTGAGGGTTTGTCCTTCGCCGTGAACATCGCCGATCGCCCGAAAGATCTGCAAAGATTGCTCATAGGCAGTGATTGCCTCGTTCCACTTGCCCTGAGCCTTGTACACAATGCCCAAGTTCACAAGGGTTCGTCCTTCGCTGTGGACATCGCCGATCGCTCGTTTAATCTGCAAGGATTGCTCATGGGTAACAACCGCCTCGTTCCACTTGCCCTGAGCCTTGTACACAATGCCCAAGTCGTTGAGGGTTTGTCCTTCGCCGTGAACATCGCCGATCGCTCGTTTAATCTGCAAGGATTGCTCATAGGCGTCGATCGCCTCGTTCCAATTGCCTTGGGAATCGTACACCAATCCCAAGTTGTTGAGGATTCCTCCTTCACTTCGCAGGTCGCCTGACTGCCGGGCAGCAATGAGAGCTTGCTGATGGGTGCTTACCCAATCGCCCCAATATCCCCGCAAGTCGAAAAAAGGCGCTAAATTCGCAGCCAACGCCACTGATACCTGCCACTGCTGGGTGTCTGCTGCCCAGTCAAACGCCTTCACCAACGTCTCTCGCTCTGCCTCAAACCAAGTCAGCGCAGTCTGAAGCAACCCGCCTTCCAAGTATGCTGACGACACCGCAGAATTCTCAGTCTTCTCTGTTGCCCTGTCTGCGGCTAGGGCTTCTGCCCACTGCCGTCGTTGCCCAGGGTCAAGGACAGTTGCCCAAACAGCCTGTTCTCCACACCACTGCACCAGCCGCACCTTCGCCGCCTGCAATGCCGCTGGCTCTGCCCCAGTCTCCAACTTCTCCAGCGCAAACAGCCGCATTAGGTCGTGCAGAAGATAGCGCTCTACGGCTGGATCTGTCGCTAGCGGGTCTACCAGTTGTCCATCCACCAAAGTCGCCAACGCCACCTGCACCGCTTCGGCTGGCTCCTCAGTCAGAGCAACCAAAATGGCAGTGCCAAAGTCTCCCGGCAATAGCCCTAGCCATCCCAACAGGTGCGCCGCTGCCGGGTCGAGTTCTCGGTAGCTCAACTCAAAACTGGCTCGAATATCTAAATCCTCCAGCTTCAGCAACCCCAACCGTTGCCGCTGATCGGCTAACTGCTGGGCATAGTCTGCCAGCCGTTTCCCCTGCCAAGAACGCATCGCCAGAGTAGCGGCCGCAATCCGCAGCGCCAACGGCAACCGCCCACAGTACCCCACGATCGCTCTTGCCGCCGCCGCTTCTGCCTGCACTCGTTCCAGCGGCAGCACCTTCTCCAACAGTTCCAGCGCCTCCTCTTCCGACAGCGCCTCCAAATTCAGCCGTTTAATTCCCGCTAGTCCATCCAACTGCCACCGACTGGTGATTAAGCAAGCCCCTGCACCAGGCAGCAGTTCCTCCACCTGACGGGCATCGGCAGCATTGTCGAGCAATATCAGCGTAGGCTGCTGGGCAAAGTGCGATCGATACAGTGCGGCTTTGTCTGCACGCTCTACTGGTATCTGTGCTGGGTCAACCCCCAAAGCTCGCAGCAAAGTTTCCAGGGCGGCATCAACGGTCAGAGGCTGCGTATCGGCACCGCGCAAATTCAGGTAGATTTGTCCGCCAGGAAACTGCGCTTTGAGCCGATGAGCCACCTGCACCGCCAGCGCCGACTTCCCCACCCCTGGCATCCCCGCGATCGCCACCACCCGCCCTGCTCTCACATCAGCTTTGATCTGCTGAATCTCATCCTCACGCCCAGTAAAATCAGCGGGATCAATCGGCAAAGAATGCCGCGCTGATTCTGGCGATCGGGGCAATTGTTGCAGGTTTTGAATCAGGTTTTCTACATTGGCGATCGCTGTACCACCAAACATCTGAGCAATCACCAGGTTGCGATCGCCCGTCACGTTCTGGGCAATCCGCCCACTCGCTCCTAAATCACTAGGTAGTGAAGCATCAGGCTCAGTTGCCATAGCCTAATTACCCGGAAGATTAACATTGCCTGTAATGTTGCCCAGCACCGTACCACCCGAAACTTGCCCAATCACCTGGTTCTGGTTGCCAACGACATTCTGAACAATCTGGGTGCCAGATGTGCCATCGGGAGCATCGGCTTGAAGGATGTGGGCGATCGCCTCTGCCAACTCTGAATCAGCCTCTAAAATCTTCTTCAGTTGTACGCGCAATGCCACTTGTGAATCAGCATCGTCTGGCGCTTTAGCAACATCTTCAGCCGCTTCTTTCGCAGCTTCTTTCGCCTCTACTTTAGGGTGCAGCTTCACCCAAATGGCTTTGGCTTTCTCTAAGGCGTTTGCAGTCAATTGGGTGCCTGCGGTTTCTCCAGCTTTAGTCGCAGCACCTGCCGCAACCTTAGCGCCTAAGTTCAGCAGAGCGGGTAGAAAGGGGGCTAGAAAAGCGGTAAGTGTAATAGGGTCCATGAGTTTACCTTTGAAAAAGTACTGCTTTTAGAAAAAACTCTAGTTAAAGGGCTAAAAACCGGAAGTTTTAGATTGAATAGCGTAAATAAACTTTTGTTCAAAAGCCTAACTTAGCCGGAGTTACTATGCCAAGACCCAAACAAGTTATTTTTTAGATCCAGCGCTTCCAGCCTCAACAAGGTCAGATTGAACTCGCTGATTTTGAATGGGTGCAGCATAGAACTTTTCTAAACCTAGCAACGACCATATCCACCGATACCGAATCAACAAGACTATCACCCCGATCGCCCCCAACATCACCGTTGCTCCTCGGTTAAAGTCGCTCAGTTGCAACGCTCCAAGGTAGTGGGAACCCACCAGAATCGTATGCATTACACCTAGAATTAGGGCGGGAATTGATAATAAGTGGAGCGATCGCCAGCCTCTTCCCAACCATCTTTGTGCTCCATCAAAACTGGTCGCTGTTAAAGGCAGCATGAGCAATAGTGCAACTCCTCCCATCACAATTCCCTGCTGATGTTGAGGCAGCATAAAGAACAGTTTTTCTATCTGCCAGTTCCAGGAATGCACCACCATGTGAAACATATGGGCTACCGATAAAATGAACGCTCCTACACCAAAAGCTCGACGATATCGCAACGGAAACGTCCAGAGATGACTAACAGGACGCGCAATCAATGCCAACATCAAACAAATGAGCGCTGCATGACCTGTATAGTCCACCATTGTGTCGGCACTACGCAACAGCGTTAGGATGCCAATCGTCAACGTTACCCAGCCGCCCATTCGGAAGAGTTGGCTACGGCGATCGCGGCTCAACATCCCAGCCGAAACACCTACCAGAAGCATCGTCGGTAGCGTTCCCAGCCCAAACGCCAGCATGGTTAGACCGCCTGACCAAGCGCTACCTGCTCCAGCCGCTTTAATTTGCGCGGTGTACAAAAAACCGCAGGGAATCAGCCCCCAAATTGCGCCCAGAAAAAAGGGTGTCCACCAGCGATCGCCAAACGACAGCTTTACCATGACGCTGCTCAATCGCTCATGCAGTTTGCCCTGGAGCAACGGATGCAAAAATGGCAACCGAGGCAGAATTTCTGGACTGACTTGAGTTAGACCAAACCAAATCAGCAAGCTACCTGTCAGCAATGCCATCACCCGACGCAGCAGGCTACCGACTCCTGCCATTTGCCCCCCAGCGATCAGCACCGAACCTAATGCGCCAATGCCTGCCCCAATTAAGGCGTAACTTAGCAGCCGTCCTAAATTGAGTAATAAATGGAAGAGGAGCGATCTCTTCGAGATACCCGCAAGGGGTCGCCCGACAGAATTCTCGCGTCGTTGCGAAAGAGAGAACGCCGCCGCAATGGGTCCACACATGCCCGCGCAATGCCCGAAGCTGCCCAGGAAACCCAGAATAAACAGAAGAAATAAATCAAGCATCGAGCCAACCCGTAAAGACGACCCAGTAGATCCTCTCTATTATCACTGCAAACGAATCGCGTCAAAAACTATCCAAAAGCTATTGTTCCAGGCGACATTCTCTTAATCAACTTCAAAACCTGCTGGTAATCTGCCGTTGCTCCTTGCTGGTTCAAAGACTCAGCCGCCTGTTTTAGATCAGCGATCGCCTCCCCCATTTCCCCCAGCTCTTGATGCAATAAGCCCCGGCTCACGTATGTTTGGGCATCGCTGGGATCGCGCTGTAAAACTTGGTTGAAGTCATCTAATGCGGCAATGCGGTTGCCCTTCTGGTGATAGGCGCAGCCCCGATTGTAATAGGCGCGGATATCAGCGTTGTTGAATTGAATGGCTTGCGTAAAATCGGCGATCGCCCCTTGCTGCTCATTCAAAAGCAACTGCGCCAACCCTCGATCATTGTAGATTTCTGCCAAGGTCAGCCGATCTAAGGGTGAAGCCTGCCGGAGTGCCTGTCCGTAATCCACAATAGCGTCTCGATATGCCGCTAGATCGACCTCTGCTAATCCCCGATTGTAGTAGGCGCGGTAGTCGTTGGGCTTGAGTTGTAGGACTTGGGTGTAGTCGGCGATCGCTTCAGCAAACTCCCCCGATTTATAGTGCGCTAAGCCCCGATTTAAGTAAGTTTCTACATTGTTAGAATTGAGCTTTAAGGCTTGCGTGCAGTCGAGAGTAGCGGCTGAGTAATTTTCTAATTGGAGGTAAGAGAGGCAGCGATCGCTATGGGCTGCTGCATAGTTGGAATCTAATTGAATGGCTTGATTAAATTGCTCTATTGCAGCGGCATAATCTTCTTTTTGAAAAGCTAACACTCCGGCATGGAAGAACTCTTTAGCGGTTTCTGGAGCTACGGGTGCTACATCTGCAAAAGCAGGCAGTGGTGTTAGCCAAAGTGCGATCGCCAAAAGAACGGTGAGCAGTTTTTGAAACAGCATGAATATCCCGGTAAAGAGAGCTAAAATTCAAAGTCCCTCTCCCAGAGCGGGAGAGGGATTTAGGGTGAGAGCATACTCGTCAATTACCAACCTTTATCAGACTGCGCCAACACATAAGAAGACACGTTCTCAATTTGCTCAGGAGTCAGTTTTCCCTTAAAAGAAGGCATTGCATTTTTGCCGTTGGTAACCTGAGTGGTAATTGCTACCAGAGAAGCCATTTCATATTTGTCTAACACATCTTTCTTGAGGGTTTTAGCGGGGTTGACCATGTTGCCTCCGCCCATGTGGCAAGCCGCACAGTTTGCGCCAAAAATCTTGGCTCCATCTGCCACATCCGCCGCCATGACCGGACGGCTGAAGATAAAAGTGGTCATCGCTAAGGCTAGAAAAATAATTGAGAGTAGTTTTTTCATGTTCTTCCTCGTTCATCGGTTTTTACTAGAAAAGTAGGCGCTAAAAAAGCAGGGTAATCAGAATGACCTGCTCAGCAGACAATCCCTGATCACCCCACGCGGGGAAAACGAAAACAGCTTCTAAATCCGAGAAGTAGAAATCTGTAGAGCTAACAAAATTTGTTGAATCTCTCCCCAGATAGTGCCTAATTAAGATGGACAGAGTCAAAAGACAGGCTGTCAAACATCCACCTTTGTAAGATTTCGCAACAAACTCTAAAATCTATAGGTAGATTATTTCCCTAGCGTTCATACTTGTTTACACTAAGCTTGTCTGAATCAAGATAAATTGCCCTAGCTCCCGATCGCTCTCTATGGCTCCTCTGCCCGAACCTTCTCCAAAACAGCTTTCCCTCGGTCCTTTAGAATCAGAAATTCTAGAGATGATCTGGGCGCTTGGCTCTGCATCGGTCAAAGATATTCACGATCGCATCCTTACTAATCCCGACCGCGAGTTAGCCTACGCCTCAGTAACCACGGTGTTACGGCGGTTGACGCAGAAAGGCTGGCTGGCGTGCGATCGCCAAGATCGGGCGTTTCGCTGGCGACCCCTGGTGTCTCGGTCAGAAGCACAGGCATTACAGGCGCACGATCAGCTTCAGCGGTTTTTGGCGATCGGCAATCCTGATGTAGTGGCGGCTTTTGCTGATCAGTTGGATGGGGCAAGCGTTGAAAAAATAGAGGCGATCGCCCAACGCCTCAAATCTATTCGTCAAGCCCGTCAAGCTGAGGAGGAAGCCTAAAATGCATCTTAGCTTCATTCTGTTTTCAATAGCAGCAGTCCTTTCCATTCGGCTGTGCAGCCCGCAATACTCAAGTCAACGAACTTGGTCAAGCCGTTGGCAATTAGCGCTTAGTCTCTTCTTATTGCCGCCGCTATTGCTAGTTACGACGGCTTTGGCAGTGATGCTGATGGGCACAGATGGATATATGTTGGGTTTACCCGTGGGCTGGATCGGCTATTTGTTGGCGCTGAGTTTTCTGGGGTATACGGGTGTGCGATTGCTGGGCTTGATGGTGGGAGGATGGCGATCGCTCCAGACAATTCAAACTTATGATCTCTTTAATTTTCAAAAAACAGTCGGATATATTTTAGATACGCCCGCTTTATTTGCCGCACAAGTAGGCTTTTGGAATTCTAAATTAGTCGTGAGTCGTGGCTTACTAACCTCTTTCAGTAATGCCCAAACTGAAGCAGTCCTGACTCATGAAGCAGCTCACCATTATTATCGAGATACCTTCTGGTTTTTCTGGTTGGGCTGGTTGCGTCAAGCTACCAGTTGGTTGCCTTACTCCAACGTTTTGTGGCAAGAACTATTGCTACTGCGCGAACTTCGTGCCGATCAGTGGGCTGCCCAGAAAATCGATGCGCTGCTGCTGGCAGAAACGTTGTTGTTAGTGGTTAAAGATCCTTTAATGCACTCCGAAATTAATTGCGCTGCTTTCGGCACTGCTGCTCCAGCAAGCCGTCTAGAGGAACGCATTGAAGCCTTATTGACTGAAGCAGAACCGTCTTATCAGGGACAGGGCATCATGCTCGTCTGGATATTCACAGCATTTCTGCCTTTGCTAACGCTCCTCTTGCATCGATAGATATTTCATACTGCAACTCAGCAATGTCAACATCTGCTCTAAAGTGCTTGTGTAAAAGCCGCCTTTGCCCTTATGCTTATCAACACTGGTTTTGATGCCAGTAAACAGACCAATAAACAGGCTTAAGGTGAGGACGCTGGCTAGAAGTGCTTACGACACAACTAACCAGCTAACCTGACTTTCTGAGTTAGCAGAAGGCTAGGCTGTAACGATTTTATCGTTTCACCTCGCTAATGTTGCACAAGTTGTTAGGCAACCACGCCTTAAGCTTTTCTTCTCAACCCCACATTAGCGAGGGAAA
>JBBRCV010000071.1:0-22272 GCA_038204505.1 Elainellales cyanobacterium
GTTGCAAGGCGTAATGGTGCTATGAGCACTGGCAACCCCAACAATGGGTTTGGTGAAATCTTCATTCTTAAAGCCCACCGCTCGCAACATGTCGCGATTGGGCGATCGCTGCACCCCTTGGGTCACAACTTGGCTTCTTAAATTTTCAGGTTTATTTTCAGGCATCAGGCTTCCCTCTCGTTCGCGCTCAATAGATTTCTCGCCAATGTTGGATTATACGCCACTAGAGCAATGCCGTGGATTTAGGGCAATCTAAATCCATATCAAGCGACTAAAAACATTTGCGGAACGATCCACCATGAACGTTGAAGAACTGCTGGAACAATATGCAGCAGGAAAGCGAGATTTTCGAGAAATTAACCTAGCTGAAGCAAATTTAAGTTGCATGAATCTCAGCGAAATTAATCTGCGACGTGCCAATCTTTATCGTGTCAACTTGTGCGGTACCAACCTCAATTCAGCAAATTTGCGAGAAGTTAATTTAATCGAAGCCAACCTCCGCGAAGCCGACCTGACTGAAGTAAATTGCATTGGCGCAGACCTCACCCGCGCCAATCTCTACGAAGCCAACTTGACCCGCGCCGGAATGCGCGGAACTAAGCTCATTGAAGCCAATCTAACTCGCGCCACTTTATTAGAAGCAAATTTAGGAGAAGCCATCCTGAACCAGGCGAATCTCTGCGAAGCCAATCTCAGCCACGCTGCTCTCCATCGGGCAAAGCTGGCTGAAACAAACTTAACCCGCGCTGTTTTAAATAGCGCTAACCTCACCAGTGCAATGCTAAGTGGAGCCATGTTAGAAGGCGCAATTTTGACCAATGCCATCATGCACGGCGTGAGCTTAGAAGACGCTAATTTGCGAGAAGCCGATCTGAGCCGCGCTCAGTGCGTAGGGGCAAATTTGATCAATGCAAACCTCTGTCAAATTAATGGGCGAGGTCTAAATTTAAGCTGGACTTCTTTACGGGGAGCTAAACTGCGGCGTGCCAATCTTTATCGGGCAGTGCTGTGTTGGGCAAACTTGAGTGAGACAGATTTGAGTGAAGCGGTGCTGATTAGCGCCAATATTAACCAGGCGAATTTTCTACACGCTGATATGAATGGAACAGTGCTTCCTAGTGGTATGACTCACGATTAAGCTATCCAGAAGATGTCGTGGTACACCCATTGCGGTTGTGGGAAACCTGGATATGGAACGGCGGCGCGACCCCTTGCGGGTAACTCGTAGAGATCGCCCCTCCTCAAACTGCCCATCTCTCGCCAATCACGGGGTCTATGACTGACACACAACATTCGCCCAACGCCCAACAGTTGCCCAACAACCCCGCCGCTTTCCGGATGCCGCCGCCACCGCCACCGCCACCGCCACGGGCAACGACCTCTAACGATGTCACAGATATGATGCCGCCTGCGCCTACTGGAACGGCAAAAGCTGCTGCCATACCTGCTGCCATACCTGCTTCTATGCCTGCTGCAACAACAGCGACGGTTGCTTCAGCAGTTACTACCGTGAACTCTAGCTTTGCTACTAGCCCGATCGCCCCCCCCAGTACATCACTAACACCCGCTGCTCGACCTGCTCCTCCTCCCGCCAACAATCGCCCTGCCGCCCCCCCCATGGGCAACGCTGGACAGAGTAAACCTACTAGTAGCTCTGGTAGCCCGACCATGGCACAGCTTGTCCGTGAAGCTTACGATAAGGGCTTCTCGGACGTACATACGGGCGTTGGCGACGTGCCCCGCTTCCGCAACCGGGGTGAAATCGACGTGACCGACTATCCAGTAACTGATAAAGACACCTTCTTTAGCTGGCTTAGGGAAATCCTTAGCGAAGAAGATATTCAAAAATTCCAGGACAACTTAGAGTACGACGGTGCGACGCAGTACGAGTACGCACGGGTGCGGATCAACATCTTCGACAGCATGAGAGGTCCGGCAATGGTCATGCGATTGATCCCCCTGAAAATTTTGACGATGGAGCAACTCAGCCTACCTACTATCTTCAGAGACATTTGTCACTACCATAAAGGGCTAATTTTGGTCACTGGCCCAACAGGTTCGGGGAAGTCCACCACTATGGCAGCCATGATTGATTACATTAATCATGAGATGCCCAAAAACATCATCACCATCGAAGACCCGATTGAATTTGTTCACCAAAGCCGCAAATCTTTAATCAAACAGCGAGAAGTAGGCATTCATACTAAAAAGTTTGATAATGCCCTTAAAGCTGCTTTGCGGGAAGACCCTGACATCATTCTGATTGGGGAAATGCGAGACAAGGAAACAGTCAACACGGCGCTTAAAGCGGCACAAACGGGACACTTGGTCATGGGAACGCTGCACACAAACAGCGCTGTCAAGACCATTGAGCGGATTCTCAACCTGTTTGAACCAGATCAACAGGAACCCATGCGAGTGGCGATCGCCGAATCCCTAGTCGGAGTCATTTCCCAAGGTCTGTGCCGCACCACCGACGGCAAACGCGCCGCATTCCACGACATCTTGATCAACACCGATGCCATCAAAGACTACATCCGTCGCGGCGACATTGAAGAAATCGAAGCCCTCATTCCTCGATGCACCTTCGACGGTATGTGTACCATGAACCAGTCACTATACAAGCTCTATGAAGACGGACGCATTACCGAGGAAACGGCATTAGAAATGTCACCCAAACCCAATGAAATGGCTCAAATTCTGCGTGGTCGTGTCTAAAACTAGCCATCTCTCGGAATTAGAAAGGTGGGAGTGCAAATTGCGCCTCCATCATTTTTGATTCTATGGTAGAACTGTTTGATGCGAAGGGCAGCCCATCCTGATCAAGCAGTCACGTTAATGCTTATCCGTTAATGCTTAAAGGTTCTCCGATCGAAGGCTCCGTTTATCTTACCAATGCATCCCGCCAATGCGTCAGACCTGTTCAAAGGTATTGCTCTGTTTACCCCTGGGGGTGACTTGGTGTACTGTATTGATCGCTCTAAGCAGAGCCGCTGGCACCTACAGCTTTGCTCAGTGTTTCAAGAAATTTTGGGGCTGTCTGAACCCCCTCATTTTTTGGTGCCTTGCTACACTGCAACTCTCGATCGCTGGCTTGATCCTAAAACTCAAACCTATAAAACAGTTGCAGAAGCTGCGCCCTTTGTGATGCGCCATCGGGCATTACTGAACGTTCTCTTCGGCGAAGAGTTAACCTGGAATCCTGCTGACACCGAAGAAGTCTGCGACTTAGCCATCACTAGTACCTATCAAAAGCAATTCCCTCAGCTTTGGGAAAATCATGATCTCGTCATTCGGTATGAAAAAGTTGAGCCAACGCCCTCAGAACCGGGCAGAATTACTGCCGCTTGGTCGCCCATGATTTCAGAAACTCCTCCCCAAGGCTATGTTCTTCGCCTGTTTGTTGCAGGCAGTAGCAGTGGCACAGAAAGAATTTTACGCAAGCTCCACGACCTTTTAGATCAGTCTTTGCAGCAACCTTACACTCTCAAGGTCATTGATGTGCAAAAGCACCCCGACTTTGCCGAAGCCGACCAGGTTACTGCTACGCCAACGCTAATGCGAGTATGGCCCACCCCAGTTAAACGAATTGTCGGCGAACTTGATGACGCTCAAACGATCTTGCGAATTCTGACTGCCGATCGCTGAATCCAAAATTAGTAGGCTGTCCAAAACTAGTAGGCTGGGAGGAGAGATCGCTGACATCCTGGACAAATTGCGTGAATTGTCATTTGGCAATCTAGCAAATGGTAGCCCTCTTTCTGTGCCGTCTTCGCCCCAGTTCTTAGAACTGCATCATTTTTAAACTCAATGGTTTTATTGCAGCGCACACAGATCAAGTGATGGTGATGGTGAGGCGAAGGTTGATTAATTTCGTAATGCTTATGACCTTCCGCTAACTCCAATTCCCGCAAAATGCCCATCCGTGACATTAGCTTGAGATTGCGGTAAATCGTCGATAAACTAATGACTTCCCCCTGCTCATTCAGGAGAATGTGAAGATCTTCTGCACTCAGGTGCCTGCCCTCTGGCAGATTTTGGAAAACCTGTAAAATCGTCTCTCGCTGGGGGGTCATCCGCCAACCCCGTTCGTTGAGTTCAGCTTTGAGTGAGGATGTACTATACATAATCTAAGGACTCCTTTCTCAATAATGTCGCCTCATTGATCTCAACTTGATCTCAACTTGATCTCAACAATGCAGTCTTATTGAGAATGATACACAATTTTCTAAGTGATTTGCAGGAATCGTATTTTATTGAGAATGATTCTTGTAGGCGAACCGAGATTAACCGCGTTATATCTAAGGAATCTATCGTTTGCTTGACTGAGAAGAATTATTAAGAAATGTATGTTTACAGGACTGATTCGCACCACGGCAACGCTCCGCCTTTTGGGTCATAATTTAGCCCAAGTTGTCTGCTCAGGACAGTTACCTGAAGTGATTTTAGAGGGCTTGGAATTGGGCGATAGCGTGGCGGTGGATGGCATTTGTCTGACTGTTACCGAAATTCAGGCTAGAGGCTTTGTGGCAGCAGTGTCGCCCGAAACCCTGAGTCGTACTACGCTCAATAGTGATTCAGGTGAGGTGTGTGTCAACCTGGAGCCTTCTCTAAAAGTGGGTAGCAAGCTGGGTGGGCATTTTGTTACTGGACATATTGATGGAGTGGGTTACCTGGAAGCTTCTGTGCAAACTGAGAAATCTTGGGAAATGAGCTTTCAGGTGAGCGACACTAAAGTTTCCCGATACATTGTCTCGAAAGGTAGCATTGCCGTAAACGGGGTGAGCTTGACGATCGCCACCTGCAACTCAATCGGCAGTTGGTTCAAAGTGGCTGTTATTCCCTTAACCTATGCTGAAACTAATCTGCGATACTTACAACCCGGCAGCCCTGTCAATTTAGAAGGAGATGTGCTGGGCAAATATGTAGAAAAGTTCTTGCGTCTGGGCAACCCCGCAGCAGAACCAGTAGCCTCGCTCCAGTCGATGAGTGGCGTGACTGATGGCTTTTTGGCAGAGCATGGATACCTTTAAAGGCTTAAAGAATATCTACAACTTTTGCAAGCTGATTACTTCAAAACCAGAGTTATCTCTTTAAAAATCAATCCAAATCATCATCCGCTGCCCCTTTTCTCTGTGTGACAAAACACGGATGATAGATTAACTCACAGGATAAAGCTCGCTAGAGTCTTGGCAATAACGCCGTTTCTAGTGGGAAGATAAAGGGATTTCGACCATGATTACTGCTCTGATTCTGCTGGTAGCGTTGGGAATATTGGGTTGGGGCTTGTATCGCGCTCAGCCTATGGGCAAGCTGGGGATTTTGGCTTGGCTTCAGTCGGTGGCGTTGATGCTGCCCTGGCTGCTGTTCTTTGGGTTATCGGCTGCTGGAATTTACATGAACTTAGCTGGGGTTCTGTTTCTGCTAGTCGCTTCGACGGTGGTTTACATTATCCTGGGACGACAGTTACGGGCGATCGACAGCCAATCGGCTCCTGATCTATCCTCCTCGCCAGATCTTTCCAAAACTTCTACAGCACCCGCCCCAGTCCTCCAAACGCCTCCTCCAGAACTGCCCGAAGAACTTGCTATGCCTGCCGAAGACGTGCAGCTAGTGCGGGGCATTTTTGGCATCGACACGTTTTTTGCCACCGAAACCATTCCGTATCAAGATGGCGTAATTTTTCGGGGAAACCTGCGAGGAGATCCGGCAGCCAGCTATGAGCAATTGTCGGCAAGCTTGAAGGCTCGATTGGGCGATCGCTATCGTCTATTTTTAGTTGAAGGCGAGGATAGCAAGCCTGTTGTTGTCGTGTTGCCTAGTACCAACGATCCTAAGCCAACGACGCTCACCCAAGCCTTACTCGCTGGGGTTTTGGGGCTGGCGACGATCGCCAGCAGCATGGAAACCGCAGGTATTTTGAAGGGCTTTGACTTTTTTAGTAAGCCAGAACGATATCTTGAAGTGCTGCCCATGAGCGCTGGGATTCTGCTAATTTTAGCGATTTATGAAATTGCCCGACGCTGGATTGCCCGCCAGCGACAGGTTCGTCTAAGTCCACCCTTTTTTATTCCCGCTATTCAGATCGGCTCTTTTGGTGCATTAACTCGATTTCAGAGCTTGCTGCCCGATCGCTCAGCCCTGTTTGATGTTGCTTTTGCAGGTCCGGCAGCAGGTGGACTGCTTGCCTTGGGTATGCTAATGGCGGGCTTGGTACTTTCAACCCCCGGCAGCCTGTTTCAAATTCCAGTAGAGTTCTTCCAAGGCTCGATTCTGGTGGGCACGTTGGCACGGGTCGTTTTAGGTTCTGCCCTGCAACAGCCTGTGGTCAGCATTCATCCCTTGGTCGTGATTGGCTGGTTAGGATTGGTGATCACTGCCATTAATTTGATGCCTGCGGGACAGCTTGATGGTGGACGAATTGTTCAAGCTATTTACGGGCGGAAAACGGCAGGCAGAACGACAGTGGCAACGTTGCTTGTGCTAGGAATTGCGACATTGGCAAATCCGTTAGCGCTTTATTGGGCGATCGTGATTTTGGTTTTGCAACGGAATTTAGAGCGTCCTGCTTTAAATGAATTGGTTGAACCTAGTGATGCCCGTGCTGCTCTGGGTCTATTGGTGTTGTTTTTGATGGCGGCGACTTTACTCCCCCTCACGCCGGGTTTGGCAGGTCGTCTTGGTATTGGTGGTTAGTTTCGGAGATGAAAGTTATGGTGGCAATTCCCTCAGTAATCTTGGTGTTTGATGTTAGCGCTTTGTCTGCGGCTTCTTGCAGCGAATGGCGAGAGTTTGCGCGGGTAGGCAATTGCTACATTCCCCAAGTGGTTTATGAGGAGATGAAGATGATGTTCGATCGCTCTCCTGACCCTGACTTAGAGCGAATTGCCAAAGATTTCCACCGCTTTTACGCCAACAGCAATTGGAAAGTCACTCAAGCCGATGCACACCACACCGCTCTCAAAATGGGTGCAGGGCAATCTCTTACTCGCAGAGCCAGAGTCTCTCTCGCTGTGGGGCGATCGGCATACGCGCTTTCCCAATCTTTCCAGTCCAGCATGGTAGTTTTGGTCACCAAAGATCGTTCGCTGTTGCAGCGCCTATATGAAATTCCTGAAGTGAACTTGTGTGGCATTACAGGTGAAGCGTTGTTGCAATGGAGCCGCAGCGGCTCGCGCCCGATCGCCGTGATTCAAAAAATTCAGCAGTTCCGAACTGCCCATAGCATCACCGCCAAGACTACTGCTAATTATTCTGAACGGTGCTCGATCGCCGCTGTTAGCGTCTCAAACTCTGCCAAACCTGCGTTGGTGAATCGGGTGATGATGCCAGAGTGGCTGCCGGATGCTGCTTCAATGGTCATGGCGGTTGTGGGCTTGGCGATCGCTGGCTACTTAATTCACTATATGGTTCAACTACTCCATCAAAAAAATCCTGTCCCTACTGCTCCTCTCGCCCCCACCTCTTTTCTGTTTGTCCCGCCAAATTTAGCGCCAAGTAGTTGACAGAGAGACCCGCCATTCGCTACCTTAGTTAAGGCTACAAAGCATATATCGAGACGACCTAAGCGCAAGCCCCCATCGTCTAGAGGCCTAGGACACCTCCCTTTCACGGAGGCGACGGGGATTCGAATTCCCCTGGGGGTATACAGCATAATTCTAAAAGCTGGTGCGCTGAAAAGCGTATCGGCTTTTTGTTTTTAAAGGGGCGGTGGTTGCGGTCGATCGCTGCGACTCATCAGCAGATCATAAACTGCCTGATGGTGCGATCGATTTACCCAGCGTTGATAGAGCCGCTGGTGGACATCCACTGAGTGACCCATCTGTTGCGCTGCTAATGTGTCAGGCAATCCATACAGCAGTGCCCGAACTGCCCAACAATGACGCATAGTGTAAAGCCGAAAGGGAAGGCGAATGGTTCGCCCAAAATATTCCGTACTGCTATGACCCACCTTCTCATTAGAGCGGGTGAGGTCTATGTTAGGGATCTGCACTTGAGAGAGCTTGAATTGCTCAAACCATTCTGGATGAAAAGACCAAACTAAACGCGATCCAGTTTTAGAATTTTCCTCAATTTGCAGCACGCGATCGCCGTCTTTCAGAGCATCAAAATTGAGTCGAAAAGCCTCATGAGGTCGCAACCCATAAGCGGCAATCATCCCGAAAAACCAACGCCAACCGGGATTCTTTAACTCTTTCCACCATTGCACAATTATTTCATCCCCTACTAATTCGCGGGGATGGACTGCTTTACTGCCGTACTTGCCTGCATAGGGTGAGGGGTCATATTCAAGTCTTGCCAGTTTTGCAAGTGCGCCTACTGCCATACATGCCCTTTTCCGTGTTTTTGTGTTGGGTTGCGTTGCTGCAATCACGGATTCAAGCATATCAATAGTAAGCGACTCACTCATAGGCAGTCCCTTCAATACTTTCCAGTAGTCCCCGCGCCATGATTCCTCTTTCGTGCCCTTAAGGTGAACGATTCGATATCTCAAGGCTTCGACCCATTCCCCGCAAGTTTCAGCCATTAAAGACGCGGACGGCGGCAGGTTTCAGGACTTTCAGCCAGTTAGCAGGGAATTGGCGGTCGCCCAAGTGTTCATTGATCACCTGTATCCATTTACTTCCCGCTTTTTTGACTGTCCAGGTCATCGCAAGCTCAATTTTTTTAGCCTTCGCAACCCCCTCACCGACTAGTACCACCTGATCACCAATTGTGAAGCTGGTTTGTGAAGCTAGAGCCGTAGAGGGGCAAGTGATCACTAAATCGGCATTTTTGCCCTCTGAGTGATCACTTGATGTTTCCTTATTTAGTGCGGTTTCCGGTGGCATGTGATCAAGTGATCGATGTGATCGCTCTTTTTTTTAAACTTCAACGTGTGGATTTTCTGAAAAACGTTGATCACATTGATCACTTTGATCACTTGATTGGAAGTCCTGCTGTGTGTGGGTTTCAAAATCGCTACAAGTGATTATGGGTGAGACCCCCCATTGATCACATTGATCACTTGAGGGGCTTTGAGAGTAGTACAAATAGAATCTTTCACCCTTGGGGCGAACTCGTTTGATCAGTCCCTTAGACCAAAGTTCATAGCAAGCGCGCCTCGAACCATGGCGATCGAGGTTGAGATATTCTGACACCTCCAAACTTGTAAAGCGGGTTCCCTTCTGACCCTCTTCTGATAGCCACAGCCTTACCCGTTCCTCGTGATTGGCTGATTCTTCGCCATCCTCGATGTCTTCTCCCATGTAGTGAAAGCTAAAATCCTCCTCATCAAACTGGAATTTATAGCGACCTGGAGGGCGACCTAAGCGGGTTTTTTCCACCCTTAACAGCCGCTCGGTGAAGCTGGGGGCGCTCATTCCCCATACCTCACTTACTGAATTGAAGATCGCCCTTGTACCTCTAGCTTTACCCTCTGCATTGCTGTGATGAATGATAATAACCGCGCAACCATACTTGTCAGCGATTTTGGTCAGTTGCAACACGGGACGGGCGTACTCAGTATCGTTTTCGCTGAAAACGCAGTTTCGGTTGATCGCCGTCAAGGAGTCAATGACGACGAGGGCGGGTTTAGTTTCTTCAATGTGCGACTCTAGGCGGCTCATTGCTTCTACCTGCCAATCTGGAAGGATATAGAGGGGTTGATCGTCTTGGATTCCCCGGATGTCCATCCGTTCGGCTGTGACTTGGGAGGGTTCATCCACCTGGACTAACAGCACGTCACCTTTACGGGTTTGGTAACCATTCCAGGGCTTGCCAGCAAGGACACTTTCAATCATCTCGTAAGCCATCAGGGTCTTACCTACACCGCCCTCTGCATGGAGCAAAACACAAGAGCCTTGAGGTATCCACCCATGGATTAGCCATTCAGTTTCACGGGCTGCCATCTCCCTAAATTCTTTAATAGATAGAGGCTTGACTGCCTTCTGATTACACAAAGCTTTGTTGTAGGCATCCATGATCTGTCGTGCCGTTCGGCGCAGCCGTCGGGCAAGTGCCTGTAATTTCCATTCCCTGATTCCTTGATCCGGTTCTTCCAGCTCCAACTTTTGAACTGCCTTGACGACTTGATGGAATTCAATCTGTTCTAGGTCTTGCCCAGTCCTACGCTGAATTACTGATTGGGCTGTCTGTTCCATCACCTCCGGAGTCACGCCGTTCCAGCGGGCAATTTTGGCGATCTCTAAGCGGGGATGCGGGGATGTGGTGACAGCGTGGAAGATTTCATCTTCAAGATGCAAGCGTGCCTCTTCTTCCATCGCCAACAAACCGGGGTGCTGTCTAGCACCTGTGGAAAAATCTGCTACCATGATTTTTATGCCTTTGGCTAATTGTTTATTTCAACTTAAATTAATCCCAAGCACGCTGTTTAGTGCTTGGGATTTGCTTTTCTAGGGTGCGATCGTCGTGAAGCATGTTGGTTAGTTCGTCTATACGCCTTGTGCAAAACTGCCGGGTTAGCGGATCGCTAGCGGTTCGTTGAATTTCTCCCCAAAGCAGGTTGAGAGATTCAACAAGTTGGTTGTGTTTGACCTCTAGATTTCTGATGTCGTCCGCTAAGTCGTTAAATCCTTCCTGAACCCATTCAGATGCTTGAGTATCCATAAGTAAACTCACAAACTAGGTTTTTTAGATGATGATTTGTATGCAGCGTCTAAACGCTTGGGGGCTTTAGTGCCGCTGTATACTCCCAACTCGAATCCTCTAAACCGCCCTAGCACTCGCAAAGGTGTGCTTTTGCATGTTGTTTAGTGGATTAGCTCCATTGGAACTATCCAAAGGCGCTATTTGATGGTATACCTATGAGTAGCAATGATCAACACAGGGAGGGTTCCCCCTTGAAGGAACTACGTCAAAAGCTGGGGATGTCACAGCAAATATTTGCCACGACTTTAGGAGTATCTATCGTGTCAATCGGTCGATGGGAAAGAGGGGAGAGGTCAATACTTTTGACACTTGAGCAAGTTCGTATCCTTATTCAACTTCTTCAAACTGCCGAATGGGATATTGATGAGTTTTTCTCACGAGCAAAACAATTTGAAATTGCTTGCACTAAATAGAAAGGATGGCAACTGGTGGGATCGTTCCCCACCCTTTCTCTTCCTAGCTGACGTGGGGTGCTTGCCCCATCAAGCCCGTCAGTCGAAAGCAAGTCCCTGAGACCTTGCCCTAACAGGAAAAGGGAGACAGCCGGAGAGACGGCAATCAGAACCAGCGGGTAGAGTTCACCTACCCGCTGGCATCACCCCAAGTTGTTCACGAACTATGGAGCTTCATTAATTATGGCTGCACTGCGTGAGATTAAAGAGTTCACTCCCATAGAGGAAGTGGCAAAATTTTGGAACGTTACCCCGAAAACGATCCGAAACTGGTTAGAGTTTGTGTACCAAGCGTTCAGCGTGGTTCTACCCCAATCGGGTGATCTGCCCCGGCACGGGGTGGAGCTGCTGACAATTACAGCAAAACACATCAGCCCGGATGCTTGTAAATACTATCAAGAGACTGGTGAAAAACGCCGGCTTAGAAGCTCTGAGTTTATCGCTAAGATCCGCCGTCTCAGAGAGTCAGGGGAGTTTCAAAACTATCAGGAGTTCCAGAATTTCCAGAACTTCCAACCAACTCCCCTAGCAGAAGAAGTAGAAGATGATCTATTAGCTGACATTGCGGGACTGGAGAGAGAAGAGGACAACATGATCGCCAATATGCAGAAGGCGATCGAGAAGCGAGAGGATGAGCAGGTTGAGAATTTTGCTGACTTCTTGGAGGAATCCCCCCGGCGCAAAATGCTCAAGCTTAAGGCGCAGCTTGCCGCCCGTAAATCCCTCCAAGATGTGCAACATCAGCAACCCTGTTTAGGTGATGTCATTGACGTAGTTTACAGAGAGGTAGGCAGATGAAGCGCCGCCAACTTCTCCCCGCGATGGTAGGCTTGGCAGGCATTACCGCTCTCGATTGGCTTCGTAGCCGCCCCGCCAATGCCACTTTTCTAAACAACTTATTCGACAGTGCAACAGGTTCGCCCTCAAACTCTGCTCCTGCCAGTTCTGCACCTGTCCAATCTTCGACAATGTTTGCTGAAGTCTATCCAGAGCAGTACTACATCAGCCGAGAACAATTTACAGTTCTGCAAAGTGGCAACGCCGTTCACTGGTGGGATATTGCCCCCAAGCCGTATGCACGGCTGAACTCTACTGATGGCTCAGAGCATTACTACTTCCCCTTTGCCTTTGGTGAAGGCGGGGCGATCGTCGTGTGTGATACGACTGGAGCGATCGCCAGTTGGGACATCAGCACCGATCGCCTGGTGCCAGAATTCAGCCCCGCAGATCTGAGCCAATACAACTACTACCCGCCCAAAGCGAAAGAAGTTGCCGCAGTTCCAGCCACGCCAGATCAACCCACTGGATACCCGCCCTTGCCAGAGAAGCAAGCGCCGCTCGGTTGCTACTAGGAAGGTTGGCACAAGGGAGGATCATTCCCTCCCCTTCCTTTTTCCTTCTAGGAAATGACAGCCGGAAAGACGGCATTGTAAAAGCCAGGGGGATAGCTTGAGACCCTCTACCCCTGGCGACCCCACACGGAGCTAAGTTAATTCTATGTTTAGTGGTACTTCATGGCGCGGTAACGATGGTGAAGACGACATGACCCAAGAAGATTGGGGCAGGCGTGGGCAAGAGCAAGGACTTGCAGCGAGAGAAGGGGGCGATCCATTCCTATCAAGCCCAGATGCTGATGGAACCCCTACGGGCGGTGATTACAATGGCGATTATCCCGATTCTTGGCACAATGAGCTAAACGAGCGACTTGAGAAAGACGAATATTACGAGGCTGAGGTAGACAGCCAAGTTAGAGAACTGTACGATAATCGTTAAGACTGTACTACAACTATTAAGGAGTCTGAACATGAAAGAAGAAACCAAGAAAATGATGGAAGCGATGAAAATTAAATCCCCTGCTGTACTACAGTCAAGGCTGAACCATTTGAGACAAAAGGCTCAGGCAAACAAAGTAGGCTAACAGGTTTGGTTCATCAATGAACGCATTCACCCGCCCCTTGTGAGCGGGTTTTTTCATAAGAGGAAACTGAGATGTTAGACCTCAAAGCTATGGCTCAACAGTATGGTCTAACCAACTGGATTGACACCCTTTATGAGGCAGATTTCAACCCAGAGAACCCAGCCTTCTTGCTCAAAATAGCAAGTGTGGCAGCGGCGATCGACCTGGCACAAACGACCCCACTCACTGAAGCTTATCAGCAGCGGTTGCTTCAAATCACCGAAGTGGCTTTCTATCGTGGCATGGAAGCTTTAAAGGACTGGGCAGATTAGCCAAAGGTAGAACGCATTAACCCGCACCTTGAGAGCGGGTTTTTTATTGGGCACTTTAAAAAAGACCGCACTTAGAAGCTAAGGCGGTCAAATGTACATCTATCTAGAGTTTGCCCAATGAAGTACCCTAAATGCTTTCCTTACCCTAGCTCATGGCTCAATGCCCTGTTTTTAAGCCTGCTTGCTGGGATGAATGTTTATATCGTTAAGTCTGTCTTTATTTCTGGGGCTGTGCTGTTGTCCTACTTGTCTAACCGTCCTGACTGGCTTATCCCGGTCACCTGCTCGACCTTACTTTCTCCAATTGTTGCGATCGCCATTGTTCACCACCTCATCCATTTAGTTCTAAGCCGCTACTTCCCTAAGCTTCAAGCCCCTGAAATTGGCATTGTGAAAGGGATAGTTCCCAACTTAATGAGTTTATGGGAAGGGATCTGGGGCTGCGCGGCGATCGGCATTGCATCCGTTCTCACAACCCTTGTAGGCTGGATCATTCATCCACTTTTCAGCATTGATTATCAGATGTCCCTTCCCAATGGAGACTCAGAACAGTTTTTTGGACTCCTAGCACTGACCTGGTTAACTTGTGCCGCATATCTCTACCACTGCTTCTACCTGGTAGAGAATCGACTCATGGCAGTAGCTAAGGGCGATCGGCGTGCTCCTACCGTGGGAAAATCTGTCCCACAGTGATCGGGGTATAGCGGCAAATCGTTGGTGTAGGGGGTGGCGGCGGCGGCGGCGGCGGTGGTGGATCGCCATCTGTTTCCGATATCGATATAATCGATCCTCGATTTACTTTCCTTGCTGACACAGAAAGAGATTGATTAAATAGCATCTGTAGTTCTCACAACAACAGCACTACTACTAGCAGCTAAGGCGATCGTGCAATACTCCGATCCATCTGGTAGTGAAATGAGATCCCCAATGGTTAAAAGATTATCGGTTGCCAGTGCAATTAATGATGAGGACATCCCGAATATACCCTGCTTAGATTGGGGGGCAAAAACAAGACGGGTCAAGATATCGATCTCATTATTAAAGGGGTTGCGTTTACTAGAGATAATTGAACCAAGCCAACTAGATTTTATATAGCTGTTGGCTGTATAAGGACTCACCTCTGGTAATAAGAAATATTGCAATATAGTCTTAGTTAGATCTGGAACCAGAGCATAAGGCGCGATATTTTCATCCCAATAACCAGGGATTCCCAGCGGTCTTATCATCCCTAAACAGATTGACTGAGAAGCCTGATAGAGCATGACAAAACGAAACTCTGATCCATTATTAAGGGCGATCCATTGCAAGGGGTTATCTGACGAAAACCCGTTAGAACTATGGGACTGATCCAGGTTTGAGCCTGTGTTAGTGTCTGTATCAAACGCAGTGTGAAGCCTCTGATCTACTTGTAAAGATTCACCGATTTGAAAGTGTAAATAGAGTGTTTCAAAAGTCTTAGTTGTATCACTCACAACTTGATAGACTAAGTTCTTATTCCCATTGTCATCAAATTCAGCATAAATCGTTCCATATCCGGCAGCAGTGAGGGCAAGCTTTAAACCCTCGGTGAAACTTTCCGGTGTGATTGTAGGGGTAAAAAGTCCCTGTTGTTTTATCACTGGCATATCTCAGCACCTATCCAATAAAGAACAAACTAACTTCTAAATCCGTTGTATTGTTACTTCGGTTAGTTAGTAACCCATAGTAAATATCATTCGTTTCGACAGTCCAAACCACGGGCGATAGATCAATGATGAGGCGATCGCCAGTTGTCACCACTTCCAACAACAGCCCGCCCCCCGGCAACGGTTCAACGTTTAAATTCCTGGTTGCGTCCGCATTCATTGAAGATTGAGAGCGATACAACCGAACCCGAGCAGGGGCGCTGGTCTCGACTTGATAAACTAAGGAAACCTTTTCCATTTCCCACTGAACAGGCAAAGTCTGTCCAGCGGCAACCCCTAATTTTTTTCTTTTTGACTCTCGAAGTAGACCTATTCCAGCGGTCGCAGCAGTAACAGGATTGTTAATAGGCATAATTTTTATAAAACAAAATTATCGGGGGCTTCTCGTTTCCATAGCTGATAACGCTCATGAACCTCAGAAAATATCTGGTTGCCGATCGTCCTACCTGAGTCCGGATCGCTTGTGGGGCGGCGGATCAACGTGGTTACAAATGCGGGATACATCCGAGTAGGTTCTTTTTTTAGTCGTCTATTTCTCTCCTTCTCCTCACTGATAGAGAGGGTGATGATTTTGGCACTTGATAGCAACAATAAGTCCCTTAATTTTCGTTCGGCATCTTGAGGAGTAGCGCCATATACAGCCATCTGCCTGCCATTATCAAGGTTAGCCGTCGCTCGAAACTTGCCCCAAGTGTATGCATCTGCGGCGCGTTTCAGATCTTGCCATCCCACACCGGGCTTAATGTCTGGAATGGAATAGCTAGCTTCTCTACAGCGTGATCCGTCTGGATGCCGCCAGGGGGCTTCTTTTTTATCCCTGAAAATTACTGATACGGTTTTCAGGTGAGGTTTAGCCCGTCTCCATTCCTCTACTGGCATTCCCACAATCTGCCCTATATCTCGGTTGTGTAACAGCTTTGAATGATGTAAAACATTTTGAATTTGAGGCTTGAGTAAGCTTGTAGCACCAACTAGAGTGAACTTTTCATCAACATCTCGATCGGGCTTAATTTCAACCGATCGCTCTGGACCTAAAACCGTTTTATTCGCAGCTTTGGCACTGGCAATTTGCACATCTAGTTCAGCGGCAACAATAAAACCAGCTTCCATGAAGGAGTCAAACGCCTCCTCCACCGCAGCGGCGGTAAAAGCTCTCACAGCAGCTCCCCCTGGCATCCCCTGCACAGTATTTTCAATGGAGTCAGCGATCGTTAATCGAGGTGAACCTGAGCTGCCCCATACGTTTCTAATCCAGTTGCTACCTGCCTCCCCAAACAGAGCGGTTAGCGTAGGTGCCCCCATTTTTTTGATGGCTCTACGGATATTGATGTAGCCCGATGCAACGCTATTTGAGGTAAAGGTTGCGGCTGTTGCCGTCACGGCTGCTCTTAGGTTCCCTGAGACCTCTTCTAGCACTTCAGGGGTTGCGCCTGATGCAACACTTCTAGCTAGGGCAGCACCCCCTACAACAGGCACAAGGAAGGCAACCCCGACCCCAACTCCGATCGCCGCAATGCTGCCCAATGCAGAACCGACCACAGTTCCCCACGTACCAGCTAACCCCACGTTTCTTTGGGTTATGGCTTGCCCCATCTCAGCATCAGTTGCATTCCAGTTGAACTGCGAGATCTGCTGAACTTGAGAAGACACCCAGCCAAAAGCAGCGGTAAAGCTCCAACTCGCAAAATTTAGAATGCTAGACACAAACCCGACAATCCGACCCGCCCAACCGAAAAGGGTTTGTAACAGCCCGCCGCTGCCACTCTCACCCCGAGCGGCAGCGGCTCCACTAGCAGAGCTAAAGGCAAAATTTAATACACGAGCTTGTCCACCCGTGGCGGCTCTTCGTAGCTGTCGGCTAATCAGGTTAGCAGCTTGAATTCTAAGACCCATTTAGTTTCCTGGTGGCTCGATTGTGCGATCTCTCACTTGGGGAGTAGCGGCTTGGTTACTTCGGAATAAATCAACTTGATTAAGGTGCTCTAGAAACTCTTTCCATGCCTTCTTTTCTTCTTCTGATCCGCCTGTTGTAAAAATTGACTGCATCTGTTTGAGCAGTTCGGGAACCTGCGAACCCTTACGGTAGTAAACTGCTTTAATAATTCCAGCAGCAAACATCAATTTTTCGAGATAGTCCTGAACTGTGTTTTTATCAGTATCTTCAAAACCTACAATCTCTTTCGTCACCGTTTGCATTAATTTGTCTAGAGAATCAGGCTCAGTTAAATCGAAGGCGAACTTTAATTTTCGGGGGGGCGTGTTGGATGCAAAACCTAGATAGCTGGCGATCGCCCTCACATAATCTTGATTGACGGCAACCCCCGCATGAGTGCTGACAGCTTCAGCCGCTAACCGAGCTAGCATCTGAGTTTGTGCATCCCCTACTACTGAGGTTTTAACCCCCACGGCGTAAAGTTCGGCTAATGCTTCAGCAATGTTATACAACCTAATTGTCTTTTCTTGGTTTCCCGGTTGTGTTAGATCAGCATCTTTAATTTTGATATCTACCGGGAATTGCCCAATCAAACCATCTAGCTGCAAAACTTGCCAGATTGTAAGCTCTGTAATTGATTCGATTGATTGAGTTGCGTTCCCTTGCATCAGGTTTTGTGGAACCACAACGGGGTAGGCATCGACCCCTAAGCGTTTCGCTATCTTACGCAGCAGCTCTTCAGACTCATTAGCATTATCACAACACGGCATACAGCATCTCTCTGGTGGGTCATGGGGCGGGGGCGGGATATTGGGGCGAGCATGAATACAATGTGCTTCAAAAACTTCTCGATCCACTGCATAATTGACCATTCCAGAATCTAACTGGTTAATCGCTTGTTCTCGAGTAAAGGGGACGACGGCGGCGATCTCGACGTTAGGAACTGGGTATACTACTATGCCCCAATCGTCGGCAAATAAAACCTGTGGGGTTTGATGTCCATAAACTCTACGGCTTAAGGTGTTGCCGTTGTAGTCCGTATACATAACATGAAAAGACCGAACCTCTAAATAGTATGAACCTATTCCGTAATCTTCCAGATATGCAGTAATTCCAGGATTAGGGGAAAAAGTGTCTACTAATGTAAAGCTGTCAAGTCTGACTTCTATGCCCGTAACCCTTCCCTGAACGAAACCGTTTCGATTGACTACCCAATCTAAAATGGCGTTTCCACCAATAAGATAGCCGGGTATACGCACATCCAAAAAGTATAAACACGCTGGATTGTGATCATAGTTAACCGGGAAAAATCCCACTCCCCCAGCGGGCGGCGGTGGCGGCGGTGGCGGCGGTGGCGGCGGTGGATCGGGGCGACACTCGGGGCGGCGGTAGCACGTCGTATATTGAGGGATTGGAATAAACCAAAATGTTCCCCCAAACGTTAAGCAAGTCTCACATTCATTAGATTCATAAGCAGGTAGATCTAACGAGATGGGAGATAGTGTTGCGAGTTCACCGCTTGAAACTCCAAAGATGTCAGGGGTCAGCGTTACAGGGTCTACGGTTAAGCCAGTAGAAGGGCTAAAAGTTAATTCAGGATTAAAACTCACCGGATCACTACATATCGGAGAACCCGACCACCTGGCACAGTCCCACGGGTCTACAGGCTCATTCGGAGTAACATAAATCCCGGTATCGCCAGCAGGTACAAGCCAATCACGAGAGGCATTCATAGTTAAAAATCCTCTAACAAATGCATTCTTTTTAGTTGTTTTACTAGCGCTCCATCGGGTCTAAAGTTTTGCACCTGTAATCTTCTTACTCTTAAAGTTTCAAATCTTCCCGCGTGGTAAAAATCAGGATGAATGATGTGAAAATACATCGCGCTTGATACAGTTCCTAGCGTTCCCGTTTTGTAGAAATACTTGCCAACATTAAACATAATTTACACCGATTCAATCCCTGTAAGAATACTTCCAGAACTTTGACTAACTGCGCTTAAAACTCCTTTGTATAGATTCGTTGTATTAAGTTCATAACTTCCTCCCGCTGGCATTAAAGTTATGCCGTATTCAGCAGTAGAAACTAGTCCATAATTAATGTAAATTGGTTCACTTCCCTTGTTAATTAGAACTAAATGCTTACGTTGCGGGTTTGCAGGTAAAAGCAAACTATTTTGATCCGTTATCTCCCATCTATAAGAATCAGAATGACTGATTTCTATAGGTGCGTTTGGTATTACTGTTGCTTCTTCTTTTACAGCTCCAAACAATACAACTGCATCATTCTGATAGAGTGTACCCCACCCTACATTTTTAACTCTGACGAACAAAACGGCATCATTCCCCATGGCAAAAATACCGTTATCAGTTAAATACCCCATCAGATTGACTTGGTAGTAAGGCTGTCGATTCAACAGTGATAAGCTAGCTATTTCCGTAAGTGGAGCAGTAGAAGTTTTGAAAAGTATCTCTAACTCCATACGAGGACTTTTCCATTCTGAATCCCTAATTGATGTCATCCTTTCGATCCTTGACGTAGTTACATCGAGGTCAGGTAATGGCATTTCTGAGAGAGAATTTATATCTATTTTTGCTCTTAAATCAGTTAAAAATCCGTAGTATCTCTTCGTTGTACTTCTGTCCCATGGAGTCAGTAATCCCGGTTTGTAAACCTCGATTAACTGGTTGCCATGCTGTGATCCTAGTGATTTGAGGATACTGACTGATCTAGAGAATGTTTCTTGCAGCATTAAACCCCGTCAAATAATTAATCAGAGTTACTCAAGTTTTCTAAGTCCAAGCCTTCACGATCAAATACTTAACAAAAATTAATACGATTTATTTTTAGAGGTTTTTAAAATTACCGAACCCTTTGGGTTCCTTAGTTCTTTGCTAGAGACTTAAAGCCCTTACTAGGTAACTAAAATCTTTCAATATCACTTATTAAGATGTTTGTGAAGATCTGCCACAGGGCATCTTTTATTCTAGTTCTAATTATTTCAAAGGAACCTTTTAACATGGCTGACTTACTACTTTCTCAATTAGATGTACAACTTCCCTCCGCCGCAATGGTGGAAGCGAGTGGAGATGTGACGATTTCACTTAAAGCTTTGATGGGTGAAACTACTGTGTCTTTAGCTGATCCCAAAGTTAGCGAATTTGTTTCTAAATTATTAGACGCTTGCTCTAAGGCTCAAGCTGCTTACAATTCAGGCAACGCTACAGCCGACGCTGATTTAAACAGTTTCCCTTCTCCTATTGCAGGGGTTCCCATTCAAGACGCGACCACAGGGGCATGGTATTCATCCTTTACTCATACCGTGTCTGTTAACGTGCCTCTCAGCCGCAACGAGACAACGGGCGTAACGCTGTAACCCCGCGCTAGCCATCATTTTTTACTGTCAATTTCTCACAGAGGTTTTTAAATTATGAGTCGCACAGGTCCTAAGAGAATTGTTGCGGTGGTGCCGTTTAGCGGCTCTCCCATCAGATACGGCTTTGCAACGAACATTGACCAAGCGCAGAGCCAACAGCTCGGGCAAGCCCCGGTAAACACGTTTGCTAGTGGCTTTGTGTTTGGAGCTAATGCCCCCAAGCCTGCTAGGGCACGGAAAAAGTTTGCTAGTGGGATTGTGTCATCTTTCATCAGCGCTGGCAGTGTTGTCGCTGCCAGGGGCGCGGGTTGGTCAGTGGGTAAAGGGAAATACCGAACGGGAGGTTCAACTCCCAAAGGTAAAACCGTTTACGTCACAATCGGCGGTATCAAATACGGCTGGGTCATGCCCAACACAACGGCTCAACGCATTGGCGGCAGCTCAACGCAGTTGGGTATCAAGGAAGCACAGTCAACCGATAAAGATGTGATTTTTGGGGCTTCATATCCCAAGCCCCCCAAGGCTTCACGGTCGGTGGCATCATCGGGGGGAACTTCAACCCTTACGACGTTCTACGATCCTTCTGTGACCTTGCCTGCGGGTTGGCGATCTTCTGGTAGTCAAGATCCTTCAGTAGCTCTCTAGAATGATTATTCTGCCGGGTGATCCAGAGTTTGATCTTACTCTCGGTTGTAACTTGCCCCCTAATTGGGGGGCGGTTGCGGCTGAACACTCGAGCGGTTTTCATTTTGTTGCTCGCGTTGGATCGGGAATTCTTGAGGCGCTCGGTGGGCAAGATCTGGAGGACTATCTTGAGGGGGGGGAATATGATGAGAGGCTTTTAGAGCTAGGAGACGACGACGATTCAGAGGACTTTGAAGAATGAGTTGGAAACTCATGGGAACCCTCACCCCTACTCAAGATTGGGCGCTATTTCCTACCCCTACCTATGCGGCTACGTTTAGGATCACCTACGGGGGAAATCTGGCACAGATCCACTCTTACGGCTATTTGAGACAGTTTTACTCAGTGGGTCAAGTCTCTCAAGCAATTAGACTTTACCCTAAATTAGAATCCGTGATTTTTGAACTTCCGATCCCTCAAGACTTAAGAGACTATGGGCAGGTTCAGCGCTATCTATCCATAAAAAAGGTTTTCAATCGGTGGCAAGGTACAGATGTTTGGTGGACTGTCAAGCTTGAGGAACTGATATGAGTGCCTGGGTTGAATTTGCACAGTTCACTCTGACAAAAAATTGGCAGTTTTCTAATGCGATCGAAGGTCGTTTTTTTAGGGTTAGACATTTGCAAGGGCGGCGGGTTTTCAACGGGTGGATCGCTCAAGGAGATTTTGTCAGTCCCTCACTACCAGTACTTTCAGAAGTTAGGGGTCTATTTTGTAAAGAAGAGAGCGATCTTTATGAGTTCCCCGAGCCGATCGCTTTTGGAGTCCGAGCTATTGCAGTAAAACGGCTTGATGATTCCCTTAGCCCATGGCTGTTGGCTGTCGATGTTTTAGATTTTGCAGTAGGGGAGAACTCTAATGTTTATGAAGAGTTCAGCAGCGCGGCAGCGGCGTTATCAGGTTTTCTAGAAGATCGAGGGATGACTGGCACAGCGGCGGCGATCGCAGCTCATGAGGCGGCTGTTAATCCTCACTTTGAATATGCTTTAAGCTCTACCCTCGCTGCGAAAGCAGACTTGGCAGCAATAACCTATGCCCTTACCCTGAAAGCAGACTCGGCAGTAATGACCACGGCGCTTGCTCTGAAAGCAGATTCGGCAGCAATGACCACGGCGCTTGCTCTGAAAGCAGACTCGGCAGTAATGACCACGGCGCTTGCTCTGAAAGCAGACTTGGCAGCAATGACCACGGCGCTTGCTCTGAAAGCAGACTTGGCAGCAATGACCACGGCGCTTGCTCTGAAAGCAGATTCGGCAGCAATGA